>JAAFJF010000006.1:0-494 GCA_013298815.1 Polaromonas sp. | reverse complement strand
GCGTGCCGGCGTGGTGCATGTGCATTTCCCGCGTATTGGCTATGTATTAAAGAAAGTTGAAAAATAAGATGATCTCCCATTTCAAGAACAAAACCGCCGTATTAACTGGTGCAGGCTCTGGCTTCGGCTTGGAGTGCGCCCGCATCGGGGCCAAACTGGGCATGAACATCGTTTTGGTCGATGTGCAGCAAGACGCGTTGGACAAAGCCACGGCTGAAATCATTGCAGAAGCAGCTAAATATGGTGGTCAGGTCATGTCGTTCCGCTTGGATATTTCTAAGTCTGCCGAGGTGGAGGCCATGGGTCAAGCCGTGTTCGCCAAGCTGGGTGCACCGCATTTCGTGTTCAACAACGCCGGCGTGGGCGCGGGTGGTTTGATCTGGGAGACTACCTTGAAAGACTGGGAATGGGTGCTGGGCGTCAATGTCATGGGCGTGGCACATGGGGTGCGCGTTTTCACGCCGATGATGCTGGAGGCCGCTAAAAAAGACCCT
>JAAFJF010000059.1 GCA_013298815.1 Polaromonas sp. | reverse complement strand
GCGATTCTGATGTTGACCCGGAACAATGGCAATTCCGCACCCTGCAAGCTTTCAAAGTAGGTCTTCGCCTTTTGTTGATCGACACTATCTTTCAGATCGTCGAAGCGGCCAAATTCATTGAGATTAGTTTCTTGTACAACATCCACAGCGAGAAAATTCATCACATTGGACTTCCCAGGATCTGGTAGACAGTCCGGGTCTATGGTCTCTTGTTTGTGTTTAGATTAAATAGATTTAATCAGTCAACACTTTAAACTGCGAAGTATGTCAAGCAATGCTCATTGCCTACGCTTGTTATAAGCTGGAGGATTACTGAACTCATCCCGCTGACGACCGCCCCTAGATTGAGACCCATAGTTGTTGTAGCGCTTATTGTCAGGATTACTTTTCATATGACCGTTGACATAAGTACCGTTTTTCTTAACATAGCCGCGTTGGTACTTAGCTTGGACGACTGTAGAAAGCAGCATTAGGGCTGTGAATAGAGTGATAACTATGGTTTTCATGGTTCTATTTTAGTTTAAAGTTGTCTGACTATCCGTACCATTTTTAATTTCAAACGCGCCATATCTAAGCATGCGCTAGATTAATGCAATAACTCGCTCAATCGATGCAGCCCAGGTTTCTTGAAGCTCATGCGAATAGCCTCCTCAAGAATGTGCGTGTTTGCACCGTGAATATAGGAAATCCCAGCATTGACCTTTTTGTTATCTTTGTCGCCGATGCAAAAAGAACCATCAGCGCTCCACACGTGAACTTGACCCCACGAACACCTCACCTTTTCGTTGGCGCCAAGAAACTTGCGCTTCACAAGCGTGATGCCGTCGTCGTGAAGAAGCGCATCACCAAAGTGCAGGTCATGTCCATCTTTCAGCACTTTGAGCATTCCCGTCAACAAGCGCACGCAGACTGCTCGCCAGAGCTTATCAATGAAAGTGGAGTAGATGACTTGCTTCTTAAGTTCTACAACCGCTTCGGAATGCTGGTCGCCGAAGGCAATCGTGTAGGTCGTTCCCGCGGGGATGCCATTGACAGAATGGCTAACACCACCCCAACGAACGCGAGTGATCGAGTCAAGCGGGTAGCTCCGACCTTTCCATGATACGCCTTCGGGTGAAATGCTCAAGGTATCTTTGAACATCACACCAATCTCCGCGTGGTAAGTGATTTCGCGCGCCCACTCATCTTTATGGGCTGCAGCCGTCTGGCGTTGCTGAAAAATATCCGCGAGCGCGTCCGCATCTTCCTCGGCCCGATCCGCGATTTCAGGAACTTCAGAAAACAGCTCCTGAATCAACCTGGTCAGCCGCTGCGAGTGGGCTATCATGTCGTGCTTGTTGAACAAATCGATGGCAAGGCTATGAACTTCATAGGCTAACTCACGACTTGGCTTGTGGACGATGCCCCGCGCCTTCGCACTCAATTGAATCGGCTGCGCGATCTTGTCCCAGTTACGGGCAATGGAGTCAAGCTTGTCCACGTAGGGCTTGACGACGGTTTCACCTGAATTCGCTCTATCACGTACTGTCGTGATGAGCTTGTGAATGTTTTCCGCTTCCTTTTGCAGGATGCCTTGGGTTTCCACCTCATAACTGTCAACGAGATCATCGATAAGCCCTGGTGCATGATCATCACCACCCGAAGTTACGCCATCCACAGTTTCGGTCATAACTTCGACGAGCATCATAGGAGGAAGTCTGTCGAGCGCGTCCTTAATGGCAATACGATAGAAACGCTTACGCTCGGTCAATTCAACTTCAATCTGGTCGAGCGCACGCACCTCCGGAAAGCCCGAAACGGCTCGATCCTCGTTGATGTCGCGTAGCACCTCCTCCGGACTCAGTTCTTCTGCGAGGTAGGCGGTCTGCATGATGAACCCGGCTAAATCGTTCGCGTCGTGCTCACCATTAATAAACTCAAATACGGCAGCCAATAAATTGAGATGTGCCAGCGTGGGAAGACCAGACTCCTCCCGAATGGTCATTGGGTCATGCGACAGCCTATCAATCAGCTGTGATGCCTTGCGCGGAGAGACGCCGGGCAGCCACGCTATCTCCACGCTTAGGCGGCTGCGTGGATTGGTTAAATCAGAGCGCGCCTTGTGGCAAACGTCGTGATCCAGCTCCAACGACTTCTCTTCCGCAAGCTCGACGATGCGCCTGCGGTCATCGCGCGTCGTCACCCCCAAGGCTGCAAATGGGGACTGATGTAACGCAGTCTTGGTGAAGCGATTTTCTATCTTGATTGGAGATGGCATGAGCGCAAAAGCATGTGTAGGTGGAGTAAATAGACTACCATCAATCATTTAGATTGATTGTGGTAGTAATGAGTTTTTCTATTATGGTCGCAGTCCAATGCATCTGTTCCGTTATTGTGTGCAAAATTAAACACGATAGAAAATTAATATGCTAGTAGCAATATTTTTCATTATTTTCTAAATCACTTTAGAAAATGGCAGAGTCTTAACTTTGAAAGACTGATCTGTATCAGCCCTTGCAATTGTATTAATAGATAACTCTGACAGACTTTGTTGAGACGTAACCTGTCGTCCCGCTATGATTGATTGCATAGTAACCTCCAACCATAAACAGTGATGTGAATACCGTACCTTTTGGCAATTCTCCAATAACTGTGCTTTCAGAATAGCTAGCTCGACTGCGTATATTCGCTTTATCTGAGGTCACAATAAGATTGCTGTTAATTTGGTGCTTTGTAGGCAATATGCCTGCTGACAAGCACATTTCATCAAATTTAATTTCGAGGGATGCGAAATCTGAAAACTGCAGGTCTTTTTGCACGTTGGCAATCGTGTTTATTACTTCGTTCATTTTATTCCGGCGTTGTTCATCGTTATAGCGGTAAATTCTTTCACCGCAATCTAAAATCAGCTTGCCTATTGATGTTGTGTAGGGTTGTCCTGTTTTCTCATCAATTTTGAAATCATTTAACTGCCGCCAAAGGTCAATCGAGATATCGTTCGCTACGGTTTTCTTTTTGTCAATATCAAAAAACCAGACGTCACCATTTTTTGTTTTGACACCCTCTGAGAAATTTCTCATGGCTGTATCGCTAGTGAGATTTGAATTGCTTATATTGGATACGTTTGGTAACGGAAGCAAAGGCGTTTGAAGTTGTTGCGTCCCATCCGATAGTCTGCTAGCTACTATGACTGCACTGCCCTCAGTCTGCAACAGACTGCGATACGGCTCGATGTCCCGCCGCGCGCTTTCCAATACGCCGTTTTGGTAGCGGAAGTTCCCGCAGCGACTGTTGTAGTCGGATACCAACGCGTTGAAGCGAGCCACTTCAGAGTCGTTGTAGTTATTGACAACAGCTTTCGCTCCATCCAAGCGGATGCTTTCAGCTAGACAGTATCGAATCTGCGCCGTCGAAAGGACTAAGCTTTGCCCAACTGGTGGCGGAATTTCAACCGGACGAGAAGTTACTTGTGATTGTGCTGGCGGTGTGTAGTTCTGTACGGTATTCTGCACCGGTGGGGAGTAGGTGGGTGCCGAAGTAGTCGTGGGCTTGTTGGACTGACCTATCAGCCAAAGTACGCCGATGACAGCCGCTATGCCGATGATGAACCACTTGCCGCCGGACGAGCCGGAGGAAGGCAGCGGAGGCTCCTGATATGGTTGCTGTTGCGTGGGCTGTGGCTGAGCCGTCTGCGATGCCGAAGGCGGGGGGCTCGAAGTAGCTCCAGAGGTGCTCGCGGGCTCCTCTTTGGCAACTGGAAGCAGCGTCGTATCCACGTCGGAAACGAGCGAGGAAAGTCCTGCAAAACCTTTGCGTTCTTCTTTATTTTGTTTTACTTCCGCCACGTCATTACCTCTCCCTTTAAACGAATCCGATGCGCCTTTTGGTTTCGCCACCTTCACGCTCCCGCGCCGGTGACGAATGCATAGCGGACAGCAGGCTAGCCTGATCCAAGCGTTCCTTACCGGAACGCGCCGCCAGCCTCGCGCCTTCGCGCACCACGAAAGAGACATCAGAGAGTGGCCTACCCGCCAGTTCTTCTGCTATCGGCTTAGCATCCACATCCGACTCCTTCGGCAAGGAGGCAAGCAGCTTGTCCAGCAGTGCCTGCACCTCGACTTCACTGGCGAAGTCCACCTTGATGACATGATCAAAACGTCCACGGCGCTGAATGGCCGGATCGATCATCTCGATACGGTTCGTCATAGCGATGATCAAAACATCGCTCTTTACTGCATCAGGAATGCGGCGCAGAAACTCGGCCACCTCTTCCACGCGGTGATGACCCGAACCCATTTCGCGGTCTGCTAGGAATGCCTCCATTTCGTCGATCACGAGCACGGAGGGGGAGTTTTCCATCGCCTTGTCGAACACCTGTGCGACCTTCTTGCTGGTCTCGTGGATGTAGGGACTGGCCACGCTGGATGCGTCGATCTGGAAGCTGGGCCAGCCGAGGAAATCCACCAGACGGTCGACTGCGAACGTTTTGCCGCAACCCGGCGGACCATGCAGGATCACCGCCGACGGAAATTCAATGCCGAGAGCCTTGTATCGGTCGCGGTGCAAGATGATATCGACGATGTGTTCGTTAAAGAAGGCCGCCAGTTCCGGACGCCCAGCAAGTTCGAAGATCTTGTTGGGTTCCGTTTCGTCGCGTTTGACTTGCTCTACGTTATCGACTGGGGCGTCTTTCGTTCTATCGGCAAGAGTCGCTGGCTTACGCGCAAGCGGGATGATTTCCCCGACATCGAAGCCCGCAGCTTGCACGACGTCTTTTAAACTACGTGCATCGAGCCAGCTCATGGATTGGCCCAGCCGACGAAATGAAGTGGCCGAAATGTTCATGCCACCCGTCAGCCAGTAGCCAAGCACGATGTCGTCGTCAGTACGGGCAGTGATACTGTAGGTTGGCAATAGCCGTGTGATCCTCTCCACATAAAGCGCATCTTGAAGCGCCGACTCCTCGTCAAGGTTGCGTGTAGCTTTCAGAGCCAGCGCAAACGACAGCCCTTCGGATTTACTTTCTGGAGATGTTGCTTCGCTGACGGGGCAAAGTGTCTGGCTCGGTCCGCACGTTATCGATCGCAACTGACGGTCACCGAATTGCGAAGCGTTGAACGTTCCCTCTTCAATCAAGCCCGCAGCCAGCCAACGCTGCACCAGTGTGTCTTGTGTAATTAGCGCGCGACCACCGCCCATCGTTTCGTAGATTTGCCAATCTACGCCAACGAACAGCGCTGCGCGAACTTTCGCGCCGTCTGGTAGCTTAAATCCTATGGGAAGCCATGAGTCGTGAGCCATGAATCAACTCCGAATAATATTGGCACCAGCCATTATGTCGTCGTCACCCGCTGAGCCAACTCGGATTGAGTCGAGATTGCCAACTACCGCACGCAACTTGTCAATGTCGTTGGCCTTTAGTGCTTCGGTGCCAACCTCCACGAGCTGCGAGTGCTCTATGGAATCAGAGAAAAGGTAGCTCGCTTGAGCCAGGCGCTTGAAGTGATCGATCACAAACCAATCTTGCCGCCATAAAATCATGAAGTTGCGGCTGCGCAGGTCGTCTAAGTGCGACTCGAAGTCACTGCTGGGGCTTTCCAACGAACGCTTTGCTGTCTTGACCAAATTGTCGAACGACGACGCCTCAGTTGGGCGGGCGTGCTGGCGCACAGTGTTTTCAAAGAAATCGACCGCTCTGTCCAACTCAAGTTGACGAATGTCCTTTAGATGCTCCTTGCGGGTCAACGCCAGCAGCCGTTTAGCCTCTTGCACGTTGTCCATCGCTTGTTTCGAAGTTTCAGGATCGGTCTCGCCAGCCTCGATGGTGCCTGCCTGCTCGAGCTTCTCGCGGGCTTGATCCAGACGTGGGTCATCCACCTTGGATGCCATCTCTTCCAGACGCCCCATCGTGTTTTCTGACTGCTCCTGAATATTCTTTGCCTGTTTGGTGTAATCGATCTTGCCTTCCTGACTGGAGTAGTAGTTGCGACCACTCTTGAATGAACCGCTGATCGACGGTACAGTGACTTCCAATTGGATATTGCCGGAGTCTATGACTTCGAACTCGCAGACCATCTCCGCGCCCGCAGCGATCACGCCATCGTCAAAGTCTATGCCCTTGATTTCGAACATACCGATGAAACGGTTGTCGATAATGGGATCGGAGATTTCGCCTTCCCAAAGTTTGAACTTGACCGACCCAGCGCTTCCTGCCTTGAGCGACTCGCCCGCCTTAAACGACTTCTTACCCTTCATTGGCAACTGGTCGCCTTCGCGCACGAGGTAGTCCAGTACCAAGCGCCCGCCAACCTTGTCACGAGCTTCGACGCCGATAGAGTGAGAGGCCGGAATCGCGTCGATGCTGGCAGCTGTCCGTGCTATGAGGATCTTGTCTTCGTCTAAGGTAACTGGTGCACCGTTCGAGCCGAATACGAAGACCTTGAAGGTGTTATCGCCGGGTTTGGTCAAGCTTAGTTCGACAATCGCGCCATCACGCAGCACTGAGCGCCCAGAAGACCAGCCCGTATCAAGACTGTCAATCTGAAATTCAAAGCCTGCAGGCGCGTGTTTCAACTTGGCCACGATCTTAGCCTTGGATTCTGGTGTGCGCGAGATGTAATTAAAAGAGAGGCCGAGCTCACCACCAGTGCTAATCGCACCTCGGGAACTCTTGCGTCCACGGCTTTGCGTAGCCCAGTCGATCGACTCTGCAAACACCGCCGCACCTTCGGCAACGGCAGTCATCGGATTCACATCAGTGGATGCCGCTATACCAAGCTCGAAAGCAACCTTGTCGCGCAGTGGCTTGTAGTGAGTGGGGCCACCCACAAACACGACTCGCTCGACATCGTGCGAGCTCCATCCAGCTTTTTCGAGTGTATCGCGGGCAGACTGGATGGACTCTTCCACCATGGGAGCAATCAGCGCGTCATACCGCTTGCGGTCAATGGTAATATCGATATAAATCTCATCACCTGCCAGATCTTGGACACCCAACTCTGTCTCTGAAAGACTGATAACCGCTTCTTCCTTCTGCGATAACTCGATCTTAGCCTTCTCTACCACCCATGTAGCCATATGAAGCAATGACTTGAACTGAGGATTCGCGGCTAAGTCCTCTGGTAGATCGAAGTTCTCAAGGAGCCACGGCTTGACGACGTTGGTGAACAGGATGCGATCAAAGTCGCGCCCACCGCACATAGCAATACCGCCGTGCGCGAGCAGGTTCACCCGTCCACCGATGCTTTCGGCGATGGCAATGTCGAGTGTGCCGCCACCGAGGTCATAGACAATGAACACACCGTCGTTCTTCCGCTGGCGCATTACACTCATTACAGCGGCCACTGGTTCTTGTAGCAATGCCACACGTCCTAGACCTGCCGCTTCAGCAGCCGCCATAGTTGCGTCTTTCTGCATCTGATTGAACGCAGCTGGTACAGTGATTACGGTGCCAGTATCGCTATCTCCCCGAATTTCCTCCGGCAAGTAGCCGAAGAGCGCTCGCAATACTTCTGCGGAGCATTCTTCCGGCGTCATTTCGAGATTAACAGCCTTCAATTTTACAGGTGTACTCGTTCCCATTAGTCGCTTAAACAGAATCGCGGCATTGTCCGGATTCTTCGCAGCACTGTTGTAGGCTCGCGCGCCTACATACTTGTTGCCGCGCCGGTCAAAAAAGATGGCAGACGGCGTGACGTCGTGTTGCTCAGGACTTTTGTAAAGATGGATTTTTCCCCCATCAAATGAGCAAATAGCACTATTGGTCGTTCCGAGGTCGATACCGATATATTTCATGATTCAAATTTCCTAAGCATTACTACTCCTTCCTTGCGAAGACCATCAGGCCCCATAATGATCGGCTCCACCATTTGATCGACGAACAACACATCATCAGGTCCAAAATCACCTAAGTTCAATGCAGCTGCAGCCATCCCCATGTCGTATGGCTGACTCTCGACGTTGACCAATTTGAGACCATTCGAATCGAGAATATCTTCAATCTTCTTCTGAAAGTATCGCAACTGATTCACATAACGAACGGACTCGCCAACGTCGAGCTTACTGATAACTTTGCCAAATAGGCGCGCAAATCGCCAGCTCTCTATTGCTCCCTCGATTAGCGACCGCTCCATCTGTTCTTTGTCTATATTTAATTGTGTCATCACCCCTCCTCAAGCTGCTGACTAAATGAACAATCCGATTATTCAATAGAATTGACTCTAATTTAATAATGTAATAGATAAACAACTCATCACGCCAATGTTGGGAAATAATCTATTTTTGGATGCTTACATGAATCATTTGTTTTTTTGTAGCGGGCTCATCACATCCTCTCGTGTTTTTTACCTCTCGCCTCTAACTCGTTTCTGCACGTAAATGAATCAGGTACCAAGCCATTAGGCTCATGATGCAGGTATTTGCCAAAAGCGCAATTGCAAAACTCATGGTACTGTCGTGTATCAAGAATCATCACTTCCCAACAATCATCCACCAAACCAGTTGGCATAATCAAAGCTTGGGGGGATCTTTGCCAACATAGCAAAAAATGATTTCTAAGTTTCTCAAAAGCTTGCACGATTTCGTCTATGACCAGATGTGGATGGCGTTTTTCCATGTCCTCAAAATAAGCTACTAAAAAATCAAAGTCAGCCAGACCGTTATGAATACAACGTTGCGAGCGGCAGCTTGACGTGCGGCGTTGAGCTGCTCAATAATGCCACTGCGAACGTCGATATTGATGGCACGCTACTGCAAATAAATCCTCAATTCACATCGGCATCAGATTAACATTTGATATATCACATTTCTTTGTCACTGACGACCACAACGTCTAGCCGCAATAACAATCGCCGCATCATTAGCCAGTCGCGCCTCAGACAAGCGTTTAATTATTTGTACCTCAGGTATTCCCTTAGTTGCAATTGGGCTAGATTTTTGAACCACACTTCTACGAGTCATCTCTATCTTTTCCCAAACTTCCTCAACACTAACTTTTAAAATTTTGTAAGCGTCATCAATAGCAATCTGAGGTAAAGGTTGTGCTTCAGAAGGTGTGGACAGTTTTGAAGTGGGTAAGGCAACTTCACTACGCGCATCTGTGTCCTTAGGTGTCTGGCTTAGGAGATTTAACTGTCCATTTTTAGTTTGTGGTGATTTCGATGTTCCAATAATTGAAGTTGAAGGGACTTCATTCAAATTAGAGATAGTGCTTTTCGCTAGATGCAATTCTGCTTTGCGAATTCGCTCTTGCAATGCCAAGGCCCTTGGAACTTGGCGGAAGCTTAGTTCGTGATTGAGATTCGACAAGGATGTTAAATCGCCACATTGTTCATTAAATATTTCTTCTAGATCAGCGATACCAAGCCGCGCAAAAGGTCGATTCGTTGCCATCAAGAAGTCTCCTCTACGGCGATAGCTTCAAAGGGATCCACTTCCCTATATTCACACCAAGCGGTACTATCGAAAGCTTCTGAGCCAAGAGGTTCAATACCAAGACTTTCTAAAGTTTGCAAAAGGTCAGAAACCACCTCTCCTCGACGACGTACAAAACTTGAAGCAAAGCATCTCCAAAAAGTCCAACCAGCACGTTCTAAAACCCGTTGACGCGCCATATCGTGGCTCCATTGTCCTGGGCCGTGAAATCGGTCACCATCACATTCAACAGCTAAGCGTCGACCCTCATTACCTTCTACAACAAAGTCAATGAAATAGCCGACGCTCGGTACTTGTGGAGAAACTCGGTATCCGCGCTTTACTAATTCATCAAAAACTTCAAATTCAAAACCAGATTGGCATTTATCTCTTAGACTTTCTACTTTTTTAACATCTTGCCTAAATGGCTGTTTGAAATGTTGAATGACACGACTTGTAAGAGAGTCATGTTTTGTTTCGTTCTCAGAAACTGAGCGGAACAGATACATTCGATCTCTGGCGCGAGATAAGGCAACGTTAAAACGCTGATTCATATCAGCCCTATTAGCGGCACCACTATCCCCGGGTCCGATTACCATCGACACCATCATAATGTCACGTTCTCGACCTTGAAATACAGGTGGCGGACCTACGCTTATTTTGCGTGAGACGATTTCCATTGGTGGAATTTCTTCAGATATCAGCTTATAAATATAGCTTGCTTGCTCTGAACCCATTAGCGTGACAACTCCTATTGATCTCCCATCAAATTGATTGTCTACGATTAGATTGGAAATTTCATTGACGATAGCCTTAGCCTCGGACTTGTTAATACCATTACGACGATTTCCACCTCTAACAAAAACATCAATTAAAGGTGGGTCAAGTCGTTCGTTTGCTTTCGGTACACGAAGTGGACGAATATCTCCTTCATAGAACTCACGGTTGGAAAATTCAATGATGGCTGGAACGCTACGAAAATGCTCTTTCAACATTACCGAGTTGCCAGCAAAAACCACTCTTGCCAAATCGTAAATAGATTTATCAGGAGTCATTTCTGATCCGTGTGGTTGATTACTTAGGAAGCGTTCACTAAGCTCGTTGACGCGTACTTCCGGTACCCCTACAGCAGAAGGAGACACCTGTTTGTGATCACCAACCACAAGTATTTTTTTTCCTCTGAGTAGAGCAGGTAATGCCCAGATATCCGATTGGGAGGCTTCATCTAGAATGACAAGATCAAACAACCCAACCTCTGCTGGTATTGTTTCAGAAACCCGCCATTGAGGAAGAACCCAACAGGGTACTGCCTTGTAAGCTCCCACCATTGCATCTTTAGCATTTTTTCTATGACGTACTGCACGAACACCAGTTCCAGAACCCATTGCCTGGACTGCATTTAGATAAGCTTGCAGAGCTGAACGAACACTATCTGGTGAGTTATTAAAAACACCTAACCAAGTTTTTTCAGCTACAAGCTCTTGGTAGGTTTTGGCCAAAGTTTGGGTTAGCTGGCGACGTTGTTCAATTAAATCACGAATTTTATGATGACCATCTAGACGGTCTAAGAAGCTAACTGCAACACGCCAATCCCAAGCGTCCTTCCAACTAAATGGGACAACAGTATCAATTTCGCTATCTACGGCTTGTATTCTTGCTCGATTAGCCCATTTGATAGCACCAGATTTTTCGATTTTAGACGTTACCTCTGAGATGGTGGCAATGTGAATCCAAAGCTTCTGCAGACGCTCTATTTCCGTGATCCTTTCAAGCCAAGAAGTTCGCAGTTCATCTTCTATTGTACTAAGTTGCCCTAAGTTTTGAATCAATAAATCACGTAACTCGTCCACGATGGAGCCACGATGGCCATCCAGTTGTTTAAGAATTTCCTCGACTCGACGTAAAGCATACCCAAGTCGCTCTTTATCTAGATGGGACTGTATACTTTCACGAATTGTTATAATAAATTCCTCACCCTTGCTAGACAATCTAGAAGATATTTTTTTTCCAAAAACTGCAGATACTCTAGACTCTAGTTGGGTTTCAAACGAAAATTGTAGCTCAACTGTATCTTTAATAACAGCAATCGATGCCATCAAGTTTCTAAATGCTTGTTCAGGCGCCTCGTTCGTCGCCTCGAAGTCAAACTCTTTTGCCAGAGAAGCCCACCTCGACAATGCTTTTCGTGTTTTCAACCTCCAAAGAACCAAGTCATTTACAAACTGCCAATCTTCTAAGCCCTTGGGTTTTATTCCCGCGACTGTCACCGAGTCAATAAGCCCTTTCACCATTTTGTTACCAAAAGGGAAAGCAAAAGGACTTTTTCCGGCAACAAGGCGTTCAATTGCTGAGTTGAATTCTTCGTTGAGTTCAGAGTTATCCGGTAGCTGAATAGCCTTAGACACTAGGATTTTGCGATCGGTTTCTAAAAGTTGTAGCGATTCGCAAGACAACCTAAGCGATTCAACTAAAGGATCGGTATTGGATTTATCAGCCATCCGTTTTCTGAATGCCTGAACCCAAATGATTGAGGCTGATGATAAACGGTCAAATATTTGTTGACGTTGTTCCAAAAAATCTGAGATTTGAGTTGCCTTTGTGAAGGTTTCTAGAGTTGCATCTGCTAATGATAAGATTGCACCTTTTTCGATAGCTACCTCTATTTTTTTTGCGCGAGTAAGGTCACGATGTAGTGCCAGCAAATCTACCCACGTTGGGAATGCATCCGCCTTTGGTATGGAAGAACCAACATAGGTAATATCTCTGCCGACCATTTTGCGTGCCTTCCTTAAGGAAGTAACGTCATCATTAGTAACGGCTACGGCACTGTTCTCTGGGAGTTCATCATCAAACCATTGATGCAATTCAGCTTGCTGCAGTACCACTCTTGCCATTTCTTCAGGGCTAAGGGACTTACCTCGAAACTCATATGTGCGCATTTGACTTTGCGCATAATCTTCGACCGTTTTGTCTACATTAGAAATTTTGGCGTGTAGTTGATCAATTAGTTGCTCACCAGCGATGATTGCATTTTCGGCTTGCAAGGGATTAAGTTGTGACACCCTTGCTGCTATTGTTTGGATAGAGTGTCCAAATTGTTTTTTACCATCGCGCTCATCAGATAGTAACGAAACACATAGCGGGCGAATACGCTCTGGTAATTTTTGTTGGACTACAGCTAGTGCTGATTCACCCTTTGCTGTAACCAAAACACGTTTACCGAGAGCTAGGTAGTGACAAATTACATTTGCAATAGTGTGAGTTTTGCCTGTGCCCGGAGGCCCCTGAACAACAACACCGTCGTTGCTCTCAAGTTTTTGAATAATCGAAGCCTGCTCCTCGTTGTAAGGCATTGGGAAGAATAGTTCACGTGCGCCTATAGGGTTATGGCTTGTAAACAGTCCTCTAAAAGGTATTTCAGGTCGCCAACGAACAGCATCATCACCTAATGTGACAAAACTTTTTATAACGTTGGGGAGTTCATTTATACCTTCTAGATTTTTCTTTAATCTTCTAACATCGTCCAAAAGAATGTCACCAGAGCGCTTTCGCCCAAATATCACCCATCCGTCTGTAACTAGCATCTTTGATGAAGGTATGGGTAATGATGTCCAAGAATCTGAACTTACGTAGCTTCCAGACCGATCAAGATGGCCAACTGCGGCGCGCAGAGTTGGCTCGAAAGTGCTACTTTCAAACGGAGATAGTCGATTTGTTCCATTTTTTTGTACATTTTTCCAAAAGGTCTCAAGTTGAATAATGCCTGGAATCTCCATCTCGGCATAACAGTCAATCTCTATTTTGGGTTCTACATCTCTTGGTCGGATGTCTAGTTCAAGAGAGGTTTCATTAAGCGTGACGCTACACACTTGTAAGAGCAATGGATGTTTAATAGGGGTTGCGTAGTCTTCCTTTTTCCAAACTGAATATCCAAGACCCCACACGAGCTCCAAAGGCGTCTCTGCACCTTCTAATGAGATGGCCTGTTGAAGCGCAAAAAGCTTGTTATAAAGAGAAATAGATTTACGTCGAGGGCGCTCAGTTTCGGACCAAGGCTTCCATAGATATTCAACAAACCAATCAAACTGCTTCTTTACGTCTAGATTGTTGCTTAAACGCTCTCGTCGCGCTTCACTCCCATCTTGCGCAACGGTGATCTCCTGCTTAATTTCTGGAGATTTTTCGGGTGATTTTGACAATGTCACCCAAGGCTTTAGAAGGTCATCTAATTCGGGAGGATTAACCTCTTGTAAACGTGGTAATTTAAGCCAAATATCTTCTCCATCTTGCTGAAGGTTGAATGTGATTTCTGGCAAATTAAGGAGCTCATGGCGATGTGCAACAAAATATTCATCGGATAGACTGAATGTAGGCTTACGCTTAAGTCGTTCCATTTGCTCAATGTAGTTCAACAGATCTATTACCTTGGCAGTAGACTCAATCATGGTGGTCTCATTTCTAGAAATTATTTTGACTGAGGAATAGTAACTTAATATGTAATTCTCTCAAACATACCCTCCTTCCAGGAGAGCGAGGTATAGCAACGCGAAGAAGCCCAAGACCTTGATGTGCGGTGGCATGTTGCCATGATGCCCAGCAAACGCAGCTGCCGAGGCGCAGGAGGGCGCTGCAGGAGTATTGGCACAAACAGTAGCCCAAATCGAAAAGCTCAAAGCCTGCATCAGAGCCAAAGTAGAGCACCCGTATTCGCTGCTTGGGACAAATCCGTCAAAAGTGCAAATAGTGGGATGTTGAGTGGTAAAAACAGCAAAAACAAGCTCAAAAACATTGAAATCAAATCAAATCAGTTCAAAAATCGAGAAAAATCAAAAACTAAATCAATGCAGGGAAGTTGAAAGTGTCTCGGGCTAAATATTTCAACTGCCTGTTAGAGGATTACGATTATTATTAGCTAACCGACTTGTTGATTGCTCGGTCACAAATATGCGTTGCGATAAGGGACAATGTCGTAGCGCCCCACTTCTTCCACTTCATAGAGTTGACAAACGTTTGGATGAATACCCCTTTTGTATTAGTTGGTCGGTAAATATCCACGGTACCACTTCCTAGATGGCAGTCGTTAACAATAAACATTTTCGAATCGCCACCGATAGATTCTTTCAAATAACCCGTGGCAACTAAGTCAACAGTCTTATCTATTACTGTGGCATAGCCACCGTCATTAAGAGGAAATGTCTGATCCGCTTTGCAGTGGTCTGCATAGAATGTGAAGGTGAAGGTGAATGCGAGAACGGCGATTAGAACTTTCAAAATACGATCCTTTGAATAGTAAAAATAAGCCAGCGAGCTATTTCCATTTGTCCTGTAATACTATGCTATTGGCCATAAGAAAAAATAGAGGCTTAAATTCATCCATTCTTCTAGCTAGTACGACAGGACTAGTATTTTGGCCTGCACTCACCATAAATCCCAACTGAACCATAGTGACTCCATATATAAAAGTATACGAAATAAACTGACTTTCAAAAGTAAACCCCGCTCGCTCTTGACTTAAAGAGTATTCAAGAATCCCCGCCGGAAGACCTTCTATTTTCGTAGCTTTTGCGTGAATGAATTTAGCTCCAGGTGGAAGCATAGTTTTCATCTCGACTGCTGTAAAAAACTCTGTCAAATCATTTTCTGACAATACTGTTCCAAGCGGAAGCTCTAACTTCTTAGTTACGATAAAAGCCCCTTCCAGTCCTCTCCCACCTTCACTAAAAAACCTTTGAACAATATTGGGGCGTTCACCTTCTTCTGCCGACCAACTACTGGGATAGGACAACACCATATTTATGCCCTTTGATTTATGGTGCCCAGCTGTAGAAAATTTTTTTAGACTTTCTAAAGCGAATTCTTTTGAAGTAGGGGTGACAGCAAATGCCACTGCAAGTGGAAGTAATGTCAAAAAGAGTATTTGGGTAAGTATCTTTTTCATGAGTTCACTAATCAGTTCGTTAGGGTCTTCTGTTGTTTCGCTAACCATTCATTTCTTTTAAACAACTTAATCAAAAAATTGCTAGATAATATGCTGTCTAAAATTATTTGGAACAAGTAATATTACCACCATTTTTTCCACAAAAAACTCCGGATGAAATTAAATAAGCAGATGCTTCAGCATCCCCCATTTCACTTGCAATAAACAAGTAACGAAAATCTCTCGTCTCATTAAATTTTTTCATATATTGATATATAACATTTTGTCGATCTATTTCTCTTTGCCTACTACGTTCATATTCACGGTTTCGTATTTCCCTATCGTAATCTTCTTGATTCAAGCGTCTACCTTCTTCCATGCCCCTGGAAAATGCCCCAAAGTCAATGCCCGCTGCATGAGAGTTTGCAACAAATAGAGTGCCGCATATAATTAATGTTAGCAAAGAAAGTATTTTTTGCATGGGTAAATTAAGTTTAAATTATTTGGAAAATATAAGTGATGAACCATATTTCAAATATTTACATTTGGAACAATTTCGTGCATCAAGATTTATCAATTATTTGAGATGAATTAGCATTAAATTATCTGATATTTAGTCCTCCATAAAGTACGTGACAAATCGAATTCTAGTTCGTACTCCTTACGATCAATCAAATGTTTCTATAGCCTCCAACATTGGGACTCCATGCAGGCCATAATTTTTTAATTCACCATGCATGCATTGCTTGCAAAAATTATGTTCTATTAATAATTATTTAAAAAAATAGCAAAACGCTTTTTCAAAAATCAATCCACGCAGAAGCGTTTTATTGAATTTTTAGTTCAACTCTGTTGGTGTAATAACTGTTTTAATATGCTTGAATGTGCGGCCTGTGAATTCGTAATAGTGCCTACCGTGCTTACCTTCTTCATTAATATATCCCGAAGCTATTAACAGACGACTTTTCAATTGAAAATTGAGCGAATCGCCTTCGCCTTGCCAGTTAGAAATAGTGCCTGGCATGAAAATAACATTTCCCGTTTTTAAATGAACAGCAGCTCCCATTAAACATGATGTGCCGCATCCCCAAATTGCTAGCGAATATTCGCCCGCAAAATTTGATGGTTCTTTGCTGGAATTTCGTAAGCGTGTGCGAAAATATCTATCATCTTGAGAGCGCAAAACTACAGGAGCAGGTTTGCCTTTATATACTTGTCCTAAGCTAGAATAATCGGCAAATTGTGGTGTACTCATCTGCTTGCTTGGCGCAGCCATCGCATGACTTACAAAGACGCTAAATAATACTGAAAGAAGGAATTTTAAAATTTTAGATTTCATTTTATTTGTGTATAGTTATATTAATATTAAGTTGCAAAAAATCTGTTTTTATTGATAGTTTTTAATTCTATTTACAATCGAATAAATGCATCTGTATGTAAGCCAACCGAGCAAA
>JAAFJF010000058.1 GCA_013298815.1 Polaromonas sp. | reverse complement strand
CCTCTTCGCCAGCAGGTGGCACTTTGAGCAGTTCGATCAACTCGCCCGTTTGTTTGGCTGACAGTGGTAGGGGCGGAATACCTAGCGCAGCGCGCTCGGCAACGTGGGTTCTGTAGGCTTGTAACATCTCAATCTCCTGGTTGCAAAATAAAAACTTATTCGTTAAAAAAATGCGCTATTGACGTATCCATAGCTCGTCCTGTTTGGTGTGCACGCTCTAGCACCTGCCAGTAATAGCGATAGCTCGCGCGGTCGTGCAGCGTGCCTTTATAGCTAATCGGTGCCCACTCGGCATCCACACCCGCTGCGATGATCCGAGTAGCCAAATCCATGTCGTTCGCATCTGGGGCAAAAGCCGCCAAAATGGGGCGAATTTGACTCGGGTGAATACTCCACATACGCGTAAATCCCAGCGTATTGGCTGCCTGAAACGCTGCATTTTTAATAGCATCAACATCAGAAAAATCAGTCACCACACAATGCGATGGCACTTTACCGTGCGCATGGCAGGCGCTGGAAATCGCCAACTTGGCCCGCACAACGAGCGGATGCGTGAACTGCCCCGCCAAACCCATGGCACTGGCTGGAATAGCGCCGCCATGACTGGACACAAAATCCATCAACCCGAAGCTGAGCGACTGCACGCGTGGATGGGCGGCAATGTCAAAAGCGTTGTGAATTGCTTTTGGGGACTCTAGCAAAACATGTATTGGTAAATCTTGGCTTGACTTATTAGCTGCATCTATCAACGCTACTGCACGCTCAACATCTGCAACCGTATCAACCTTTGGCACCATGACGTGCGACAAATAAGCACCTGCTTTGCCGACAATGGTTTGGATGTCAGATTCAAATGATGCATGATCAACCGCATGAACGCGCGCAGCAATACGGCGTTTTGGTTTTCTGTCGACCGCTTGATGAATAGAAGCTACTACTGATTTAGGAGCTTCACAGGCAGACAATACGCTGCCTGCAACCATATTTGCATGGTCAATTTCACCACCTACGGGTGCGCCGTCTTCGCAATCTAAAGTCACATCAAAAACGCAAGCACCAAACTCTTGCATCATCTCAGCCTGCAGTTGCAAGCTTTTGGTTATCCGCGCTTCCACACCGCAATAGTGATCACAAACTGGAAGCGAAACCACACCAGCCTGTGACTCCATCAAAACGTTACGCGGATGTACCATCTTTTAAATTACAGCAAATGCGCAACGCCTTTTTGCTCTTCTTGCAACTCTGCAAGGGTTTTGTTGATGCATTCTTGGCTGAATGCGTCAACGGTCAAACCTTCAACAGTTTTGTATTCGCCGTTTTCGCATGTCACAGCAAAACCGAACATGGTGTCTTTCGGGATACCGTATTGGCCGTCAGATGGAATACCCATCGTCACCCATTTGCCATTGGTGCCCAAAGCCCAGTCGCGCATGTGGTCGATAGCGGCGTTCGCTGCAGAAGCTGCAGACGACACACCGCGTGCCGCGATAATGGCTGCGCCACGCTTGCCAACGGTTGGTAAAAAGGTGTTGGCGTTCCAGTCGTGGTCGTTGATCATGTCTTTGACAGACGCGCCGTTGATGGTGGCAAAACGGTAATCCGCGTACATCGTTGGTGAATGGTTACCCCACACCACGAATTTTTCGATCTCCGCCACAGCTTTGCCGGTTTTGGCAGCAATTTGCGACAAGGCGCGGTTGTGATCCAAACGCAGCATGGCGGTGAAGTTTTTACGTGGCAGGTCTGGCGCACTTTTCATAGCGATGTAAGCGTTGGTATTGGCTGGGTTGCCTACGACCAAAACTTTCACATTGCGGCTGGCAACAGCGTTCAAGGCCTTACCTTGTGCCGTGAAAATTTCTGCGTTGACGGCCAACAACTCAGCACGTTCCATGCCTGGACCACGTGGACGTGAACCGATCAGCAAGGCGTAATCCACGTCTTTGAACGCAGTCATCGGGTCGCTGTGCGCTTCCATGCCAACGAGCAATGGGAATGCGCAATCTTGCAATTCCATCATCACGCCTTGCAGCGCTTTTTGCGGGCCTTCTACGGGCACTTCGAGCAATTGCAGAATGATGGGTTGGTCTTTTCCGAGCATTTCACCCGATGCGATTCGAAACAAAATCGCGTAACCAATTTGACCTGCTGCACCTGTAACAGCGACACGAACGGGCTTTTTGCTCATAGAAAACTCCAAAGTTGAAAGTAAAATTTAAAAAAGAGAAAACGATAAAACCGAAAAATTATTAGCCTCTAAGTTTACTCTCGAAAACCCTAATAAGTCAATTTGTCTTATGTCTTATATAAGATATGATTGGCGAGATGGCACAAAACGACAATCCCACGCAATTAACGCAATCTTCTGTCAGCGATTTGCAAGTAACCACTGAGCCTACAGCGACTTATGCTGCCCCCGCTTTCAGTCCGCTTTACCAGCAAATCAAAGGCCTGATCCTCAAAAGCTTGCAAGGCGGCGAGTGGAAACCTGGCGAAGCCATACCGAGCGAAATGGACTTGGCGGTGCGCTACCGCGTGAGCCAAGGCACAGTACGCAAAGCGATTGACGAGCTGGCAGCTGATAACTTACTAGTGCGTCGCCAAGGTAAGGGCACGTTTGTGGACACGCATGCCGAGAAGCATGCCCAATATCGGTTTTTGAAATTGGTGCCCGATTCTGGCGACCAAAGCAGCGAAGGCCCAGCAGATCGCCAAATCACAGAATGCAAGCGCATACGTGTCACAGCCGAAATCGCCAAATTGCTTAATTTGCGTACTGGTGACCCCGTTTGGCAGGCGCAGCGTGTGTTGTCTTTCAGCGGTGTGCCGACGATTTTGGAAGATATTTGGCTGCCCGCTGCGCCCTTCAAGGGATTAACTGCCGAACGCTTGGCTGATTACCACGGCTCCATGTATGCCTTGTTTGAAACCGAGTTTGGCGTTCGCATGGTCCGCGCTGTAGAAAAAATACGCGCTTTGCCGGCGAATTTACTAAATAGTTCGCTATTAAAAATAGAGCAAAATACACCACTTTTAAGTGTAGAACGCGTTGCTTATACCTACAACGATATGCCGATGGAGCTACGCCGAGGTTATTACCTGACAGATACACACCATTACCGAAACGAGTTAAATTAGCATCATTTTGGTGCAAAACCATTTTTAAAACATTTTCGACAGCGTTCTACAGGTTTTTTCAAGGACTTTGGTCAACAATTCTTGTAATTTCCTATTAAGTTTGCTGCGGTGCAATAGAATTTACACTTTTACGGATTCATTACGATGACTGACAACATAGTTTTGATTCTTTTTTGAACTTTATTCGACCTTTTATCAACTTTTCTCGACTAAATTGAAAGCTCACACATGACCGATCTAGCCACGGCAACCAAGCCAAAACGGCCCGAATTTCGCAACATCAACGCCTTCAAAGACTTGACCACCTACCGCATGGCGCCAGCGGCTTGGGTGTCCATTTTGCACCGCGCCAGCGGCGCAATCATGTTTCTGCTGATGCCTTTCATCATTTGGATGTTTGACGCCTCAGTGAGTTCAGAAATCTCATTCGCTAAATTTACTGCTGTTTTTAGCACTGGTGCGGGCCTCGTTCCTGGTTGGTTTTTTAAATTGATCGCATTAGCGTTGATATGGGCTTATCTGCAACATTTCATTGCAGGTTTGCGACATTTATTTATGGATTTAAACCATGACAAAGCCACCAAAGAATTCGGTAAATCATCAGCTATGGTGGTTTTGGTGCTTAGCCTAAGTTTGACGTTCATATTGGCGCTCAAACTGTTTGGTGCTTATTAATCTAATTCAGTAACCAAAAAGAACAAAGGAAAACAACATGGCAGTTAATTATGGTTCTAAGCGCATCGTTGTCGGTGCGCACTACGGCGTACGCGACTGGCTGAGCCAACGCGTGACAGCTGCATTGATGGCGCTTTTCACAGTGGTCGTGCTCGCGCAAGTCATTTTCAACAAAGGAGCGATGGGCTACGACAAGTGGGCCGGTATTTTCTCCTCACAATGGATGAAGACGCTGACCTTCGTTGTCATCATCGCCATGCTCTACCATGTGTGGGTTGGCATGAGAGATATTTGGATGGACTACATCCAGCCTGTTGGCATCCGTTTGTTGATGCAAGTATTCACCATCGTTTGGCTGGTCGCATGTGCGGGCTGGGCAATTCAAGTTCTCTGGAGACTGTAATTCATGGCATCTGCTTCAAATTCACCGATTTCTTCTTTCACAACCAGTACTGCTGCCGTTTCTAAGCGCAAATTTGACGTTGTTATCGTCGGCGCTGGCGGCTCTGGCATGCGTGCATCACTTCAGTTGGCACGCGCTGGTTTGAACGTTGCTGTGCTCTCAAAAGTATTCCCAACGCGTTCGCACACTGTTGCTGCGCAAGGTGGTATTGGTGCCTCCTTGGGCAACATGAACGCAGACAACTGGCACTACCATTTTTATGACACCGTCAAAGGCTCTGATTGGCTGGGCGACCAAGACGCTATTGAATTCATGTGTCGCGAAGCTGCTAATGTAGTCTATGACTTAGAGCATATGGGCATGCCGTTTGACCGCAACCCGGACGGTACGATTTACCAGCGCCCTTTCGGTGGACACACCGCTAACTACGGCGAGAAAGCTGTCGAACGAGCTTGCGCTGCCGCTGACCGTACTGGCCACGCCATGCTCCACACTTTGTACCAACAAAACGTCCAAGCAAAGACGCAATTCTTCGTCGAATGGATGGCGCTTGATTTGATTCGTGATGCTGCTGGCGATGTGGTCGGCGTGACGGCGTTGGAAATGGAAACGGGCGAGATTCATATCTTGGAAGCCAAAACGACCTTGCTGGCCACCGGTGGTGCAGGTCGTATTTTTGCAGCGTCCACCAATGCCTTCATCAACACGGGCGACGGTTTGGGCATGGCTGCACGAGCGGGCATCCCTTTGCAAGACATGGAGTTTTGGCAATTCCACCCGACTGGCGTTGCTGGCGCTGGCGTGTTGTTGACCGAAGGCTGCCGTGGTGAAGGTGCGATTTTGCGCAACAGCAATGGCGAACGTTTCATGGAACGCTATGCCCCTGCTTACAAAGACTTGGCACCACGCGATTACGTGTCACGCTGTATGGACCAGGAGATCAAAGAAGGCCGTGGTTGCGGTCCAAACAAAGACTATATCAACCTGGACATGACGCACTTGGGTGCCGACACCATCATGAAGCGCTTGCCGTCGGTGTTTGAGATTGGCCACAACTTTGCAAACGTCGATATCACCAAAGAGCCTATTCCTGTGGTGCCAACGATTCATTACCAAATGGGTGGCATCCCGACAAACATCAACGGTCAGGTCGTCACGCAAAATGCAGCAAACGAGAGCGAAGTCGTCAATGGCTTGTATGCCGTGGGTGAATGTTCTTGCGTCAGCGTACATGGTGCGAATCGTTTAGGCACAAACTCTTTGTTGGACTTGCTGGTGTTTGGTCGCGCTGCAGGTAACCATATTGTTGAGTTCAATCAGAAAAACAAATTGCACAAGCCTTTGCCAGCAGATGCGGCCGATGCTTCTCTGGCTCGCGTGGCGCGTTTGGATGCAGCGACGGATGGTGAATATGCGCAAGACGTGGCAGATGACATTCGCAATACGATGCAATACCATGCAGGCGTGTTCCGCACACAAGCCAGCATGGACGAAGGCGTTAAAAAAGTTGCTGAATTGCGCAAACGCGTGGCTAACATCAACCTCAAAGACAAATCAAAAGTATTCAATACCGCGCGTATTGAGGCGCTGGAGATTGATAATTTGATCGAAGCCGCACAAGCGACCATCGTGTCTGCAGCTGCCCGCCATGAAAGCCGTGGCGCACATACCGTCAATGATTATGGCGACACACCAGCGAACCCAAATGGTCGTAACGACACCGATTGGCACAAGCACACTTTGTGGGACAGCGCGACGAATGCTTTGTCTTACAAGCCTGTGAAGATGAAGCCTTTGACTGTGGACTCCGTGCCGCTAACAGTTCGTTCTTTCTAAATCCAGATACCGTTTGAATCTACATCGAGAATCAACATGACACTACGTACCTTCAAAATCTACCGTTACGACCCTGATACCGACGCCAAGCCGTACATGCAAACCATCCAAGTTGAATTGGACGGTAACGAGCGCATGCTTTTGGACGCGTTGATGAAGCTCAAAGCGCAAGACCCCAGCATCACCTTCCGCCGCTCATGCCGCGAAGGCGTTTGCGGCTCTGATGCAATGAATATCAATGGCAAAAATGGCTTGGCTTGTTTGACCAATATGTTGACGCTTAAAGGCGACATCGTCTTGAAGCCGCTTCCAGGCCTGCCAGTCATCCGCGATTTGATCGTCGACATGACACAGTTCTTCAAGCAGTACAACTCGATCAAGCCGTACTTGATTAATACCACCACACCGCCTGAAAAAGAGCGTCTGCAAAGCCCTGAAGAGCGTGACGAGTTGAACGGTTTGTATGAGTGCATCTTGTGCGCCAGCTGCTCTACGTCTTGCCCAAGTTTTTGGTGGAATCCAGACAAATTTGTCGGACCGGCTGGTTTGCTGCAAGCCTACCGCTTCATTGCCGACAGCCGCGACGAAGCGACCGCAGAGCGTTTGGATAACTTAGAAGACCCGTACCGCCTGTTCCGCTGCCACACCATCATGAACTGCGTCGATGTTTGCCCTAAGGGTTTGAATCCTACAAAAGCGATTGGCAAGATCAAAGAGATGATGGTTATGAGAACCGTCTGATATGACCTCCACGCTCCCGCACTACGTGCCGTCGCTGCCTCCCGAGGAGGGCGTGCCTTGCTTGGGGCGGCCCGGCGCTGCGGCGGTCGCGTCAAATACTTTGATAAATCAACGCGACTTGAGCAAACTGCGCTGGCGCTGCCGCCGTGGTTTGCTTGAGAACGATTTGTTCATTGAACGCTTTTTCAACACCTTCGAAAAATCACTCACTGTCAACCAAGCGAAAGGTCTCAATGTCTTAATGGACTTGAGCGACAACGACTTGCTTGACCTGCATTTGGCACGAAAATCGCTTGATGAGCTTGTGATTAGCAGCCCCTCTCTAGACTGCGTTGAAGCACGTGAAGTGCTACAGATGCTGCGAAATAAAGCATAGAATTTTAAAAGTTATATAACCACCAGCCCACAGAGGACGCCCCATGAAACTAGCTGAAAACAAAGCCACGCTATCCTTTAGCAACGGCAGCCCAAGTATCGATATGCCCGTTTACCACGGCAATGTTGGCCCCGATGTGATCGACATTCGTAAGTTGTATGCACAAACGGGTATGTTCACATACGACCCCGGTTTTTTGTCCACAGCGGCTTGCCAATCAGCAATCACCTACATTGATGGCGACAAAGGTGAATTGCTATACCGCGGTTACCCTATTGAGCAATTGGCGACCAATTGTGATTATTTAGAAACTTGCTATTTGTTGTTGAACGGTGAATTACCGACAACTGAACAAAAACAAGCGTTCACCAAACTCGTCACCAACCACACCATGGTTAACGAGCAAATGCAATTCTTTTTGCGCGGCTTTCGCCGTGATGCGCACCCTATGGCAATCATGACTGGCTTGGTCGGCGCTTTGTCCGCCTTCTACCACGACAGCACAGACATCAACAATCCCGAGCACCGCGCCATTTCAGCTGTTCGTTTGATTGCGAAAATGCCAACGCTGGTGGCGATGGCTTACAAATACACTGTTGGTCAGCCTTTTGTCTACCCACGTAACGACCTGAGCTACGCTGGTAACTTCTTGCACATGATGTTTGCCACACCGTGCGAGCCGTACAAAGTCAGCCCAGTTTTAGAGCGCGCTTTAGACCGTATTTTCACCCTGCACGCTGACCATGAGCAAAACGCATCTACATCGACTGTGCGTTTGTGCGGCAGCTCTGGTACCAACCCGTTTGCGGCGATTGCTGCTGGCGTAGCTTGCCTTTGGGGCCCAGCCCACGGCGGCGCGAACGAAGCTTGCTTGAACATGCTGGAAGACATCCAAAAAATGGGTGGCATCAGCAAAGTGGGCGAGTTCATGGAGAAGGTCAAAGACAAAAACTCTGGCGTCAAGCTCATGGGTTTTGGTCACCGCGTCTACAAAAACTATGACCCACGCGCTAAATTGATGCAAGAAACTTGCAAAGAAGTGCTGGCTGAACTCGGTTTGGAAAACGATCCATTGTTCAAACTGGCGATGGCCTTGGAAAAAATCGCCTTAGAAGACGACTACTTCGTTCAGCGCAAGTTGTACCCGAACGTGGACTTCTACTCTGGCATCGTGCAACGCGCCATCGGCATCCCGACACCGCTGTTCACCGCCGTGTTCGCCTTGGCGCGCACCACCGGCTGGATTGCACAATTGAACGAAATGATTGGCGACCCAGAGTACAAAATTGGCCGTCCACGCCAGCTGTTTACTGGCAATGTGTCGCGTGATGTAAAGCCAATTGCACAGCGCTAATTCCTAGCATCTTTACTAAAAGTTCATTAAACTTTGCTCAAATATTCGCCCGCCTGATGGCAACATCTGCGGGCGTTTCTCATTCTGAGGCAAACTTCAGCTGCAGATTGAATAAAATAGACTGATTCCCCGAGATTACCTTGGGTATAAAACACATACACACACCATGAGCCGCACCCTCTACGACAAAATCTGGGACGAACACGTCGTCCACACCGAAGAAGACGGCACCGCCGTTTTGTATATCGACCGCCATTTGGTGCACGAAGTCACCAGCCCACAGGCGTTCGAGGGCATCCGCCAAGCAGGCCGCAAAATCTGGCGTATCAGTTCCATCGTTGCCACCGCTGACCACAATACTCCCACCACCGGATGGGAGCTGGGTTACGACGGCATCACCGACCCCGTGAGCAAAGAGCAAATCACCACGCTGGACGCCAACATGGCCGAATTTGGCTCGGCGGCTTACTTCCCCTTCTTGTCCAAACGCCAAGGCATAGTGCATGTCATCGGGCCTGAACAGGGCGCAACCCTGCCCGGTATGACGGTTGTTTGCGGCGATTCGCACACCTCCACCCACGGCGCATTTGGCGCGCTGGCGCACGGTATTGGCACCAGCGAGGTCGAACACGTCATGGCGACGCAGACCTTGTTGGCAAAAAAAGCCAAAAACATGCTCGTCAAGGTCGAAGGCAAAGTACCTGCCGGCGTGGGCGGCAAAGACATCGTGCTGGCCATCATCGGCAAAATCGGCACGGCTGGCGGCACGGGTTACACCATTGAGTTTGCCGGCTCTGCCATCCGCGCCCTCAGCATGGAAGGCCGCATGACCGTCTGCAACATGGCGATTGAAGCTGGTGCGCGCGCTGGTTTGGTCGCCGTGGACGACAAGACCATCGCTTATTTGCAAGGCCGCCCCCTAGCTCCCAAAGGTGTTGAATGGGACCAAGCCGTCGCCTACTGGAAGGGTTTGCAATCCGACGCCGGCGCGCATTTTGACGCTGTGGTTGAGCTGGACGCGACGCAGATCATCCCGCAGGTCACTTGGGGCACGTCTCCCGAAATGGTGTTTGGCATCGACGGCTTCACGCCCGACCCGGACAAAGAAAAAGACGCCAACAAGCGCGATGCGATTGAGCGAGCGCTCACTTACATGGGTTTGCCACCGGGCAAAGCGCTGAACGATATCTATGTGGACAAGGTCTTCATCGGCTCCTGCACCAACAGCCGCATTGAAGACATGCGCGAAGCGGCGGCGATGGTGAAGCAACTCGGTCAAAAGGTCGCCAAAAACGTTAAATTAGCCTTGGTCGTCCCCGGCTCAGGTCTCGTGAAAGACCAAGCCGAACGCGAAGGTCTGCACCACATCTTCACCGCTGCAGGCTTTGAATGGCGCGAACCCGGCTGCTCCATGTGCTTGGCTATGAATGCCGACAAGTTGGAACCCGGCGAACGCTGCGCCTCCACCTCCAACCGCAATTTCGAAGGGCGACAAGGCGCGGGTGGTCGCACCCATCTGGTCAGCCCCGCGATGGCTGCTGCTGCTGCGGTGCATGGGCATTTTGTCGATATCCGTCGTTTTGTTTGATCAACTTCTGAAGGAGAACGTCATGAACAAGTTTTTAACCTTGGTAGTTGCCATTACTTTGCTGACGCTAGTAGGCTGCAACACCATCAAAGGTGTCGGTCAAGACATCCAAAAAGCAGGTTCGGTGATCGAAGACGCCGTCAAGAAATAATTATAAAATAAATAACAATATCAACAAGTTATGCAAAAATTCACCGTACACAAAGGCTTGGTCGCCCCGATGGACCGCGAAAACGTCGACACCGACGCCATCATCCCCAAGCAGTTCCTGAAATCCATCCGAAAAACCGGTTTTGGCATCAATTTGTTTGACGAATGGCGCTACTTGGACGCCGGCTTCCCCGGTCAAGACCCAACCAGCCGCAAACCCAACCCTGATTTCGTGTTGAACCAACCGCGGTATTCGGGTGCCAGCGTCCTTTTGGCGCGCAAAAATTTCGGGTGTGGCTCTTCCCGTGAGCACGCACCCTGGGCGTTGGACCAATATGGCTTTCGCGCCATCATCGCGCCCAGCTACGCCGATATTTTTTTCAACAACAGCTTCAAAAACGGCTTGCTGCCCATCGTCTTGAGCGACGCCCAAGTGGGGCAATTGTTCGACGAATGTGCCGCCTTCCCGAGCTACAGCTTAACCGTGGACTTAGAGCGTCAAGTCATTGTCAAACCCGATGGCCTGGAATGGCCGTTTGAGGTGCAAGCCTTCCGCAAATACTGCTTGATGAACGGTTTTGACGACATCGGCCTGACCCTGCGCCACAGTGACAAAATCAAAGCCTTTGAAGCGGAAAGATTGGCTGCGAAGCCTTGGTTAGCCCACACTTTGCTGTAAAAATGTCAAAAAATGCCGTTCTAGAGGTATTTTAAGCCTCTAGCCAGCGTATTTACTGCCTAAGCAGCTATTAAATTTATAGTAAATAACAATCAATTTTTGACTTATAAAGAAGTAAATTCATGAAAATCACAATCCTCCCCGGTGACGGCATTGGTACAGAAATCGTCGCAGAAGCCGTCAAAGTCTTGAAGGTCATCGACAAAGAATTCAGCCTGAAGATGGAGATGGAATCCGCCCTGGTCGGCGGCGCTGCCTACGAGGCGCACGGTCACCCACTGCCGCCAGCTACGCTCAAACTGGCGATGGATTCCGACGCTGTGCTGTTTGGCGCGGTCGGCGACTGGAAATACGACACATTGGATCGCCCTTTGCGCCCTGAGCAAGCAATTTTGGGACTGCGCAAAAACATGGGTCTGTTTGCCAACTTCCGCCCTGCGATTTGTTACAAAGAGCTGGTCGATGCCTCCAGCTTGAAGCCAGAACTGGTCGCTGGACTCGATATTTTGATCATCCGCGAGCTGACTGGTGACATCTACTTCGGTCAACCCCGTGGCCGCCGTGTCGCCACTGACGGCCACTTCCCCGGCTCGGAAGAAGCCTTCGATACCATGCGCTACAGCCGCCCGGAGATCGAACGCATCGCCCACGTGGCCTTCCAAGCGGCGATGAAACGTGACAAAAAGGTCACAAGCGTGGATAAAGCCAACGTTTTAGAGACATTCCAGTTCTGGAAAGACGTGGTTTCCGAGGTCGGCAAGCAGTACCCCGAAGTCGCCTTGGACCACATGTACGTGGACAACGCCGCCATGCAGCTGGTCAAAGCGCCCAAGAAATTCGACGTGGTGGTTACCGGTAACATGTTTGGCGACATTTTGAGCGACGCTGCAGCGATGCTGACCGGCTCCATCGGCATGCTGCCTTCTGCCAGCTTGAACGACAAAAAACAAGGCCTGTACGAGCCGAGCCACGGTAGCGCCCCAGACATTGCCGGTAAAGGCATCGCCAACCCGTTGGCCACGATTTTGAGTGCCGCGATGATGCTGCGCTTCTCTTTGAACCAGGCTGCGGCTGCAGATCGCATAGAAACCGCCGTGAAAGCCGTTTTGGCACAAGGTCTGCGCACGCCGGATATTTACAGTGCGGGGACGACAAAAGTCAGCACGGTGGAGATGGGGGATGCGGTTTTGAAGGCTTTGGGGTGAATTAGAGACTATTTTTGGCTCTAGCGGGCGTATTTATTGCCTGAGCAGCTATTTAAATAATAGCGTTTTTACTGCGTAAGCTGGCTGGTTTCCCCACTCTCATCCCCCGCCTTCTCACGCCCCGCCGGGCGAAAGAAGGAGCTTTCATTTGAGGGCTGGTGGTCGAGTTAGGCTTCTACCAGCGAAGGTAAAGAAATTGGGGTCGGATCCCAATTCAGGACAATTTCTCCTTCGGCGGACAGTAACTTCACATCGAAATTGGGCTCTGACCTCGATTTCTGGGGGCTGTTAGCAAGAAATCTGCAAGTTCGCTGGGCTATAATCAAACCATGAACGCCTCTGTGACCTCCACAACATCCATCCAAGCCGCTTGCGCTGTGGATGTTTGCGCGTTTGTGACTTCCACCAAAACGACGACCATTAAAGGCTAATCCAGCCCGGTTCGTCGCGCCCACCCCGGAGCTTGACGAGCCGGGGGATTAGTCAAGACTGATTAATTTGAAAGGCGCTTAAAAATGAAAAAAGTAGGTAACTTAGTAGGTTTGGTAGGCTGGCGCGGCATGGTCGGCTCGGTGCTGATTGACCGCATGCAGGCTGAGGGCGATTTTGCGCTCATCGAGCCGGTGTTCTTCTCCACATCCAACGCAGGCGGCAAAGCCCCAAGCTATGCAAAAAACGAAACCACGCTAAAAGACGCTTTTGACATTGAAGCGCTGAAGAAGTGCGACATCATTTTGACCGCCCAAGGCGGCGACTACACCTCTGAAGTCTTCCCGAAACTGCGCGCAGCGGGCTGGACGGGGCACTGGATTGACGCGGCTTCGACCTTGCGGATGAAGGACGATGCCATCATCATCCTCGACCCGGTGAATCTGCCGGTCATCAAAAACTCGCTCGCCAAAGGCGGCAACAACTGGGTGGGCGGCAATTGCACCGTGAGCTGTATGTTGATGGGTGTGGGCGCACTGTACAAAGCCGGTCTGGTCGAGTGGATGACCACCATGACCTACCAGGCAGCCTCGGGCGGTGGTGCGCAGCACATGCGCGAGCTACTTACCCAGTTTGGCACGCTGAATGGCGAAGTCCGCTCACTGTTGGACGACCCAAAATCCGCTATTCTGGAAATCGACCGCAAAGTGCTAGCAAAACAGCAATCGCTCACCGCAGCCGAGACCGCCAACTTTGGCGCGCCTTTGGGTGGCAGCCTAATTCCTTGGATTGACGCAGACCTGGGTATTGGTAAATCGCAAACCGACGCCAGCTGGGGCATGTCCAAAGAAGAGTGGAAAGGCGGCGTTGAAACTAACAAGATTTTGGGCCAGGGTGCGATGTTTGGCACCGCTGCCGTGCCGGTGGACGGCTTTTGCGTACGTATCGGCGCGATGCGCTGCCATAGCCAGGCATTGACCTTCAAGCTGAAAAAAGACGTGCCGCTGGCCGACCTGGAAGCCATGCTGGCGGCGGACAACGAGTGGGTCAAAGTCGTACCCAACACCAAAGAAGCCACGTTGCGCGAGCTGACACCGGTGCAAGTGACCGGCACCATGAGCATTCCCGTGGGTCGTGTGCGCAAATTGGCGATGGGGCCCGAGTATGTGGGGGCATTCACCATTGGCGACCAGTTGCTGTGGGGCGCAGCAGAACCATTGCGCCGCATGTTGCGGATTTTGCTTGAAAACTAAAGTCAACAGTTTGTATGAGCAGCAATTAAGTCACAACAATTAGTTGCATGCTCACAACAGTCAATTGGTTAAAACTGTGAATGTCTTTATGTTTGCAAGTTAAAGTAGTACCGTACAAGTCACAATATAGAAATTGACTTAGCTTTTTGACGTAAGCCATTGATATGCTATGAAATTTAAATATTTTAATATTAAATTAATATAACAATTAGCAACGTTGATGGGTTATCGGTCCTTCACAGAATACGAATATAAAAGACGCAAATGCATACCAAATTGAACTCAATCACACAAGCTGACTTGCCAACGCCAAACAAGACTTGGCGTTTAACTGCGCTGGTAGCTGCAATGGGTGCGTTGTTGACCGTGGCTCATGTTGACGCTAATGCACTTGCTTTAGGACGCATAACTTCTTTGTCTTCGCTGGGCGAACCTTTGGTGGCGGGTATTGATGTTCCCGATATCAACGATGAAGAACGTGCAAGCTTAAAAGCAACTCTGGCATCGCCAGAAGCTTTTCGTATTGCAGGGATGGAGTACAACCCAGCTTTGGCATCGGCTCAAATTACTCTGGTGCGACGTGACAATGGCAGCAGCTACCTGCTCGTGCGCAGTGAAAAAATTGTGACTGATCCGTTTCTTAACCTCGTTATCAACGCAAATTGGTCCACAGGTCGCATCGTACGAAACTACACGCTTTTGTTAGACCCCCCTGCAGCTAAACAGGCCGAGGTAGCAATTGTTGCCGCACCAATTGCGGTTTTACCTTCTCCTGCGACACAAGTTGCCGCAACACCCGTAACTGCTGCTTCACCAACTGCGCCTTCTTCACCAGCTGGGAACACTGCGGTACCAACACCAGCGCCAGTTAAGCCAGCAGCGCCCACTAGCCCAGCAGCCTCATCAGTTGCTATGCCCAAAGCTTCGGCCACTGCCAAACCTTCAGTCGCTGTGCAAAAAGCACCAAGCAACACAGGTGAACAAATCAAAGTTGGCAATGGTGATACAGCCGGAAAAATTGCTGCCAATAATCTGCCTGGAAATGTTTCACTTGAACAAATGCTGGTAGCCATGCTTCGGGGTAATCCGCAAGCTTTTGTAGGCAACAACATCAACCGTTTAAAAGCTGGCGCGATATTAGATTTGCCAACAGAAACTGAAGCGGCCGCTGTTTCAGTAAATGAAGCCAAGCAAAATGTTATTGCTCAGAGTAAAGATTTCAATGGTTTCAGACGAAAGCTTGCTGAAAATGCGCCAGTCTTAGCCTCCAAATCTACCGACCGAGTTGCAACTGGCAAAATTGAAGCTAAAGTTGAAGATCAAAAAGCAGTTGCTGTTACGCCTGACAAACTGACCTTATCAAAAGGTGGCATGACTGCTGGTGACAAAACCGCTGCTGCAGCCAAAGAAAATTTAGAGAAAATTGCAAAAGAACGTCAGGCCAAAGACGATGCAGCTCGTAGCGCTGAACTGGCTAAAAACATCAGTGAACTCAACAAAATTGCTGGAGCAGCACCAGCTCCAAAAGCGGCCCCTGCAGCACCTGCGGCTTTGCCTGCGACGTCGACTACTGCCGCTACTCCGCCAGAAAAACCAGCTGCCAGCGTTGCAGCAACGACTGTTGTTGCAGCCGCACCAGCTGCACCTGCGACTCCGAAGCCGCCAGTTATCGCAAAAGCACCAGTTGTTGCAGCTCCTGCTGCCGAACCAAGTGCGCTAGACTTTTTGATGGATGATCCAGTGGTACTGCCCGCTGCAGGTGGCTTGTTGGTAGCACTTTTGGCTGGTGGTTTGTATGCGAATAACAAGCGCAAAAAACGCCGTACCGAGCAGCAAGCTGAAGAAGACGCCTTGTCTGACGAGCATTTTGAAGAAAAGTCTTTCTTCAGCGATACGACCAATGAGCCAGTCATGGAACCCGAAGCACATGTTGCAGAAGTTTCAGAAACTCTTCATGAAACTGAAGAAACAGTACCTAGCGCGACGCTTCAATCAAATGAGTTTGTTGCGCCTGCTGTCAATGCGCACGCGGTTGTTGACCCTCTAACCGAAGCAAATGTTTACTTAGATTACGGTCGCGATGTACAAGCGGAAGAAATTCTCAAAGATGGTCTCAAAACGCAGCCTGAGAATGTGGCGCTTTATGCGAAATTAATGGGTATTTACGCCAAACGCCGTGATGCGAAAAACTTTGAACAAATGGCTTTGAAAGCTAAGCTGCTGCTGGCTGAGTCTGACCCGCAATGGTTGGCGCTGAGCAAAGAGGGTTTTGATTTAGAGCCTACCAATCCCCTATACAATGCCGGCGCACCAGATGGTGATGATCCGCTTGCTGCTCTTAGCGGTACGGAGTTTTCAACCCGTACCGTTGCGCAACTTGATCCTGAATCATCCAAATCACCAGCATCTGTGGACTTAGATTTAGACTTTAACTTTGCATCAGCATTTCCAGAAACTGCTAAAAAAGTTGAGCCACCAAAATCACCATTGGTGGATTTTCCTGATTTTTCGCTTGAGCCGGTTGCAACTGCGACTGCGCCAACTGTTTCAAGCCTTGAGACGCCTGTTGTTTCAAGCGCGGCGGCAGTGAGTGCTCCACTGATTGCATCAGCGGTCAACAATATCTCCAAACCTTTAGAGCTTGACTTGGGCAACTTATCTCTGGACCTGAACAACACGACCTCAAAAGCAAATCCTGCGGTATCCACTGCCGACGATAATGCACCCTTAGAGACCAAACTAGCTTTGGCACAAGAGTTCAAAGCTATTGGTGATGCAACAGGTGCAAAAATGTTGGCAAAAGAAGTTTTGTCTCTTGCTAGCGGCAGCCTGAGAACTCGTGCAGAAAATTTTCTTGCTGAAATTGGCTAATCTCTTCTGCACTAGGCTAACTTCTCGCGTATATCTATGCACAGCACCAGTTTGTGAGAATTGCGCTAGGAGTTAGCTACAACGGTAGCGCCTACGAAGGCTGGCAAAGCCAACTCTCAGGTCTCACAGTTCAAGACAAATTGGAGGCCGCTTTGGGTAAGTTCACCCAAAGCAAGGTCTCCACCTTATGCGCAGGCCGTACCGACTCTGGCGTCCACGGTCTGATGCAGGTGGTGCACTTCGATACCGATGCCGAGCGTGAAACCAACTCTTGGGTGCGCGGTACCAACGCCTACCTTCCCAAAGACATCGCTGTTCAATGGGCTCAGATCGTACCCCGAGAGTTTCATTGCCGCGCCAGCGCCACCGCACGGCGCTATGCCTATGTGGTACTGGAATCGGCCGTTCGCCCCAGCGTGGAAGCGGGACGTGTGGGTTGGGTTTATCGTGGCTTGGATGTAGATACCATGCGACAAGCGGCGAATTACTTATTGGGTGAGCAAGATTTCAGCTCTTTTCGGGCGGCAGCCTGCCAGGCTTTGTCTCCCGTCAAAACCATGCAGCGCATTGATATTTCATTCCGTGGCGAGCCCATGCAGCGTTATTGGCGTTTTGAGTTCGAAGCCAATGCCTTTTTGCACCACATGATCCGGAACATCATGGGCTGTCTGCTGATGGTGGGCGACGGCCGCCAGCCACCGGAGTGGATACTGGATGTACTCGCCAAACGCGACCGAGATGCCGCTGCCCCCACGTTTTCGCCCGATGGTTTGTACTTTTTAGGCCCCGTTTATCCAGATAGCTGGGGTTTACCCAAGCAAACAGCGGCTTTTGACTGGTTACCTTAGCCATTCAAATCCATCCGCTATGTACTAAGATGGCGGGCTATGACGACTTTTTCGACAAATTCCCATCTTTCTGTGACATTCCCTGCCCGGCGCACCCGCATCAAAATCTGCGGTTTGACCCGTGAAGAAGACGTCGATACCGCTGTCGCCGCTGGTGCCGACGCCATCGGTTTTGTGCTCTACAAAGCCAGTCCGCGCTACGTGTCGCCCGAGCGCGCCGCTGAGCTAGCGCGACGTTTGCCGCCATTTGTGACACCTGTGCTGCTGTTTGTCAATGAAAGTACTATAAATATCATAGCTGCTCAGGCAATAAATACGCCGGCTATCATCCAATTTCATGGTGATGAATCACCTGAGGACTGCGCCGCCGTCCAACGCCGCTTTATCCGCGCCGCCAGAATACCCCTAGAGCCAGACGCTGCCCAATTTGACCTAGTAAAATACGCGCAAGATTATTCACAAGCCCAGGCCATTTTGCTCGACGCCCACGTCGAGGGTTATGGCGGCGGCGGAAAAACATTCAATTGGTCACTGCTTCCAACAAACGTCAA
>JAAFJF010000057.1 GCA_013298815.1 Polaromonas sp. | reverse complement strand
TTAGATTTCATTTTATTTGTGTATAGTTATATTAATATTAAGTTGCAAAAAATCTGTTTTTATTGATAGTTTTTAATTCTATTTACAATCGAATAAATGCATCTGTATGTAAGCCAACCGAGCAAAACACTATATCCCAAAACAAATATTGAACCCGATACATTACCTTTTGCTATGCTTAAAAGTGCCATAAGAGCTACGCCTATTGTGTTCCAGCCAAGGATCAATGTAAATAAACCTAATCCGATAATTTTGAGAATTCGGTAAGTAGTATGAGATCCGGTTAATTTTTCTGCAAATCTAACTATGCACCATCCTCCCCCAAATAGGGCTGCAATAACGAAAAATTGTCCTAAATGGTATGCCATGTTCATAGCAGTTAATTTCAGTTAAATGTTTCTTGCTAATCAAAGAATGCAGATCGTTTAAAGCGTAAAGTCGGTTGATCACATTTTGGACAATGGTGTGTATCTTTCAATATAGCATGCTCTTTTTCCTTGCCATACCAGCTAGTAAGTTCATCGAAACTACGATGAAAACCTAATTTCTCTAAATCTGAATCACTCAAATCTTCTAGTTCGTCTGAATCTAAGCGTTGGGTTAATGCCTCATAGGATTGCAAATTATTACTATTGCATTTAGGGCAAAGATGCACTTCTTTGAAAATATCTATTCCAACAACTTCTTTGCAGGTTTTGCAGTAATGCGGGAAATTACAAACCTCAGTATGGTCCGACCGCCCAGCGCCAAGAATTGCTCTTCCCACATAACCGCATTTACAGACTGCGTTTAAGATTTGACCCATCCTTATCCCCTATTTATTAAAAAAAATGTAAATCAAGACTGTTTCTAGTTGTAAAAATTTCTTAGGAAAGCGCTGATTGTACTGATATATATAATTTATATTTCGTTGATTCGTTTCATGCTAATTGGTTTATCTTCACTCATTGTGTCTCTGCATCAATAAATACCTAATATGATCAATGCTACATACTGAGAGCCAAAGTTGAGTTAATTACATCTCAAATTCAAAATTCAAACCAGTCGAAAAGTTTGCCGAATAAGTATCGATGCAACCGACCCTAGAACCTAGCACACCATTCCACCGTTCCCAAATATCCTCAATAACTGCAAAACCTAGTCCATCATGTTGTTTGTCGACGAAGAAACGCAGGTATCTCAAAATTCCCATGCTGTCGTTTCAAGTTCCTGAACCATGAAGGCATATACCTGAGGCTTCCAAATCAAATCAAGTTCGTACAAAACATTCGCATCGACATCCTTGAGCACCTGACGCAAAAGTCGCTCGCTTTGACGGGACAATGTGATTTCCTGAGATTGATGTTCAGCCAACCATTTCAGAACAACAGCCCAGGCTTTTGCTCTCGCTCCTATTACCCCCGTCAGTTCCTCTAACAAACGACTAAGTTCGTCTGGCAAATCTAACGATTCCAAGTTACGAACGAAACGTTGTTGGGCGAACAATTTCTGTGCTAATGCCTCAAAGGTTTGCAGTACGACCAGTAAAGTCGTTTTTTGACTTTTGTTCGCATCAACACTTTCTAAACTAGGATGTGCATTCCGCAAGAAACTAGGCATTGAATATGACGCGTCGCTGAAGTCTGAATCAATCTCTTCGTTGCACGTATATTCAAAAAGGCGTTCATGCTCTTTCACGCTGCTCCCAACACCACCCCATCCAGCCACCAACATGTGATGTACCTTACTGAGCTCAGGTAGACCTTCAGCTTTTTTGTCCTCCTCGCGCACGTGTACTAAAATCAGGTTGGTCTGATCGGTGACCAATTGGTACGTCAGTGCCAGTTCAATCGCTTGCTTCTGATGGCCTTTGAGTCTTGTCAAATCCGCAATTTGTTGCGATGCCACCAAGCGCGACAACAAAGCTGATGCCTGACTTTGCAGTTGCTTTGCACTGGCATGCATTGGAATTTTGTTTGCAACCCATGATAATTTTGGTGCGCAATCAGGTATTTTGGGAAGCCGCGCACAAACGTGTAACGTGTCAGCACCGTACAGCGCCATGGGCAAGGTTGATTGCCACAAAGCTTTCTGTCCCCAATCCACACAAAGCTCAGTACAGCGCGATGATCGCATGCGGCGAAACATGCGCACTATCACCTCAGTCACGTCCTGATTGGGCACCACCAATTCACACGCCCCGCCAGATTTTTCAGCTAATTCGCGCAAAAGGCTCTCTGCAGGTGCACTGCCCACACCTATGGCGAAAATTCTGTGTCCGGATTGCGCTGCGTATTGAATGACCGTATCGATGTCCCAGATTTCACCATCTGTAATCAACAAAACATCCATATTGTTGTTCTGTTTTTCTGATTTTGCGTAGTGCTCTTTGAAGCTCGGGTTTACTCCAAGTTCAAACGTGGAGATCAATGCCGCATTCATCTCGGTGCCACCCAAATCCGCATCGGTGGCGTCAACCAATTTGGCAATGTTTTTGATCGTAGTCGCATCGCAAGGCTGCAGGCCAGAAAGCTCATGGAGAACTTCGGAGCCAAAGCGGCTGTAGCTGATCCAGTCTTGTTGGGACAGTTCTTTCATCACTTCATGCAGTGCTTTACGGGCAGCACTAACGCTATCACCGCACATCGAACCAGAGCAGTCGACCAAGACTTTCATGCACAGCGGTTCCATTGTCTGTATAGGTAATTCAGGGCAAAAGCTTGCCAGGACGACGAATCCGTCACTGCCACTATCAGTTGCAACATTTGCAAATGTTCGGCCTTCTAAGTCCTTGAGCAACAAAACAAAGTCGCGATCCAAAAAACCACCTTGCTGCAACGAAATTTCCATCCCATCTTCAAGTGCCGACATGGCCACGGTATGACTGGGGCATAGAAAGGTCGCCCTTGCAACTTCTCCTGCTAGTGTGATCCTGACGGTCAAGGGGTATTGCGCCAATATGCTGGCCGACACAGACTCATGAGCGGCCAATCCACCTGTATTTTGGGCATCGCCGTATCGAGGGGCAACAGTGGTGGGTACAGTGATGCGTATCAGTCCCTGCTCAAATCGCAACAACTGCGCGTATTCGATCTCTACCACGGCTTCTTCGCCGGGCTTAAGATTACCTAAGTTAGCTGTGTACAGGCCTTCCGCAGAACGCTCCACCATGACAGGGGTATCACCTTCGTCAATGGCTTTTTCGTAGCACTGGGTCGCCTGTTTTTTTTCTAAAACGACACCTTTAAGTCGGTGCCCATCGATTTCAGCAGTCAAGCCCAGCAAGGTGGCTCCCCAAGCTAAAGGGAATGTGTAGACCGCCTCAAGGTTGTTGCTTCTGGTATTTTTGAAATGCAGACGCGTTTTTAGGCGTAAAAGTAGTCCATCAAGATGACCTTCAATATGGACGGATTGCAGTGTGGCGTCAAGACCGTCGTGACTCATCATCGCGAATAAGTTTTCGTGTGTTTCTGCATTCATTTTGGTTTTCCTTGTAAATCTTGATAGGCTTTCATGACGGTGCGCACCAAGGTGCGAACTTGCCCTGGGCTCAATCCTGCTTGCTCGGGTGAGATTTCAAGCACCACACCTTCAGCAATATGCAAATGACTGCGCACCTCGACCGAGCCTGCTTGGCGTCTGCGAGGTGGCAACGGTGGTTGATCACCAGACAGCACCTCCCGAATGCGCTCTAAAGACACTCCAGCGTCACTGAGTTTGCGTATGGTCAGCAGTTGATCTAGGTGTTGATGCAGGTAATGCGCCGCCTTGGTTGAACCGATGGGAGCGTCAACCAGACCGATTTGCATGTAGTACCGAACGGTCCGTTTGGTGGTGTCGCTCAGTGTGCACAGCTCATCAAGACTGAACTTCCTGTCGTTTGCCTCAGGCGATGTCTTCTGGTTTAAGTGCGGGTGATCTTGCATAAACTTTATTATGACACTAAAACTGTTAAATTCAAGTGTTTATATAAATAAAGCCCTGTTTGATGTTTAAGCTGAGCTGACTTTTACATCTACTCTGACGGCCGCTCCCTCACGGCAAGGTCGTTGAGGCTAGTAAATGAGTCTGGTACTAATCCGTCGGGTTCATGGTGCAGGTATCTGCCAAAAGCGCATTGACAGAACTGGTGGTACGACCTTGTGTTAATAATCATCTGCTGCCAACAACTATCAACCAATGTGGTCGGCATGGTCAAGGCTTGTGGTGATCGGTTCCAGCAGTGCAAAAAATAAGCACGTAGTTCCTCATAAGCTTGTGCTACCTCTTCCATTGAAACTTCGGGGTGGCGTTTTTGCACTGCCTCAAAATAAGCAGGCGCAAAGTCATAGCCTTTCAACCATTTACGCTGTTTCTTTCGAGTGTCAGCGTATTGCCGGCTTTCCATGAACATGACAAAAAACGCTAAAATAGAAAGACCTGCACACGCCAAAAGGAAACCGTACCTAGCGTCGTACCACTCCTTGAGAATTACCAGGATGCTGCTCATGCGCTCTCTCCTTGTGTCATTGCGACTTTTTTAGCCGTTGGCATCTCGACAATCTTTGGCCATACGCCTGCGAATGGGTGCTGAATGGCTTCATAAAGCGATACGTAGACATCTTCCTGCGATTGCGGAGTGGGGTCAAAGCTGATGACATTGTTGACACCATCATCGGCAAGCGTCACCAAGCAATCAGCTGCTGCACTTAAAACCGCATCACGTTGTGACTTCAAATCCAGTTCAATGGCTTTAAAACAATGTTCCTGCCACTTTTTTTGCCAAAATTGCAACCTAAACAGGCAGGCCTCGAAAAGTGCCTCTGGATCAATCGGGCGATTTCCCTCGTAAAGTTCTTTTGGCAACTCCAAATCGCTGGCAATTTGTCGAGCTTCGCTTTCAGCATCGACCGTTAGCAGTCGCCAGCTGTCAATTCGATTGAGTGATACCGTGGTTTGCACGTCGGTTTCGGCAACGAGCTGTTCGTATTGCCCGCGAAGCTGCAAATTATTTGTTATCGCTGTGAATAAGGCTTGCATATTCAGAACGTAAAGATCGAGAATCCCACGCAAGGCTTGAGAATCGATTTCTGTTGCTGCTAGTTGTTTGAGGTCATTGATTCGAACTTCTTCAAAGACTAATTTTGGAACTGCTAGAAGCTCTGGAGCTGTGCTGGCAAGCTTGGCTGCCAGTGGTGCAGCTGCGACAAGCGGAATACTGACGGCTAGTGGAACGTAGGGGACATATTGAGTTGAATTAATTGACATTTAAAGATTCCTGAAAAAACAGCTCACCGGAATCGGTGTTTACTGTGAATTTAGGATCTCATGTCGAAATTGTTATGCAAGTTTGAATTTAAGCGAAACTACACCCTACAAAACCTACATAAGGTCGCAATCAACTGGTTTTGTAGGTTTTGTAGGCATCCCAATTGCATATCCGTACAAAATTCGACCGAGCTAATGATTTTCTGGATCATTTTGACTATTTGTAACTACAAACGGATTTATGTAGTAGCGCTCACTTGGTCTACCGCCACTTTGAGTGCCTGATCGCTTTATCAAACGCAGCCAATCAAAATCACAAAGTACGTTTGCAGCCTTCCTCACAAGCTCTGGACTATTTAGACCTGTCCAGCCTTTGACCGCAATTTCGCGAGCCGTGAAATATTGCATGGGAGCACCAAAAGAGTTCAATAATTGCCCATTAAGAATTTTCTTAAGTAGAGCCACTGCTCCTAAAGTTTCAGGCGTAATTGCAGCTGAGTAAAGTCGGTTAGCATGCGTACGTAAATACTTTTCCCAGTTGAGTGCTCGCTGCAAGTGCTCAATTTGAACAATTTGATTACTTTCGGGATCATCGATCAAAGCGAAAATTAATGCCAATGCAGGTATCAGTTTACGGTATTTTGCTAAGTGCGACGACATGGCTGGATGTAAAGAATCACCACGAATTTCGGTCTCAATGACTACGACCCAGTCGTTATATGTACTCTGTGCCTGTTTGGAAAAACCCCATTCAATTGGCTTTTTATTGTCGCCAGACTTTAAGTTCGAGAATCGTGAAAAAACATTTTCAATATCTTCTAAAGCAGATTCATTTGGCTTGCGATCGACATGGTTATAAACGGGGTCGATGTCCGGCCAAACAGTCATGCCAAATCGTTGTATCAGTCCATCATCTCCACTTCCGCCACTGACTGCTGCACGCACATATTCTTGCATTCTGCTCGGTTGAATAGAGCCGAATATCGCCAAACAAACATTGTCAATAATTATGGTCCCACGCCCAATTCTGTCAAACGTATATTCTTGGTTTCCATCGTACCCTTGTAAATAAAATGTTCGTGCCTGCTCATTGCCAACACGATCGAAACTTGCAAGCAATCCAAACAGCTCATCCCTGTAAATCAAAAAACCTAAAGGATTTTCTTGCGCAATTTCACCTAATTTTTCGACAGTGATATCGTTTAAGTACAAACGCCGATGGGCTGGCTTATGAGGCTTTGGAATGGGTTCTAGCAATGCTCGCGCAGCTTCTAAATCATCACCAATCTTGTTTTTCGCCAGCTTTAGATTCGCTTCATTTTGCATATCGATGAGCTGGCAGTCCCGCTCCCATTTCTTCGTTTCCGAATCAAATTCGATATGCAGAGTTTTTTGAAGTTTTTGCAAATATTTAATTACGGCACCAATTGCTGGCGATTTTTTCACACCCGGAGGACCAATTGCTAGCCCCCATAGTTGGCAAACAAGACGCCAGTCATCGAACTCTTTAGGCCTGATCACGATTCGTGCACCAAGCAGACTGGATAAAGAAACGAGCAACCCAGCCGCAACAAAATCTGGTGGGCATTGCATTCTTTGTGCAATGTCCATAACGCCTGCCCGCAATGTGGTTGGCAATAGCTCTGGATAGAACACGTCAACAGCCGGCAGTGGGTTGGGCAATGGCGTCGGAATAGACCAATTAAATTCTTGCACATCTCCTATTCCATCATTACTTCCGCCACTAGGAATCGATTCACCTGCGTTTTGATTAAACATTTTCGTTCCCTTTCATGACAGAACGAATTTTTCGGATGCATGAGTACATTGTGTTGCGCGCAACCCCGTACTCTCGAGCCAACGCGGAGATGTTCACTTTGCCAGCCATAAGCCGTTGTTTGATTTCTTCTTGTTGGGGAAATCGCAATGTATTACGTGGCCCAGATCTATCTTTATTTGGATTTTTAAATCTTGGCAGTTTCGGTGTGTTTTGCTTATGCTTTTTTATTACATCCAGAAAATCCAAATAAGCTGCAAGTACTTCAAATCTCGCCAAGCCGGCTTCTGATTGATCAAAAATCATGGGAGGGTGTATCACTTCTATGCTTACCCCCTTGTTCATAAGTTTCAAAAAATATTGAGACAAAGTTCGAAATGAGTTCACAAATCGGTCAAGTCGACGCAAGACAAGAACATCACCTGTATCAAGAAGCTCAAGCCAATTTTGTAGCTCTTTATTGTTCGAAAACAACTCTTCGCACACTTCTAAAACAAAATGTGTGCAATTAGCAGCCTTGAGCGCAGGGGTTATCTCAAAGGCAAATTCCCCAATCTGACTTGCTATGCGGTCGTATCCGACTCTCATGCCCGTTTTTACGCCCTCAATTTCGGTTTCGTGTGGTGCGTGTGTCACATCTTGAACACTGATATTGATCATATTTTTGTGATGTTGAGTTTTCAATTTATTTCGCAATGTTTGAATTATCGGTTGTGACCCGTGTGTCACATACTGAACGGTAATACTGAACACTTTATCTAAAAATGTTTGATTTTTGACTAGCTGTATTTGCAATCCAAGCTTGAATATCCGTCACAAGCCATGCAGTTGAGCGTGGACCTAAATACCGCGGTGCTGGATATCGGCCAGACGTAACGCCTGCCCACCAGGTTGCTTTACTAACAGGAATGAGTTTGAGCACATCGGGTAGTCGCAGAAAGCCTTGGATCTCTTCGGTTTGAGTTGATTCTGTTTTTTTCATATTCATCCTTGTTGTTTTGTAATGGATGAATGATCGAATCAACACGGCATCAATTTTTGCCAAAAACCGCAGTTTTTTAGCTGCTTTTTAAAATATACAAAAATGCTCAGCTTTGGCATGCGCAATGGGCACTTGCGAAGAAACGGGTAAAAAAGGGGAGAAAAAATAGACAACAAAAAACCCGCACTAGGCGGGTTGTTTGCAAGTAGTTGATTTACTTGATTTTTTTGGTGGGACCTGCGGGGGTCGAACCCACGACAAACGGATTAAAAGTCCGCTGCTCTACCAACTGAGCTAAGGTCCCAAGTAGTTTTGCAATTTACTTACGTTCACTGCAGCACAGCCTCAAATTATAGCGTTATTTTTGACTTCTTTGAAGCACTTTTAAAATTACTACGCTAAATTTGCTAATTTATCTAATGCCCAACCAGCTGCGCATTGTCCAAAGGTAGCTGTTACGCTCACGACTGAGCCGTAGCCATGGCAATTTAGGGTGTTATCCGAAAAACCGTTATCGTTAGCTTTGCTAGGCTGTTTAACGGCCTCTTTGCTAAAAATGCAGTCCACGCCAATTTTTCGGCCTTCGCGCGGTGCGGCGTATTCTTTACGCAGGCGATAGCGTAGTTGCGCAAGTAAGGGGTCATGCGTGGTTTTCGATAAATCATCGATGTCAACCAAATGCGCCATGCGCTTACCGCCTGCTGCACCAACTGATACAAACAACTTTTTAGACCGCATTGCCCAAGCTGCCATCGTTACTTTGGCGTGAACTTGGTCGCAAGCATCAATCACTACGTCCACATCTGCAGGGACTAGCGCTGACCAGTTTTCTGGCGTCACAAAATCATCGATACAGGTGACATCGCATTCAGGGTTGATCACAGCAATGCGGTCTTGCATAGCCGCAATTTTTGATTGCCCCAAAGTGAGTTGCGTTGCGTGGATTTGACGGTTGATATTGGATTCGGACACATGGTCCATATCGACCATGGTGACATGCATCACCCCACTGCGAGCCAAAGCTTCGACAGCCCAAGAGCCGACGCCACCAATACCTACTACCATAACGTGCGAGCCACGAATGCGGGTGGCGCCTGCCGGGCCGTAAAGGCGATCTAGCCCACCAAACCGACGTACGGCATCAAATTCAACTGTCTGAGTAATCAAGGAAGTCGTTTGGAGTAATTATTTCAGCGTTCGTAGACGCTCAACACCCGCAAAAGCTGCTTCAGATTTTGGGTATGTCTTCATCAAATCTTCCAGAGTCTTCTTGGCACTTTTGGCATCCTTCATCTCAAGCTGACAGTTGGCCACTGATAGCATCGCTTCAGGCGCACGGACATGGTCTGGATTTTTTGAAATCATGCTACGAAAGTTAATGATAGCTTCCTTGTAGTCGCGATTCGAGTATTGAGCGTTTCCAAGCCAATACAGCGCAGATGCACCATAGCCACTACCGGGGTAGCGCTGGATGAAGTCATACAAAGCTTTTTGTGACTTGACGAAATCACCAGATCTAAACAAAACAAAGGCTGCATCAAAATCGCGCTTTTCATTAGGATCAACCGAGAATTCCCGGCCATCTAATGTAACTTTGACCGGGTCTAATTTGGTTAACTTTTGCTCGACAGCTTGAGAGCGTTGCTCTACAGCTTGTAATTTTTGCTCAGCTGATTGAAGCATGTCTTTTTGGCGAATTTGCATTTCTGCTAAGTTCTTAGCCAGTAGCTCATTGTCACCTCTAAGCTGTGAAATATCGCTTTTTTGCCTATCAATCTGATTTTGGAGTTCAAGCATACTTCTGCGCAATTGGGTAATTTCATCAGCACTACGTTGCTGTGCGGCTGTTAAATTATTATTCACAGTCGCATTCAGGCTGGTTAGCTGCTGGCGCAAATCCAAAATAGCTTTGCGTGCCTCGTCATCATCAAAAATACCAGCGTTCGCGGCCAGCGAGATCAGTAAAAAACTAGCAGCGGCAGCAGAACGGGTTGATAAGTGAAAGTTTGAAAAAAAACGCATGAAATTCCTGGGTTACTGTTGTCTTGTCTAGCGGTAGCTGATTTCAGCGCGACGATTTTTAGCCGCTGCAGTTTCATCACCTGCCAAATCAGCTGGCTTTTCTTTACCAAAACTCACCGCTTCAATTTGGCTTTCGTTCAACCCAGAAAGTGCCATCGCGCGGCGTACTGCCTCTGCGCGTTTTTGACCCAAGGCTAAGTTGTACTCACGACCACCAGACGAGTCGGTATGACCTTCGACTGATATTTTTGTAGTTTTGCGGCTCGACAAGAATTGCACATGTGCATTGATGACACTGGCATATTCCGGCTTGACCAAGTAACTGTCAAAGTCAAAGTAAATGACTTTGCTGACGTTTGCAGGACCACCATTAGCGCCATTCATACCGCCTAAATCAACAGTTGTTACGCCTCCATTGTTGCCCTGTCCTGTGTTTGCACCACTGCCGGCTCCGGTGCCCACGGTAGCGTTGCCTGTTTTATCTTCAACTGGCGTATCCAGCTTAACGCCGCTCGAACAACCAACCAAGCTTGCCCCAAGCACAACGAGTAATGTCGAGCCTGCTAAAAATGATTTGAATTTTTGTTTCATGTTTTTCTTTCTAAAAATAGTTATTTCAATCAATATTCTGCCATCTTAACTACGACCACGACCACAACTACTGCCAGACTCTAGTTCGATGATTACAAATGCATCGTTTCTCAATTACCCGTCTGCGCCCACGCTGGTTCACGAATGTCACCACTTGCACCGGCTAATCTTGATTTGATACGACCATCAACAGTCGTCGACATCAGAACCTCTTTTCCTTGCAGTTTGGTTGCATAAATAATCAGCTTGCTGTTCGCAGCAAAACTTGGTTTTTCATCAGCGTTACTATCCGTGATCGCATTCGTCACGCCCGAAGCTAGGTCCATTACAAACAATTTATAACCACCGCCGGTACGAGAAATATAAGCAAGCCATTTGCCATCAGGGCTCAATGAAGGGGAAATGTTGTAGTTTCCAGTAAAAGTAACTCGCGTAGCACTACCACCAGAGGCGCCCATTTTATAAATTTGAGGAGCACCTCCCCTGTCACTCATGAAGTAAATGCTCTTACCGTCTGCAGAATATGTGGCTTCAGTATCAATACTCTCCGAACGAGTTAACCTTGTCGGCTCGCCTCCAGAAGCGCTTACGGCATAAATTTGTGAATTACCATCTCTACTCAAGGTAATTGCTAAAGTACGTCCATCAGGCGACCAACTAGGTCCACTGTTTGAGCCTTTAAAACCAGCCACCAAACGACGAGCGCGTGTATTCATGTCGAAAACCCAAACTTCTGGTTTGCGCGATTCAAATGACACATATGCCAATTGCGCACCATTTGGGGACCATGCAGGTGAGATGATTGGCTCAGTATTTCTCAATTGCGCGATTGCGTTTTCGCCATCAGCATCTGCTGTCCACAGGGTGTAACTCGCACCAGTTTTTGTAACGTAAGCAATTTTTGTGTAAAAAACACCTTTGTCGCCAGTTAACTTTTCATAAATATAATCTGAAATGTTGTGCGCAGCAGTTCGCAAACTAGGCGCGATTACGGTGTATTGCTTACCGCCCAAATTTGTACCTTTAACAACATCCCATAAACGGAAGCGCACATCAAAGCGCCCGTCAGCCAAACGCGTTACGCTACCCGCAGCCATAGCATCTACCGCTTTTTGGCGAAACGTCGACATATCGGGCTGTGTGTTTTCGTCTAACGCTAGCGCCCCTGCGTCAATATGACGAAACTGGCCACTACGCTCTAAATCAGCAGAGACGATAGCACTGATTTTTTGGACTGTAAGAGCTTCACCCTTGAAAGCCACAATCGAAATAGGAACTTGCGTCAAGCCAACGCCCGAAACGTCAACGCGAAATTGTGCTTGAACCGAAGATACAAGCAGCAAGGCACCGAGACAAAAGAAACCAAACCATTTCAAATTGATACGAGATAAGGAATTCGTCATTTATTTCTTAAATTTAAACAATACAAAGTGAAGTACTTACCAAACGCAGACTGTGCCTGCATGGTGCACACAGCAAAGCCTAATGCACCGTCTAAAAACCCTAACCTCAAAAAATATGTCTTAATAAATGCAGCTACACCAGACATCGCAGCTCGCGCCATACTGGTCTGTTTTCCTTCTGAATACCGTTGTTTAGCCCACGCTTGGCTGTATTGGTCAAGTTTTCGCCAATAACTTGCAGGCGTGGGATAGCTGAAATGTAGCATTGGAGTCGTCAGTTTGCCACAGGTTCCCTGGGATTGAACCAATCGTTCATGTACCAAATCGTTACTAAACCTTGCACTGCCGCGTTTGAACAATCTAAGCACATGATCGGGCGTCCAGCCGCAGTGGCGAATCCATTGACCGCAAAATTGTGTCAAACGCGGCACTTCGTAAGCATCATGTTGGCTGATATTCTTGTTACGAATATTATCAATATTGCTATCAATTTTGATATCAAAATTAATAGCAGCCTTAAGTTGCTCAGCTAATTCCGGTGTGACGCGCTCATCAGCGTCAATCGAAAACACCCAATCACAGGTCGCCAAATCTAGTGCACGGTTTTTTTGTACGCCAAAGCCAGGCCAATCCGCCGTATGCAACACCTGCGCGCCCATAGACGTGACCAATTCAACCGTGTTGTCGACGCTGCCATGGTCGACCACGATAATTTGATCAGCAAAACCCACACTGGCCAGACAGTCCAAAATATTATTGGCCTCATTGTGGGTGATCAAAATGACCGATAAAGTCGTTTTTTTACGCATGGTTAATGATAAGTGGCTTTTCTACGTCTTTTTTAGGCGGCTGATTCTGATAACCAGCAAACAAGATTCCCAGGCTTATGCAAAAGAAATGCCCTGTTGCGCTGTCGAACAGCGTTGAATTGAAAAAACACCCCACCGTGAATGCCACCAACAACGATTGAGCAGCAATGCGCTCATGCTTAACCAGACAGCGGCTAGAAAAAAAGCATCGACCCAACCAAATTAGAAACAAGACCAAACCTACCAAGCCCAATTGAGAAGCCATCAGCAAATACTCTTGGTGTGGGTTTCCACCCGAAGCCGCGATTTTTGGTGTGTTGGGCGTGCTGACAACGAATTTTCGATATTCGTCTGCCCAAGTACCCATGCCCGTACCCAAAATGGGATTGCTTTTGGCAATATTCAGAGTCGTACGCCAAAATCCTATGCGCAAGCCCGATGAGGCTATCGTGTCAGTTTTAATCACAGTCTGTGAATCCACCACAACTTCGGAAAGTCGCTTTTGTACTGTGCTGCTAAACATCCCCACGCTGATAGCAGCCAAGAGTAGAACGGCCATCGCTAGCCATTTTTTCGTACTTTTTAGCTGCGTCAAAATAAAGAAAACCAACAAAGCCGTCAGCGTCACATAAGTTGTCCGACCTTGCTGAGCCAGTACCACAAAGGCCACCGTCAGTAAAACCACTGCAGCTCCCCAGCCTTTCTCAGCCCATGCTCTGCCCTGCACCATCCAAGCCAAACCCACAGTAAGTGCAGGAATCAACACAAAACCTAAACTGATATAGGAATAGGTGGAAAGCGGCAGCGCTGGGTGAACACCCATGTGCCCATCACCAATTGGGGCAGGCAAAATATGAATCAAGGCGTACAACATCAACACAATAGCCGCCAGTAACCAAGCTTTGATGGCTGCGCTGCGCCACTTGGCATCTGCAAACAAACATACCATCAGTAGCACGTATGCCAATTTGCGATATTTCCATATACCTGCAATAGTTTGCGGCATGGAAGCATGCGACCACAACAAACTCATCAACATCCAACCTAAAAGCATTAAAGAACCCAACACGGCAGGATTTTTAAGATCTGCTCGCCAAGTTTGTCCAGGTTTGCAGCCTGAGCAAATCCAAAGCAACAGTGCCAAAGCTGTAAAAGCATTGGTCAAAGGCAACGACAACATGGTACCTACCAACGCTGCAATACCAAAAACTCTGGCCCAGCCTAGAGTGCCTAGATTTTGAGCGATGTTTCTTGAAGTTGAGAATGAGAGCACACGTTCTGTCATGCAGCGATAATACAGGCACTTCAAGCCTCTTTTGCCTAGACAGCACCCGCGCCAGTGACAAAATCAACCACCACCTCAGCCACAAACTCAGCCACAAGCTCGGCCACCAGTTCGATTTCATCCGCAGATTCTGTGAATAAGTCATTACGCCAACGCTTTGCAAGACTACTGCCCTACTTTGGGCAGCCCAAAAGCGCGTGGATCATCGCATTTTTAGCGGTTGCTATTGCCGCCTGCACTGAGCCCATGATTCCGGCAGCACTTAAACCCTTGCTTGACCGCGGTTTTACCAAAGGCCGACTGCAAGTTTGGATCATCCCCGTCACGCTCATTGCGTTGTTTGGGGTTCGCGGTATTGCGGGATTTGTGGCTGAAATGGCGGTTACCAAGGTTACATCCAAGGGGCTAATGCAGTTACGCCAAGCCATGTTCAGCAAAGTGTTGGATGCAAAATTTGGTCTTTTTGCTGACAAAACGTCCAGCGAGTTGGCCAATACTGTGGTTTATGAAGTCAACAACGGCTCAACGCTGCTGGTAAATTCCTTGATGGCTTTGGTGCGCGACACTGTAACGATGATCGCACTGGTCGGCTATTTGCTCTACCTCGACTGGCAATTAACCACAATCGTCGCCGTGATGCTGCCAACTGTCGCATTTATCATGGCAAAGTTGTCTAAAAAACTATACGGCTTATCCAAATCCAGCCAAAAGGCCACCGACGAATTAGCCTATGTGGTTGAAGAGAATGTTTTGGCTCATCGCGATATTCGTCTGCATGCTGCTCAAACCTCGCAGGCAGCGCGTTTTACTGGCATCAGTGACACATTGCGCCGTTTGTCCATGAAAACGACCGCTGCCTCAGCCGCCATGAAACCCTTAACGCAGATGATTGCCGCAGTCGCCCTGTCTGCCATCATTTCCGTCGCTCTTTTACAGAGCGCTGAAGGCGGCACCAGTGTGGGAGAGTTCACCGCCTTTGTCACAGCAATGCTTTTGCTAGTAGCGCCTATCAAGCATTTGTCTGAAATCGCAAATCCCATCACGCGTGGCCTTGCGTCGCTTGAGCGCGGTTTTGATTTACTTGACCAATCAGAAAGCGAACAATCAGGTAGCTTTAGCAAAGAGCGTGCCGATGGGCATATTGAGTTCATCAACACCTGCGTTAAATACAAAGAAGGTGCTGGTTTTGCGGTCCAAAACCTTTCACTCACCATAGATCATGGCGAAACGATTGCGCTGGTGGGCTCCTCTGGCTCTGGCAAAACCACCTTGGTCAATCTACTGCCGCGCTTTTTAGAACCCTACTCTGGCACGATTAGCTTAGACAACCAGCTTTTGAAAGACTGGAATCTGGATGCTTTGCGCAACCAGTTTTCATTGGTCAGCCAGCATGTTGTCATGCTGAACGACAGCATTGCTAACAATGTGGCGCTGGGCTTTGACGCCAGCACCTTGGACCGCAGCAAAGTGCAGCAATGTTTAGAAGCAGCCCGTCTAGGTAGCTTTATAGCTGACTTACCGCAAGGCATAGACACCACAGTCGGTCACAATGCTGTCCAGCTCTCAGGCGGACAGCGCCAACGATTGGCTATTGCACGCGCCTTGTACAAAGATGCTCCGATATTAATTTTAGATGAAGCTACCTCCGCATTAGACGCCGAATCCGAGCGCGCTGTGCAAGAAGCTTTACAAGTTTTGATGAAAAACCGCACCACTTTGGTCATAGCACACCGCCTGTCAACAGTGGAACATGCAGACCGTATCGTGGTGATGGAAGCAGGAAAAATCATTGAAATTGGCTCACATACCAAACTACTGGCAGACAACGGCTATTACGCCAAGCTGTACCGTTTAGGTTTGCATTCGACTTAAATTTGATTTAAATTGAAGTAATTTGCTATATTTTTTATAGCTGCTTAGGCAGTAAATACGCCGGATAGATGCCAATTTATAGCATAAAAATCACTTTTTAATGATTTTTTCGTATAAAAACAACTGCTGGCGAGCAATCTGTTTCCATGCGTAGCTGCTTGCAAACTTCAGGGCCTCAGAACCAAGTTTTTCGCGCAAATGTGCGCTGTCATCCGCGTTATCTATCAACCGCATCAACCGCTCTGCTAGCGCAACAGCATTTTTAGGCTCCTCCAAAATCAAGGCATTTAACCCATCGGTTAATAAACCTGCAATACCGCAATACTGCTCACTGCTAACCACCACAGGCAAGCCGTATGACATCGCCTCCAACACCACCATCGCAAAGGTGTCCTCTAATGTCGGATGCGCTAAAGCATCTGCCGCTTGGTAGACCTGCTCAACACTGTCCATAGCTCCTAAAAATTGCACCCGCTGTGCAACCCCAAGATTTTCCGCTAGTGCTTGATAGATGCCGATTTGCTCAGCATTTCCCACCACCAATAGGTTTACACGCTCTGGCAGCGCTTTAAGCGATTGCAAAAGTGTAGGCAAACCTTTGATATCGTAGCGATTTCCCACAAAAGCGATTACGAAAGCATCCTCTGATAAACCGAATACGCGTTTAGCTGATGCTTTGTCATGGCTCCAACCAACTTTAGATACGCCGGGTGTGATGATTGAAATTGGATTTTGACACCCAGGATACGCCGCCTGAAAAACACCCTGCAAACTTGGCGAAGTAACAACGATGTGTCGCCCAGTTTGTGTTGCAAATCGTCGTTTTTCTAATGCCAAATAAGCCAGCAAGCGCGGGCTGGTGGTCACTTTTAGCCAAGCTTTGACCTTCCGCCAGCCGGTTTTTCCGTTAAATAGATTGTGTCTGATAGGCAGCACATGCACCGTCTGCACATTGCCGTGCCAAGTGTTTTCATGCGAATGGACGATGTCGAAACCCTGCCCCGAAGCTTCACGCGTTTGCCACCATGTTGCTGTGGCATACCAAAGCTGGTTCAACCAACGAAATCGCCTCAAAGGTGCGGATATGCGGTGGTAGGTGACGCCTGGCCATTCGTGGCTGATATCTTGGGCAAACACATGAATCTCGTGTCTTGCGGCCAATTCTTCGACCAAGGCGACTGAATACCGCTCTGCTCCGCCCGCTTTTTTTGAGAAAATGCGGTTAAAGACAGCAATCTTCAAGCTTTAACCTTCAATTTATTGTCCTCATAAGCCGTAGCGATTTTCAGCCAAAAAACAGGTAAAGATGTACTACGCAACACAGGTACTCGCGGCAGTGTCAGTAAGTTGGTACCAGGCATCACGCGGCTTCGAGCCGTGGTGGTTGCGGTTGCGTAGTTAGCTTGCCTGGCCATGGTGCTGTGGCGCTCGTCAAATTTACCATAGGGATAGCAAAAATGGTTGACTTGCTTTGCTAGCAAAGTCTGCAAATCCGTTTTCGATTTGGCAATTTGCTTCCAAGCTGTGATTTCATTGACGGTTAGCAAATCCACATGCTCTTGCGTATGCGCGCCAACTTCTTGGCCACCAGCTTGCCATTGCAGCAGCTGCTCAGCCGTCATCAGAGGGGTTTGTGCCATGCCAATTGACGTATCCCACACATTGGTTTTGCCAAGCAAACCATCAACCACATAACAAGTCGAGGTAAAACCCTGCTTCTGCAGCGCAGGCAAGGCGTTGGTGAGGTTGTTCAAGTAACCATCGTCGAACGTGATGCCAACCACTTTGCCTGATTTTTCACCGCGTAAATACGGCTGCAGATCCGTCATCGACATGCCCGTGTAACCCAGCATTTTCAAAAGCGCCATTTGCCGAGAAAAAGCGGCTGGTATCACATACAAACCTCTAAACGGGGCACCTTTCTTTGGCGCTTCTGCAATCTGGTGGTAGACCAAAATTGGAATCGGCGATGTGTTTGCCGTGACATTAGCCTCGTACAAAGCGGGCGGCAAACCGTCTTCACCCATGGCACACGTGCTCACAGCAACACCACATCGTATTGCTCTTGCCCCGCCGCACTCTCGCTTTGCAGTGAAATCGGCTTGGCTATAAAGTCGCTCAGCTCCGCCAAATGTTGGCTTTCTTCATCCAAAAACAGCTCTATCACTTTGGGCGCAGCGATGATGCGGAATTCGCGCGGGTTGAACTGGCGTGATTCACGTAATATCTCCCGCAAAATGTCATAGGCAATGCTGCGAGCCGTTTTGACGATGCCTTTTCCCGCGCACACGGCGCAAGGCTCGCACAGCATGTGGGCCAGTGATTCACGGGTGCGTTTTCGTGTCATTTCGACCAAACCCAAGCTTGAGAAATCGCTACATGCCG
>JAAFJF010000056.1 GCA_013298815.1 Polaromonas sp. | reverse complement strand
CGCTTGCCTGTACGGTGACACCGTGGATGGCAGCTACTACTTCAAACTCCTGCGTGATGGCCGCAGCGTGGCTGACATTCGCGACAAACTGATGTTTGGCGAATCGAACATCGGCGACGTGGGCCACGAAGGCCACAGCAAAGCGGCGACCATGCCCGACAGTGCCGAAGTTTGCGGCTGCAACGGCGTGACCAAAGGCGCGATCTGCAAAGCCATCAAAGAAAAAGGCTTGTTCACGCTGGACGAAGTGAAAAAGCACACCAAAGCCAGCGCATCTTGCGGCTCTTGCACGGGCTTGGTCGAGCAGATTTTGATGTTCACCGCCGGCGGTGATTATTCCGCCACGCCCAAGCTCAAAGCCATGTGCGCCTGTACCGACCACGGCCACCAAGCGGTGCGCGAGGCGATTGTTAAAAACAAGATTTTGACGATTGACGGCGTGTACAAGTTCATGGACTGGAAAACACCCAACGGCTGCTCCAGCTGCCGCCCGGCTGTCAATTACTACGTCACCAGCTCATGGCCGAAAGAGGCGAAAGACGACCCGCAAAGCCGTTTCATCAACGAACGCAGCCACGCTAACATCCAAAAAGACGGTACGTACTCGGTCATTCCGCGCATGTGGGGGGGGGAGACCACATCTTCCGAGCTGCGCCGCATTGCGGACGCGGTGGACAAATACAAGATTCCAACGGTCAAAGTCACCGGCGGTCAGCGTATCGATTTGCTGGGCGTGAAGAAGGAAGATTTGGTCAATGTCTGGAAAGACATCGGCATGCCTAGCGGCCACGCCTACGCCAAGGCGCTGCGTACGGTCAAAACCTGTGTTGGCTCTGAATGGTGCCGCATGGGCACGCAAGATTCCACCCAAATGGGCAAAGACCTGGAGCGCGCGATGTGGCGCATGTACGCACCGCACAAGGTGAAGTTTGCGGTGTCTGGCTGCCCACGCAACTGCGCGGAAGCGGGAATCAAAGACGTAGGCGTCATTGGTGTGGACAGCGGCTGGGAAATGTACATTGCCGGCAACGGTGGTATCAAAACCGAAGTGGCGCACTTCTTTGTGAAGGTGAAAACCGCCGCTGAAGTGCTGGAATACACCGGTGCTTTCTGCGAGCTGTACCGCCAGGAAGGCTGGTATTTGGAGCGCACCGTGCATTACGTCAACCGCGTCGGCTTGGACTACGTGAAGAAGAAAATCCTAGAAGACCACGAAGGCCGCAAAGCCTTGTGGGAGCGTCTGCAGTTTGCCTTGGACGGCGAGCCAGATCCCTGGTTTGACTTCAAAGAAGCCGAAGTGGATACGCGCCAGTTTGCCAAGCTCACAGCAGCTTGAAAACGGCTTAAAAGCTCAAAATTGGCAATAAACTTGTAAAAAATAGCTAAAAATGCATCAAATATGCCTCTAGCCATCGTATTTGCTGCCTAAGCAGCTATTAAAAGTATAGTAAAAATAGAATATAAAGAAGAATAACATGAGTGAATGGAAAAAAATCTGTCTGGTGCAAGACATCCCCGTCTTGGGTTCACGCCGCGTACAGCGCGCCAAGGGCATGGACGTGGCGGTGTTTCGCAATGACCAAGACCAAGTGTTTGCGCTCTTAGACCGCTGCCCACACAAAGGCGGTCCCTTAAGTCAAGGTATTGTTTTTGGCACCAGCGTAGCTTGCCCGTTGCACAACTGGACGATTGGATTGGCCACAGGCTGTGCCAAAGAGCCGGACGAAGGTTGTACCCAAGCCTTTAGAGTGCAGGTAACCGATGGCGTGGTGCATTTGAACCAGCCAGAACTTGACACTTTGGCTTTAGACCAAACTGCACCCATTGCAGGTCCGGCGAAAAAAGCTGCCACCGTTTAAATAGACTAAGTAAATAAAATAAGGTTACATGCTGGAAACCAAATCGACGTGCCCTTATTGCGGCGTAGGCTGCGGCGTCATTATTGAATCAAGTGGTGACCAGATCACCGGTGTGCGGGGCGATCCGCTGCATCCCGCCAATTTTGGGCGGCTCTGCTCTAAGGGATCGAACCTTCATTTAACCGCTACGGCTGCTGTGACGCAGCAAACCCGCTTGCTTTACCCCATGCAACGTTTGAGTCGTCAATCTGCGCCTGAACGTATCACTTGGGATGCCGCTTTAGACAGCACAACTAAGAAGTTTGCCCAAGTCATCACCGACCACGGCCCTGATGCGGTTGGTTTTTACATATCTGGGCAGTTGTTGACGGAGGACTATTACGTCTTCAACAAGCTCGCCAAGGGTTTGATCGGCACCAACAACATCGACAGCAACTCCCGCCTGTGTATGAGCAGCGCGGTGGCGGGCTACAAGCAAACGCTGGGTGCAGACGCGCCGCCGGCTTGTTATGACGATGTGAACCACGCCGGTTGCATCTTCATCGTCGGCAGCAACACCGCGTTTGCCCACCCGATTTTGTTCCGCCGCATTGAGGACGCCAAAAAAGCCAACCCTACGATGAAAATCATCGTGGCCGACCCGCGCCGCACCGACACGGTCGAATTGGCCGATTTGTTTTTACCCATCCAGCCTGGCACCGACGTCATGCTGTTCAACGGCATGCTGCACATCATGCTGTGGGAAGGTTGGATTAACAACGACTTTATCAACACCCACACCGAAGGATTTGACGCGCTCAAGGCAACGGTGCGCGACTGCACACCTGAGTTGACTGCTGACATTTGCGGCATCAAAAAAGAAGACCTGTTTACCGCTGCCAAAATGTTTGCCACGGGAGCTTCAAGCGACCCGCAGGTTCGCAAAGCAACGCTGAGCTTGTATTGCCAAGGGTTGAACCAGTCCAGCAGCGGGACAGCCAAAAATGCGGCACTCATCAACATGCATTTGGCGACCAAGCAAATCGGCAAGCCGGGCGCTGGCCCCTTGTCACTCACCGGTCAACCCAACGCCATGGGCGGGCGCGAAGTGGGCGGTATGGCCAACTTGATGAGCGGGCACCGTGATTTGGCAAACCCGCAGCATCGTGAGGAAATTCAAAAGCTCTGGAATGTGCCTTCTGTGCCGTCTTTGCCTGGTAAAACCGCCGTTGAGATGTTCCAAGCCGCTGCGGATGGGCAAATCAAAGTGCTCTGGATTGTTTGCACCAACCCCGCGCAAAGCATGCCGGACCAAGCAGTTGTGCGCAAAGCGATGGAACGCGCTGAGTTGGTCATTGTGCAAGAAGCGTTTGCCACCACCGCGACCTGCGCTTACGCCGATATTTTGCTGCCCGCCACCACGTGGGGCGAAAAAGATGGCACGGTGACGAACACAGAACGCCGAGTTAGCAGGGTTCGCCCCGCCGTGACTGCGCCCGGCGAAACGCGAGGCGACTGGTCGATAGCGGCTGAATTTGCGCGTCGATTGGAAAAACTTTTACCCGCTAGGGTAGGGGTTTCCAAAGCGAGCTTGTTCAATTACCCCACGCCAGAATCTGTCTGGCTGGAGCATCGAAAATCCACCCATGGTCGTGACTTGGATATCACGGGTATGAGCTATCCGCTGCTTGAGGCAAGTCCATTGCAATGGCCGATGAAAGAAGGCGATGCTGTAGGCAAAGAGCGTTTGTATGAAGACAATGTGTTCCCTACAGCTGATGGTAAAGCACGGTTTGTCAACACGGTCTACAAACCGGTGGCCGAGCCGCGCGAATCGCGCTTCCCGTTTTCGCTAACCACAGGTCGCCTGCGTGACCAATGGCATGGCATGAGCCGTACGGGCACCCTGGGTAAATTGTTTGGCCACGTTGCTGAGCCGACGGTACAAATGAATATCCAGGACATGACGCGCCGACTTATTAAAGAGGGCGATTTGGTGCACGTGACCAGCAAGCGCGGCTCGATTTTGCTACCTGTGCAGTCATCGAAAGAAGTCGGCATGAGCCAGGCATTCATCGCCATGCATTGGGGCGAGGAGTTTTTGAGCGGCCAAAGCAGTAACGGCGAGCGTTTGGCGGGTGTGAATGCGATCACCACGTCCAGCTTTTGCCCGACGTCTAAACAGCCTGAGCTGAAGCATGCTGCGGTCAAAATTCTCAAAGCCGAGTTACCTTGGACGTTGTTGGGCGTGGCTTGGCTGCCGAGTGACCAAGCTCTCGCCGCGCGTGAGGCTTTGAAAGCCTTGATGCGCTTGTTTCCGTTTGCAAGCTGTGTGCCTTTTGGCGACAGCAAAGCAGTTGGCGCTGAATCAAAAGGAATCGCGAGAACGGGTTTGTTGTTTCGCGCTGCTGGGCACGAAGCGCCTACTGAAGGCATATTGAAGCAGATTGAAACGGTGCTTGGACTAAACGTGTCGGCTGGGTTAACTCAAGTCATGCGCTATGCTGACAAGAAAAAAGGCCAGCACCGCACCATCAAGTTAACTGGCAACCGCGAGCATGCTGAGCTAGAAGCCTTTTTATTGGCGGGTGACACACGTTCGGAAGCTTGGGTCAAAACACTGTTGCAAGATAGCCTGCCCGCACAAAGCTATGGTCGTATGTTGCTGGTCCCTGGCAGCAAAGCGCCGATTGCGGTGCAGTCTCGCGGAAAAGCCGTTTGCACTTGTTTCAATGTAACGGATGCTGCTATCACAGAGCAACTGGCAAAAAGCTTTGGCTCGGACGAGCGTCGTTTGACCGAGCTGCAAACCAGTTTGAAGTGCGGCACCAACTGTGGCTCGTGCGTGCCCGAGCTGAAACGCATGATTAGGGATAACCCTAGTGTCACAGCAAGTATGTCTGGCGTTACATCATTGTCAGTGGAAAGTAGTTAAGCTTAATTAGCCATAGAGGAGAAACTGATGCAACATTAATTTGACTTATACAACTAGATTAATTCATTTAGATTTTTTTATCTAAGTGTGTTCCCTAGTGGTAACTGGTCAAATTTGATGTATCGTACGCACCGTTGTGGCTGAATAGGCTTCTCAACTATTAAGTTTGATTTTTTTAAATGGAGTAATTTATGCAAATGAAGATGAAACTGGTCGCTGTTGCGGCTTTGGCTATGGCTGCTGGCGTTGTATCAGCACAAGAGGTCATTAAATTGGGCCACGTTGGTCCAACATCAGGTGGCATCGCTCACTTGGGTAAAGACAACGAAAATGGCGCTAAGTTGGCCATCGAAGAGTTGAACGCCAAAGGCGTGAAAATCGGCGGTAAGGTTGTCAAGTTTGAACTCTTGGCTGAAGACGACGCTGGCGATCCAAAGCAAGGTACTGCTGTTGCTCAAAAATTGGTTGACTCCAAAGTAATGGGCGTGGTGGGTCACTTGAACTCTGGTACTTCTATTCCAGCTTCAAAAATCTACAGCGATGCAGGTATTCCACAAATTTCCCCATCTGCAACTAACCCAAAATACACACGCCAAGGCTTCAAAACAACATTCCGCGTTGTGGCTGATGACGTGCATTTGGGCGGCACATTGGGTCGCTACGCTGTGAACACACTCAAAGGCAAGTCTATTGCCGTGATTGATGACCGTACTGCGTATGGCCAAGGTGTTGCAGATGAGTTCAAGAAAGCTGTTGTTGGCGCTAAAGGTAAAGTGGTTGGTCACGAGTACACCACAGACAAAGCAACTGATTTCATGGCAATTTTGACTAACCTCAAAGCTAAGAAGCCTGACGTTGTGTTCTTCGGCGGTATGGACGCTGTTGCAGGCCCGATGTTGCGCCAAATGAAATCACTCGGCATCAACGCCAAGTTCATGGGTGGCGACGGTATCTGTTCAGCTGAGTTGGCTAAATTGGCTGGCGATGCAATGGCAGACAACCAGGTCTACTGCGCTGAAGCTGGTGGTGTTGAAGGCAAGCAAAAAGCTGGCATGGAAGCATTCAAAGCCAAGTTCAAAGCTAAGTTCAACGCTGACGTGCAAATCTACTCACCATACGTGTACGACTCCGTCAACGTGATGGTTGCTGCGATGGAAAAAGCGGGTTCTGCTGATCCAGCAAAGTACCTGCCTGTGTTGGCTAAAACAACCAACTTCCAAGGCGTGACTGGCCCCATCACTTTTGATGCAAAAGGCGACATCAAAAACGGCGCTTTGACATTGAAGACTTACCAAGGCGGCAAGCCTGTTGATTTGGCTGTGATCCGTTAATTTAGAGATTGCACTAAATAAAAAGCCACCCTTGCTTTTAGGCGGGGGTGGCTTTTTTATGAGGTAAAATCAACGCAACGGAGAGGTGGATGAGCGGTTTAAGTCACACGCCTGGAAAGCGTGCGAAGGGTAAAACTTTCCGCGGGTTCGAATCCCGCCTTCTCCGCCATTTAATGTCCATAGAGATTTTTGGACATCCAACAACAAAGCGATTTCGCTTTGTTTCATTGGGAAAGTATGCACAGATATCCATAGACATCTTTGTGCATCCAGCTTCTATCATGGTATTGTGTTATGGTATCGAACACACAATACCATTGAATACAGCATGGCACTCACTGTCAAAGAGGTTATAAACGCTAAGCCTCTAGCAAAAGCGTACAAATTGGCAGATGCCAATGGTCTTTACCTTTACATTTCACCTACGGGTAGCAAAAGTTGGCGCTGCAACTATGTGCGGATGTCAAAACAAGCCACCAAAACGTTCGGTTTATTTCCCAAAGTTTCATTGGCAGAAGCTCGATCCGCACATTCCAGATTCAAAGATGGTGAAATAGTCGAAAAAAAGACATCAGACTTTGCAACAGTTTCAGAGCAATTTTTGCGGATTAAGCTTCCTAAATTAAGTAATCCAAAGCATCAAATCCAGTTCGCCGAAACTTTATCGCGTTTTGCTTACCCTGCCATAGGCAAGATGACAGTAAACGAAATCACCCGATCCATGCTCGTTGAGTTGGTTCAAGCGATTGAACGCAAAGGAATTATCGAGACGGCTTACCGCGTAGCTGGTCGCCTTGAAATGGTTTTTGATTATGCGGTAGATGCTGGATTGATCCAATCCCATCCGGCAGCAAAACTAACAAGAGTATTGCCACCGCGTAAACGGAAACTGGAAATGGCAAGCATTCAACCCACAGCAGATGAAGTGAAAAAATTGCTATCGGCAATAAAGGCTTACGAGGAACCAGTATTGCGAATAGCTCTTTTATTGTTAGCACACACATTTGTACGTGTGGGTGAATTGGTTGGCTGGAAAAAAAGTGAAATTATTTACACCGACCAGGTTTGGGTTATTCCTGAGGAACGAATGAAAACACGACGCCCGCACGTTGTGCCTCTGAGCCCCCAAGTGCTTGCTTTGCTAAAAGAATTAGAAATATTCAATGCCGGATCTGAATTTGTTTTACAGTCGCCAGTCAAATCGAACAAGCCTATCAACGAAAGCACGCCTTTAGACGTGATTTACAAGTTAGGTTATCGAAAGAAAATGACAGCGCACGGATTTAGAGCCTTGGCTAGCACTGTTTTGAATCAACAATCCAGTTTTAAGGCCGATGTTATTGAGCGGCAGCTCGCACATAAAGAAACCGATGAAGTGCGTGCTGCCTACAATCGGGCGGAATACCTCTCGCAACGACGTGAGATGATGAACTGGTGGTCAAATTGGCTTGACGCGGCTGAGGCTTGCTAATTGCATTTTTAAAAATGCTGTTCCACGGGTCGTGTCAGCGCCAATTTGTCTAAAACGCTATCCAGATCTTCAAAGTCTAAAGTGTCGCCCAGACTGCCATCGTCGTTCACCCAACGCATACGCTCTTTACCATCGGGTGTTAAAAACAGCACCTTGCCATAGTTTTCGGGTGAATGTTGCGATTTGCGCGACGCGTCTTTGGTGTCTTCCTTGGTCTCCAACAGACGTTGCATGGGCTCATCGGCAGGGTTGTGTTTTACGCAGACCACAAAATCTGGGTAGAAGTAGTTGTCATGCTCGGCTCGCACTACACGCACGGCATACGGTTTGTTACGTGGGTTGCGGTGCCACCAGACCACAAAGTTGGCGCGATCCAATGCTTTGGAGAAGCGATTCTCCAAATTATTGCCAAACCATGCACCGTCAAAATGCCCTTGTGAGTATGGGTTGTCTTCAAACGTGTAGTTTTTGTCTGCCAACCACAAGCGGTCATCCATCAGCATCCGCTGAGGTACCAATTCACCATCTGCACTGGTAGGTGGCAACACGCCGTAGATGTTTTTGGACGATGCTTCCAGCGTGATACTACTCGGGAAAACCATCACATCTGGCAACGGCTTAGCATCGACCAGCTTGGCACGTTTGGCAATTTCACTGAACATGGCCTCGCGCAGCTCCTGCTCACACTTGCGGATTACCCAGTGCGCCGCATCACGCGACAGCCGAGTGCGTTCCGCCTCGTTGAGTTGCGATGCGTCAGGCAAGTTGTCCACTTCATCGTTGATAGCACTTAGCAAACGGCTGGCCAGCGTTTGCACAATGATTTTGTAATCTTCTTCCTCTGCCTGTGGCAACTCACGCAGAGCAGCCATGGCTTCGCGGGCGAGGGCGCTGCGATCGGTAAATACCTGAATTTCTTCGGTATAGCCTTCACCCGTGGTCAGCTCTGTGTGGCGCTCAATTTCCTTAATGCGGTTCAATGCAGCTTTGATAGCCATGACGCGCACAGGCTCTGCAATCACCAGCCGCGCCGCCACCGCACGTGAAATCTCAGACATATCGTCCAGTTCAGGCTTCTCTTCCGTTTTCAGGCTACGCCCCAGCTTGGCTAGGTTGATTTTGCGGGGGTAAACCTGCAAACCGCGCTTGCCCAGCTCTTCAATCAACTCCGCTTGACTGGCTGGGTCTTTGCGGCGGACGCGTGTGGACGCTACTGGATTTGTGACTACTTCATCCAGTGGCTCATTGGCAAAGCTGCTCCAAGCATCGTCTGCCGCTGTGTTGACATCCGTACCCGTGGCATTGTTAAACAACGACCCCTGTGGCCCCAATCCTGTTGCTCCCGCTTCTGCCAAAGGCAAGCTTTTGACTTCTGGATACGCAGGTTCTGGCATGTCATAGAAAAATGGTTCTTGATTATCAGGCCGATTCGTATAAACCACTGCACCAGATACCGTTTGCCGCGTCACTAATTTCTCGGTTTGGCCTTCAAGCTGGTTTTTAACATCCGTGGACGCTTTCACAGCAGCTTCAAAGCCTGCCTGTGCCTGTGCTTTGCCTAGGTAAACATAGGCGGTGTTCAAATCCGCTGGGATTGCCTTGGGTTTGCCAAAGGCATCACGCACAGGGCGAGCCACGCGCATAACGCGACCAATAAACTGCATGGCAAAGTCGGCATCATTCACGGGCTTCGTGCTGGCCAAAACAAAAGCTCGGGGCGCATCAAAGCCTGTGCCAGCAGATTGCTTGAAAATCAGCACCTGCTTGGTCGTGTCATTGGCAATGGCGGCCATCATCACCGGGTCTGGCTCGTCGGAGCTGTGTTTTCCGATAGCCTCTGGCCGAACGCCGCACAAGCGTATTAGATCGTTTTCCGCCTCATCCACAGTTTTGTCGCCATTAGCGACTTGTACCAACAGCAGCGGCTGCAGGTTGATACCTGCTGCAGTCAGGTTTTGTTTGATTTTGAGGTTGCGCTTCCAGCTTTGCCGCAGCACCGTGCGCCGCAGGTCGGTGATGTGCGCCATGGTTTCGCCTAGGTTGTAAACCACGGCTTCGATATACTTTTTATTCAGGCGGGCTTGTACAACCTCATCGCGGCTCACGGCAAAGCTCACTTGAGCACTGTAGCCTGCGTGCACCAAAAACTCGTTTAGTCGGTCATCTTTTGGCGTGGCAGTAGCCATGATCATGTAATCCGCCATCAGAAACTTGGCAAATTTTCCAAATTCGGTGCCTTTGTCCAAGGCTATATGGCTTCGTCCACCACCAGTCCAATTTGCAGCCCTTGCACGCGGGCACGGGCGATGAATGCGGCCAAGGTGCGGGTTTCGTCGTCGCCATCGGCGTCATAACCTTTTGTTCTCCATTGCGCCCGAGCCACGCCTTGGGCGGTAGACAGCATCACCATGCCGCCGTGGGCTTCTTGGTTGCGGCCAGCGTTCAGGCCGCAGGGGGCCAAACTGGGGGCGTTGGCGCGCAAAGCGTCCTCTGTTTGCTGCACCAAGGTTACAAACGGCACAAACCAGAACCACAGCACATCCCGCTGTTCGCTGACCCGCTCTAGCACTTGGCTGATGACGTAGGTTTTGCCCGATCCTGTAGGCGCACGCAGTAGGCACGGCGGGGAAGGGGTGCGCAGCAAAGTGTTGGTTATGTTGTCGACCAAATCGCTTTGAAACTTCTCCGGCTGCACGCCCGTGCTCTGGGCCGCCATCAAAATGGTATCCATTTGCACGGCAACAGGTGTGTTTGGGGCAGTGTTTAGATCAATCGTGCTCATGCTGCGGCTCCTTGGCTGCCGTCAGCAAGTGTGGTTTCAGAAGTTTGAGAATCGGGGAAGGCCACTTTCGCCCCCTTTTTGCTGCTAACTTGCCCTTTGAGCAGTGCGTCGGTGATGGAATAAGTGTTCGCCTCCACCCCGCGCTCCGCCAGCAGCAGCGCTAGCGCCTTGGGGCGTGGGCAAAATACCGCCAGCCGCGCTACGCCGTGGGCAGCGGGCAGCTTAGCCAGCTCATCCAGCGTTAGCGGCGTTACTTCTGGGCAAAGCACGGTGAGCCAGTCACTCCCTTTTGCTATTATTTGTATAGCTGTTGAGGCAATTAATATGCCGGTTGATGCCGTTTCTCGCATTAAAATCAGGGTTTTGGCATGTTCTGGGGTGGCTTCAAAGGCTACATCGGCTGCTTCTATCTTGTCCAGCTGCAGATAGGCAAATTCGCCACCTTGGGCGACGGAATAGCCCGTTTTGCCGCTGTAGCCCGTCATGACACGGCGCAAACGCTCGGCGCAGACGTCGCGGCAGAGGTTTTTGTCAGGTTCTTTGGCCGTGGACTCGGTGCTGGAGCACATGATGAACCGTCGATTTCCGCCGTCTTCGGCATTGAGTTCAAGCACGGCTTGGCCAGTGGTGCCGCTACCTGCAAAGAAATCTAGGACGATGTCGTTGGGTTGCGTGGCTTGAGCCAGCAAGCCTTTGATGAGGGAAAGCGGTTTTGGGTACGGAAAAGCCTTTGAGCCCAGCACGTCTTTGACCTCATCGGTAGCTACGCCGCCGCGCGCGCTGCGCAAAACTTCCGGCTCGTCATCTTCGTCCTCTTCCAAAGCGATAACCTGCTCATTCATGCCAGCAATCCAGCTTCCCAAGGGAGCGAGACGTTCTGACTCAGGTTTTGCAGTCCAAAGCTCTTTGCGCGACGGGCGACCGGTTGCAATCGGTTTGCCTACCCAAAAGTCTAAATCTGGCAGATCTTCGCGCAGAATTGGCGTTTTCTTTTTTGGAAGAATGGGGCCTCTTCCCGCTCTGATGTCTTCAAGCAAGGTTTCTTTGCTATCAAATTGAATAACGTCGTCAGCCGTACAAGGCGGAAAGTAAACTAACTTTTTGGCAATGAGTTGTTCAATGCTGTCACTCCGTAAGCCTTTTAAAGCAGCTTCAATAGCTAGCTCATCATCTTTGAAACGTTTACGAATTTCATTTTCAGACGCATATGCCCATACCCGATTCGGGTCGCATGGATACCAATAACCAGTATCTGGATCTTGAATTGGATAGTAAGTGTTCTCGCGTTCAAGGTAAGTATGAGCTTTTGTTAGTGGTTGTGGTGACCAATCACCACGCAAGTCCTTGTCGGGATTACGAAACTTACTCCGCCCAGTTGCTCGACCATTGAATTTGAAACCTGCATTGGCATACACCAGCACATGTTCATGTACATGGCTGAAGCGTTGGCTCAAATCATTACCCGTATCTTTGGTGCGCCAAACAAGGCTGCCAGCACGTCGTCCTGGAAAAACCTCATCCAGCAACAACTCCAGCCGAGATCGGTTTTCGTCATTGATCGACACCAAAATCACGCCATCGCTGGTCAACAGCTCCCGCGCCAGCGTGAGGCGCTGGTATAAAAACTCTAGCCACTGGCTGTGCCGCCAGCGGTCATTGGCTCCGACGAACTTGTCGTTGTACACCCAGTCTTTGTTCCCCGTGTTGTACGGAGGGTCTATATAGATAACGCGAATCTTGCCCGCATGGGTGGCGCGTAACAGGCGAAGGCTGTCGAAATTGTCGCCTTCAATGATCAGGTTTTGATGGAAATGCGTGCCTTCCGGCGTGTGGCTGAATTCGGGTACGAGGCGCGGCAGAACTACGTTGGCATTGAGAGCTTCATCGCGCTCGATTGCGTTTGACTCCCAATACAAACCCAGCTTTTGCTTAGTCAAATGCTCCACCAGCAGGCGGCGCAGTTGGGGTGCGTTCAGGTTTGAAAACTGTTTGAGCAGATCGGCGGCGTTTTGAGTTGGCATGTGCTGATTATCGTGCCCAAAACGTGCGAGATTTATTGCTTGTAAAAACTACTTGTTGTCAAAACACAACTCATTATTTATCCATAGATATCCATAGACGTTTTTAGTAGAAATAGTTAACTGCACTGCATCTGAGAGACTTGCAATTGATAAATTTAGCTCGTAAAATTAAAACAACATCGCTTTACGCGGAAGCCTCCGGGCAAACTCAACCTACGGGTTGTTTTATTTAATGAGTATCAGGAAAGTATTTCTCTGCTAACTACAGAGACGGCAAGTAGTGCCGAAAGCACTATTCTGTTTAGACGCGACTATTTTTTAGTCAATAAATTGCACTCACAGGGCGGCAGCCCCGATTGTTTGACTTTCAGTTAGACATTCTGGAAATGAGTTTGTGCAAAGCAATGACTTTTTGTTCACCCAAAAAGCCGCGCAAGAAAATTATGCTACTTAAAGTAGCTGAAAGCCTGCCTGCGCGTTCGCGCCGCGCATATCTATTGTCGCTAAATTCGGAGTTCCAAATGGAATTTTTAATTACACGCGATGAGCTGAGATTAGTTTGTCAAATGAGCATCTCAAAATGCTACGACTTGCACGAAAACGGAAGCTTAACCGAACCAAAAAATTGGAATGGTTCAGGAAAACGCTTTTGTTTGCGACTCGCAGCAAATGAGTTAGCAAAGTTAAACAAACTAGAAGAGCCAACAGATGAAACGATTTTGCACTACTGGAATTCCATAGTGCTAATTCGTCATCAGGATGCTCTTTTGGCTAAAAAAAATAAAGCCAAAAAAATCAGCTAGACTTTCGCAAAGTCCCCAAAACCTAGTTCTTTATGGGCGAGGCAATGGGCAGGATGATTTCATTAAATCTTTCTGCCCATTGTTTCAAAACCTCCGTGCTAAGCGGAAACGAAGAAAACAATAACCTGCGACTGTGCATAAAAATGCAATCGCAAATCCAAAAAAAACTATTTCAACTCGTAAATAAGCCGATCCAAAAGATCGGAAAAGCAAAAGCATTTCAAAAGAGTGTTGATCATTGAAAAATCGCTCAAAGGTGGGCGTGTTTGATGCGAAATTTAATGAAAAGAAGTAGTGAAAAAAAAAGAGTGACGCACATTTGTTGTGTTGCTGAAATAGCAAATAACTTGTTGCATTTCAATGAGTTAAAAGACATTTATTTGTCAATAAAAAATATGCCACATCCGCCAACTAGGTGCGATGCCAATATTTAGCTTGATTCGAGGGTGTGCCCACCGCATGGCGGGCTTTTACCTCAACTCACTCATTCTCCCCGAGTCAAGTCATAGAAATTCCTAAATAAAAACTAAGAGCCAATTGCTATGGCTCAAAAAATAAGAAACGCGCATGGCTGTCTGCGTTCCTTTAGTTTGACAGCCAATGTCGTCGCACGCCTATATGGCGCTTTTTTACTATTTTTTTGGGAGTTAATCATGAGTCGTAAATCACAAGCCAAACATTCTATTTTTGTTGCAAATTCCAGAACTGGCGGAGCACGTATTACTAAAACACAGAGCAAACTTATCGGGGACAGGTTTGTGGAATGGTGTTTTAAGAACAATTATTTTTTTAATTCAATCACCGATGCTACCCAAGAAATGTTAGCGGCGTACATGCAGTATTTAAAGATGCAAGGTATAAGCGTTGCAACGCAGCATAACTGCCTGTCGTCAATTAGAAGAGCGATGAAAAGTCTTAACTGTGATCCAAATGTAAAAGGTATCACAGCCAAGGAGCTTGGCTTGGCACCTCGGAGCAGGGTGGGGACGAAAATGCCAATCCCAGATAATCTTTTTGAAGAGGTGATTAAAAGAGCATGTGAGCTAAGCGAACCTGGTTTTGTGATCGCGTTGAAATTGCAGAGGTTGCTCGGTTTGCGTGGTCTAGAGTCTATGATGGTTGTATCAAGCCTTGAAAAATTTGCTCTTGAGGCAAATCAAGTCATTAAAGGTGGTGTGAGTATCTCTGATGGTACAAAGGGTGGTCGTCAGCGCGTGACCATGATTATCCAGAACAAGGCACCTGAAACACTGCAAACCATTCTCGAGGCACTACTGTTTATGCGAAGACATAATGGTTTTTTGATTGAAGGTGGTAAATCAGGACTTAAATCTGCCATTTCTAAGTATCACCGTTTAGCTAAGCAAGTGGGCTTGGTTGGTCAGTATGCGCCACACTCTCTTAGGTACGCATTCTGCAAAGACATGCTTATAGAGCTGCACGACTTGGGTTACAACAGAAAAGAGGCGACATCATTGGTTGCCAATTACCTTGGACATGGTGATTCGAGAGGCCGCTATGTCAGCATGGTCTATGGGAAAACTGTTGTACATACATTGCAGATTGAAAAAAGAAAATCAAGGCTAGATAGAGCAATTATGAATATAGACCAGCAAATCGCTACTCATTTAACGAAGCAGCCAAAGACCTAAATGTCACGAAAAAACTGATTCTTATATTCCGTACTGAACATCTATCGTGGCAAAAACGACTTTGAGGTCATGCCGTTGATTGAAGCGGTCAGGTTGCTGGGAGCTTGATTGCTTGATTGCTTGATGCTAGTCCAAATGTTTAATTTCATCATCAAACGTACCTACTAGTACTAAACGTATTGTAAAACGTAGTAGTACCCATATTAATCTTCGCATCATTTAATCAGTGTGATCAGCTAGTATTCATGCTATTTGAACGCTTCTATATTCATAGCAACTGACTTTTTTGGATCAAATCTTTGTTTCTTAAATATATCTGACTTGTTGTTAGTTATTTGGTTACTACTTAAGTGCTAATTTACTGGTTACTTTTGTAACAACTCTTAGACTTGCTGGCTGCTAGAGGGATTTCAATAGAAAATCAGATCTCAATTGAAACAATGTGTAAATTCGGTGGAACTTTGGCAAATTACACTTCCTTAAGTCTTTTAAACTTTGTGACAGCATCATCACTAATGTAACTGCCATGGCGACTTGAAATCGTTGTGTGTGGGGTTATGAGGCACACAAAGTTAAAAAAGACACGTATGACTACTTTTAAACAGCGCCTATCAAGTTTTAGTTTCATTTTTGGATTATTGATTGTTAGCTTATCGTTAAGTTATTACAGTACTTCACAGGCACAAACAGTGTTGGCTGGCAGTGTTGCTGGCCAGTTCTCTGTGAACCAAAACGGTGCTGCTACCTACACCTTGCCCATTCAAGTGCCGCCCGGTGTGACAGGGATGCAGCCACAATTAAGCTTGAATTACAACAGCCAAGATGGTCATGGCTTGGCTGGCGTGGGTTGGAGTTTGGGTGGATTGTCAGTCATCACCCGTTGCGAACAAACATTAGCGCAAGAGGGTGTGCGTGGAATTGTCAATTTAGATGACAACGACAGGTACTGTCTGGAAGGGCAAAAATTGATGCTGGTCGCTGGTGCCTATGCTCAAGACGGTGCCGAGTACCGTACAGAAAACGACAAATTCAGCAAAATCATTTCTTACGGCCGTTCTGGCAGTGGTTCAACTTGGTTTAAAGCATGGACTAAAAGCGGCCAAATCATGGAGTTTGGTAATACTGTTGACTCACGTGTAATCGGAAGCGTTTACACCACTGCTCGCCAGTGGTCGTTGAATCGCGTCACGGATGTTAATGGGAACACAATGACCATTGATTATCTTAACAGTGCTGATCGTACAACCCATTTACCTGAAATTATTACCTACGGTGGTAATTTGATCACTCAAACTGCAGCAAACCGCAGTGTGCAAATTGTCTACGCAGCTCGACCAGATGTCACCAATTCATATATCGGCAATCAAAAATTAGTTGAATCCTCACGAATTTCAAAAATCACCACCAAAATCGGAACGGTAGCAGTCAAAAACTACAGCTTGACATATGAGCTAAGTCCTTCAACAAAACGCTCACGTTTGACTAAGATTGATGAATGCGACGGAGTGGGGACGAGTTGTCTTAAACCAGTGGCGTTTGCCTATAACGATGCGGATGTTACGGTTGTCAATCGAACTTCGAGCGGGCACGGTGTTGCAGCAGCAGATAAGAAAAAATTGGTCGATCTTTTTGGTGACGGCAGACCCGTTTATTACACCACCAACGGTGCTGGCCAACATTATGCAACACGTATCAATGCGGATGGTACGGTTCAAAATTGGAGCTGGAATGGTCATGGACTTGGAAATGCTGGATGGGATATCGTAGATATTTTTGGTGATGGGCGACCTTTATATTGGACGCATGACACGTCAGGCAACCACTATGCTTCGCGCTTAAATTCCGATAACACAGTTGAAAATTTCAGTTGGGCTGGAGGACATGGTGACGACGGTACTCCCGGACAAGGAAAGTTTGTTGATTTGTTTGGCGATGGCAAACCAGTTTACAAAATACGCATTGGTGATGACCATCACGCCTCGAGGTTTAGCCCTACAAGTACCGTTCCACAAAATTGGTCTTGGACAAATGTGGGCTTGCCTGATTACAACTGCTGGGGAGGCGACTTGCATGACTTGTTTGGTGATGGTAAGCAAATGTTTTGGAGACGTTGTGGTGCTTACAGGGGTACACATTCTGCCATTCGATTCAATTCCGCGCCAACTGGTTCTTTCGACAGGTACGATTGGAATTTAGGTGATGCCCTGGGATTAAATCAAAATTTGGGCGTTGATGCGATACATGCTGGCGGCAGTTTGGTTGATGCATATGGAGACGGCCACCCAGTTCTTTGGACTAGGACTGGCGATTACTCGAGGACGCATGTCATTACACAGTTTGACAAAAACAGCCTACCTGTTACGAGGGTTTTTGATGGTGATCCTGATGGCGATGGAGCAGACTTAACTTGGACATTCGCAGATATATTCGGCGACGGTCATAAGGTCTACTGGACACGCAAAGGTGCTGTGCATAAAGTCATTCGTTTCAATAAAGATGGCAGCCCCCCGCAAAAGTGGACATGGTCTGGGCACGGAACTGGTGCCGATGGTTGGCGTTTAGCGGATTTGTTTGGTGATGGACGGCAAGTCTATTGGACGCGTACAGCGGGCACTCATTTTGTTACCAGACTAAACCAAGATGGTACTGCTGATAATTTCACGTACTCGGGTCACGGAAGTGCAGATGGCTGGGATCTCGCTGATTTGTATGGCGATGGCCGCCAAGTTTATTGGACGCAATCCGGTGCCACGCATTTCACTACATCTTTCTCGCGTGGAGATTTCGACAACCTCAAAACTGTCACTGGGTCAACAGATTTGAAGCATGCGCCAACTTACGCCTCTATCAACCAACCAACCACGCCTGCACTTTACACCTCAGATAGAGGAACGGCTGCAGCTGCAGTATTCCCTCAAAAAGATATCCAATTCCCAATGCGGGTAGTGAAACAAGTTGCTACCGACACGGGTCTTGGCGGAACTAACACGACAACTTATACCTATGGTGGTTTGAAATCTGACCAAACCACTGGCCGTGGTTTCCTCGGTTTCCGCTGGATGGGTTCTAAAGACTTAAGTACCAATATTGAGACGATGTCCGTATTTCATCAAACTTGGCCTTATGTCGGCATGTTAAAAACCAGTGAAACACGTTTAGCTGGCTCAGGTAATGCGGGCTTGCTAAAGCGCTCGACGGTGACGCCTGGTTGCAAGATTCCTCTCACTCAGGCAGCCTGTGCAGTTTTCCCAGCCGTGAATGCACCTGGTACTTTGTATTTCCCCTACACTAGTCAATCGGTCGATGAATCGTGGGACTTGAATGGCGTCGCATTACCGGTGGTCACTACGAGTTACCAATACAACGTCACACCGGGTGATTCACAGTTGTATGGCAACCCAACCCAAATCACTTCTACCACAAACTCGGGGTTGATCAGCAAAACCGTAAATACGGTGAATGAGTATTTGCCTGCCAACATTGCTAGTTGGGTGTTGGGTCGTTTGAAGAAATCTACGGTTACAAATACTGCGACCGATAGCAATATCACTACTGGCAATCCAATTTTGCCGTTGCCCACCATCACAGTATCACGCTTGAATGGCTTTCCAATGAAAGCGCCAGGAACGACGGGTGCAATTTGGAGTACGACCAACGCGACAGCTGTTACCTATGTATGCACAAGTACAGGTACAGGTTACACGGCACCATTAACAAACATGGCTTTGAGTGGCAGCACATCTGGCCCAACATCAACAGCATGGATTGGTTATCCAAGTACATGTACTTGGACGGCTACTGGGCAAGGCGGCACGGTTACCTATGTGGAAACTATGACGACTGTTGCAGCGCCGCCAACTATTACTGTTAACCGTTCGCCGTTACCATTAGTAGCAGGACAAAACTATAATATTGTTTGGAATACTACAAACACTACATCAGTCACTACGATTTGTACATCTACTGGTACCGGTTACGCCTACAACGGGCCTTTACCTTTGAGCGGAAACAATACTGGCCTTGCAAGTGCTGCATGGGTCGGCTATCCAACGCAATGCGTTTGGACAGCCACAGGCCCTGGCGGGACTGCAACAGCAACTGATAACTTCAGTACGGTTGCTGGCCCAGCAAAAATACCTGTTTATTGGGTTCAGTACGATTTAAGATTTTTTCACACAACAAGCATTGCTGAGCGTGATTGGCATATTAACAACTGGGGCGCTACCTATCTCGGCATTCCCTTCTATGTTCATGCCACCAGCAATGCCGCACCAGGTTTAGTTCCTGTGCATCGCTATATCAATACGAACAATAGTGCGTATTTTTATACTGATAATGCAGCTGAGCATGCGAGTATGGTC
>JAAFJF010000055.1 GCA_013298815.1 Polaromonas sp. | reverse complement strand
ATGCACTGGCGAGATGCCAGTTTTGCGCTGGCTGTTCAAAAAACTCTTTGTCAGGAATAACCGACCCTGCCCGTCGAAGATCCTTGAGGCACTCTTGATATTGTTTGACTAGATAGCTAGCTTCCGTTGTACGGCTGCTAGCGCTGTCGATTTCCTTGCGCCACTTGGCATCTTCCACACGCTTGCTTTGTTCGCTTTGGGTCAGTTTTTTCTGCGCGTCTACAGCAAGGTCTGATGCCTGCTCTCGCGCATGGAGTGCATCGCGCCAAGCGGCTGCATGGGCTGTTCGGCGAGACCTTGCCTCGTTGGTGGCCGCGATCCACTGACGCATGCGAGTAGTTTCGAGTCCTATCGCCTTTAGCCAACGATCCCAGATACGTGGCGCATCTTTAATTTCAGCATCTTTCAATTGATCTGATGCAATTTGTGCGTCAAGCCGCGCCGTTTGTTCGCGTGTGTGGGCCTCAGTAGAGGAGGTTTGCGCCGTACTTAACGCCACATGAGCATTGAAGATCACAGTATCGCACTGCGCCAAAGCGGAGCCATGACTCGTTTTCAAGGCGCTGATCCGTTTTTTTAGTTCATCCACTTCACTCTCAGCGCGATGCAAGTCAAGCGTCGCCTGTTCCCCAGCAGCGAACTGTGAACGAAGTTTTTCGACTTGAGCGAGTGCCGACAAGAATTCATCTTTTGCTTCGTGCCAAGTTTGTCCGGCAGTTGCGTCGTCTTGATTTTCAAGAACACCTCTTATGTCGCAGGGTTGCCCAGGAGAATAAGCCTTGGCCGATCCGTACCTGTTGAACAGTGCATTCGCGAATGTTCGTCGATTGTCTTTGCTACCAAGTGCTCCAGCAATCAGACCCCATGCGGGTTTGATGATTTTGGCTGAGTCGAAAACATGCTGAGCTACGTCCATGAAATAACCCGCATGTGGATGTTCATTGCGGGCAATCTTGTCCCATGAAGGCAATTCTTGAGTAATATTCTTGACAGCTGCATCGTTGTTGCTTGCGACGACAATGCCCGTACCGGCGACGATTTCTGCCTTAATCGGATATACATTCATGCCACCAACAGTTGTTTTAGAACCAAATGCACGCCACGGATCAGACAGGGCAGCCAACGCCTTTGCTCGCTGAACGACTACATCCGCGATTACATCTTGTAGTAGGGTTGTCTTTCCTGTGCCGGGTGGCCCGTTCACGGCCAGCAATCCAGCGTGGTCGTGCAACTGTCCGCAAATTTCTCCAACGGCCGCCTGTTGTGCCAACATCAGGTGGTGGTTTTGGGAAGCAGGCCAGCGACCCACTGGCATTTGAGTCGGCGATACGCATCCAGCCATCGCATTGTGCTGCGTTAATGTGTCACGACGGTGGGTTGCGTTTGATTCCGATCCGAGATAACGGCTAAGACCAGAACCGAATGAACGACCGCTGTCGGCCTGGGCAATTAGGCGATCCAGATCATCAAGGTAGAAAGAATTCAAAAACTCAATGTCGGAGTCTATCTTTACCGAATCGTCATCCTTGCGTCGCTTACGTAGACTGGACTTGACCACGAAGCTGAACTTCATTTTGTCGGTGAGATCTCCCAACGGTTTAAGTGCGCAAGTTAATTCCTCTTCCAGTTCGAGCCAGGTTATCGAACCGCTAGTGGGCGTGTCACAGGTATTGGTCGAAGCGGTAAAGGTCGCGCTGGCTGGCCTAGGAGGTGGGCTTGGCATCTCGATAGTCTCCGTTGCGGGTTCCTCGACAGGCAAATTTCCTCGCCTTGACTTGAAGGCATCTGAGAGGATGTTGATATCGATATTCAACCCATCGAGAGTTTTTTTTGTGCGTAATCGCTCAATAGCGATTGAAAATCCGGCTGGGACGAAAGAATCTGGGACTGCATTTCCCGAGCTTGTCACCACAAATGCGCCCAACCACCCGCCCCCATTGATACGCTGCAAATCATCTTCTTGTAATCGTTCGTTAGGACTCACGACTCGGAGAATTATTTCAGCCCACTCTTTGGTACTTGCCACCCCAACGTAAACCGCATGCACCCAGTCCTCATCTGGTGAATCTGAGATGAGTGATCTGCTGTGCCCCCAGTGCCAAGGTAATTTTTCGCCAGATGTTAGACGAACAATGCGAAGACGTTTATTGCTGTCTTTTTCCTTGGGTGTGGGGGGAATATTAAATATCTCTGTATCACGCCAGAAACGTAAAACAGCGCTTGGCTTATCAGTTTTAGCTTTGATCATCAACGTTTTTTCTGTTCTTTTTTCTTAGATGGGACGTACTGCGATTCCAGCAAAAACCTTGTTTTCTCAAGTTATTTTTGCAAAGCTCAGTATCAGGCAGCACGGTCTTGTAGTGCGTCGCCATGATCTTGTTGGGCAGTCTGTCCAGCGCATACCGTGCCAACGCATGCCCTTTGTCCGCGCACAGAATCAAACCAACGGGCGGGGTTTCATCGGACGTTGTCCATTTCTCTTTGGCGTAGTTGCCGTAAGTGTGTATATGACCAACATCCCCATGGGTAAGGCTGCTGAGTTTCAAGTTGATGATGACCAAACAGCGCAAGGGGCGGTGAAAGAACAATAAGTCAACTCGATACCAAGTCTGGTCAATACGCAGGCGACGTTGCCGAACTACAAATGTGAAGTCGCTACCGAGTTCCAGCAAGAAATCTTCAAGACGGTGACTCAGGGTCTCGTCAAGTTCTGTTCCGGAATATTCTTCCTTGATGTTCAAAAACCCGAGTACATAAGCGTCTTCGACGACTTCGTCCGGGCTGATTGCGTCTTCTGGTTTTGCTACTGCACCCTTGGTCAGCATGTTTATTTCGTTTTTGGAAAGGGGCGTGCACTCGTAAAACTGGCTTCCGATTTTGCGGTCAAGCTGGCGCACGTTCCAACCACCGCGTAATGCTTCGACTTTATAGAGCTGGCGGGCATGATCGTATTTGACCGACATCAAGCGTACGTAGGCAGACCACGGCAGAGAGAAAGCATTGGACAGTTCAGGCCAGCCCAATGGCGCAGACGCTGTCTGCTTTATTCTAGCCACGGTTGTCGTCAACTTCGCTAGCGATTCCGCAGACACCGTCTGCGGAATTGCCCATATTAGGTACAACTGGCGCAGCTGATCCACGTTACAGGCAGAAAATCCACGTCCAAACTGTTGTGTCAAGTCCAGCGACAATCGCTCGATCACCTGTTCGCCGTATCCTGCACGGCGATTGCCATTCTGTTCGGTTTCCACAATGCGTCGACCAATCTCCCAATAGCTTGCCGTCATCAATGCATTGACATTGCGGGCGGTGGCTTGTCGTGCAGCATGGAGCAGTTCAAAGATACCGCTTCGGACATCAATATAGGCAGCGGTCAAAGTGAGGGATTGGAGCACAGAATTGAGTTGAGAAAATTAAGTTAATTAATGTTTCAAATTCTAAGGTTAAACCAACCGAAAAACAGAATACAGGTCGAATAAGTATCTTCTTTATCAAACGTGACAGGTTTAGGCGATTTGGTTATCAGTAATGTCCAGTTGAAATCAGGCAGTATGGTTTACAAGCCAAACATTGAGCTCATTGATTGAGCCATAACCGTTAACAGTATTACGTTTCCAATTCAAAAAAAAATCAAAGACTAAAAATCCAAAAAACATCTATGTGCGTAAATTCGGGTTCAATCTCGACGTTTTCTTATATGCATTTAAGTTGAAAAAAGTTAAAGAAATAGGGACATTCGAGCTTCAAAAATCAAACCCAGCCTGCATTTTTTGCCTTTTAAGTGCGCGCGAACAAGCTGGACTCAACCAAAGCACTTCTTCACGTGGTAACGCTCCGTCCTTGCCTCCACCAGCTGAGGATATCCGTTTGATCGTCGTCCACTCACTCAAAGCTTGGTTGTAAATTTGGTTTTCGTAGCCGGAAATTATTACCATACCCATCAATTGCTTGATTTCATCAAGCATTGCAACGTGCTGCTCATCCGTCATTTCATGCCGGTAAACGGCTTTGTAGCCGTATGCGCGTGATTCGGAGACATATGGCGGGTCGATGTAATGCAAGGCATCGGGTGCATCGTGTTGTTTCATCACGGCCAAAGCATCACGGTTTTCGATAATCACACTACGCAGGCGGTTTGAAATACGTTCAATAGCCGTGGGCAGGCTGGCCCAATCGTGAACGGGCAGGGTGTTGGTTCTGCTGGAATCATTACGAAAGCCAGACCGAAACCCCGATGTTGCACCACTGGCAAACCCCATCCACGATCTGACAAGCGTTCTTCTGGCCTGCTCAAGTGACGATTCACAAGGCTCATACGATTGCTCAAATTCCTCACGCGCATAGGGCGTTAATTTGATTTGATCTAGCAACTCTGGTAACTTAGATCGCACAACCGAGAAAAGATTCACAATATCACTATCCAAGTCGTTGTAAATTTCAGCATGAACAATGCTCTTACTCAAAAGGATTGAACCACCTCCGCCAAAGGATTCGATATATTTACCGTGTACAGGAAAGTGACTAATAACCCAAGAAGCTAGCATCCATTTACCGCCGAAATAGCGAAGAAGAGGGCGGTTAGGTGGTTGCGAAACTGAGTTTAAGGTTGATTGTTCGGGCATGCAGTTAAGATAGCAGGAATAAATGCATACACAATCTTAAATGCATTTACGATTAAATCGAGCCTTGTCATGCCTGTATGGATGAGTGGTGGACTAGGGTATGGCGAGTTTAGATTTTGTTTGAAGTTGTTTTCGGCGTAGGTTTTGGCGTAGGTTTTTTTAAAATATAGAATTTTACAGAGGGGAATACTGTCGTCTAGGATCACAATATTCATAACGATATTGTGCCCTGAACGACAAGCTTTTTAAAGTCAGATGCTTTAAATGATGCAGCTATTTGCTACTGACTTGTTACGCGGCCAGCCTATCCAGCTCAGCACATACATCAGACATACGGCCCGAAATAACCATGCGACCCGCCAATTGAGGGTTCTCGTCTTTCACGCGGATGACGCGAAGCGGATAAACGTTGTTTGATGTTGGAGATGGTGGTGGTAAGTCAGGCGTGATTACGGGCGATGGTTTTGTCCAAATACCAAGACCTGCTAAGCAGCCAGATACAACAGCTCCCAATAAATCGTTTTTGGCAACTTTAACGACTTTAGCCGCGGAAGAAGATTGATTGAATCCCATGTGAAACTCCTAAATAGTCAGAGATAAAACACAGGCAGGATTGTTAAAAAATTGCTGCAGCAGGGTGATGTCATCCCCGCCCATGGTCGAAACCATAGGAAACTCATCATTTTTGTATGAGAAAGGGGCTGTCATACGCCCGCCACCTACTGCGGCAACGGGTGAAATGCTTACATCATGAAAGTATTGCGAATCAAACCTACAGCTAGACCTTCGATGGCAAACGGCTCTTCAGGATCAACCGTGATGATTTTGAAGTCAGGGTTTTCTGGCAACAATTCGATCAGGTTTTGGGTGCGACGGTAGCGCTTGACCGTCACTTCTTCACCCAATCGGGCAACAACGATTTGCCCATTACGGGCATCTTTGGCGGATTGGACTGCGAGCAAATCACCGTCCATGATGCCAGCGTCGCGCATGCTCATGCCTTTGACCTTGAGCAAATAGTCGGGCTTGCGGGCAAACATGCTGCTTTCAAAACTGTAGCTTTGCTCGACGTGCTCTTGCGCCAAGATCGGGTTGCCTGCGGCTACGCGCCCAATCAATGGCAGCTGTAGCAAACTCGGAATCGGCAGCGAAAACTGTTCTTTGAACTGTTTTGAGCGTGAAGCGTTGATGGACTGCAGTGAGTCACCTTTGAGGCGAATACCGCGCGATGTTCCACTGACCAGCTCAATCGCGCCTTTACGCGCCAAGGCTTTCAAATGTTCTTCAGACGCATTGGCAGATTTGAAGCCAAATTCTGTGGCGATTTCAGCACGTGTTGGCGGCGAGCCAGTGCGGGCGATAGAGTTCTGAATCAACTCCAAGATTTGCTGCTGACGAGCCGTCAACTTGATGGTGAACTTGTCGCTGAAACTAGGCATGTCGCTGGCAGTATTCTTAGTCGTATTGCTCATGGTGGCTCCTGTAAAACTAGATATTTAATCGTTTGGGGCTGTTTGTTTGCACAGTGACTGTATTTTTAACCAGTTTTTAGAATAATACAAGTAGATGGCAAGCATTTTTAGCAAAATAATCAAAATAAATAGCAAACTGAGATGTAATCTAGGGGTAATTCATTGATGAAGCACCCATAAACACCTGAAAACACCTTAGAACAACTAAAAAGAACCAAAAAGAACCACAAAAGGCAAAAAATGACATCAGACGTGAATAAACAATTTATCGCTAAGCAAATTGTGGTGCTAGGCACGGGCGGCACGATTGCGGGCAAATCTGCCTCTGCGACTGACAATGTTGACTACGTCGCTTCAGAAGTCGGCATAGAGACGCTATTGGCCGCCATTCCTTCATTGGGGGATGCAGCTGGCAAGGCTTCCTATGGAGGTTGCGAATTGCTTTGTGAGCAGGTCGCGCAAGTTGACAGCAAAGACATGACTTTTGAGGTGTGGCAGCGCTTGCTAGAGCGTTGCACGCACTGGCTGGCGCAGCCGCAGGTACAGGGTATCGTTATCACGCATGGCACGGACACTTTGGAGGAAACAGCATTTTTCCTACATTCGGTATTGAAAACTCATAACTTTTTAAGCAAGCCTGTCGTTTTGACCTGCGCTATGCGCCCGTCTACGGCTGTTGCACCGGATGGACCGCAGAATTTATTAGATGCTTTGGCTGTTGCTTCGAGTGACCAAATCCAAGCGGTGGTCGCCGTCTGTGCTGGCGCGATCCACAGTGCCGTAGACGTGCAAAAAGTGCATAACTACCGCTTAGACGCCTTTAGTTCTGGAGATGCAGGTGCTTTGGGGTATGTGAAAGAGGGCAATCTCGTTGTATATCGCAATTTATATCAAAAAAACGAGTTAAAAATGCCTTTATCCAGCGTATTTACTGCCTCAGCAGCTATAAATAATATAGCAAATCTGAATTTTTTACCACGAGTGGAAATCGTTTTAAACCACAGTGGAGCAACGGGAGAGGTTGTGCTGGATTTGCTGGCACAGCGTACTGCAACATCGTTCAACAAGTTGGCCGGCATAGTCGTTGCCGCGACAGGCAATGGCACGATCAGCCAAGCCCTTGAGCGCGCTCTGCAAACAGCGGAAGCGGCTGGCGTCGTCGTTTGGCGCAGCTCGCGCTGTGCGTTTGGCACTCTGGTGGGCAGGGAGGCTACGCAGTTTGGCGATTCGGGTGGATTGACACCCGTAAAGGCGCGGATCGCGTTGATGCTGTCTTTAATTCACCACTGAATGCCGATTTTTCCAAATAATTTACTAAGAACAAACAGCGGCCCGACCCACAAATACTGAATATCTTCAAAAAATGAGGGCTTTTTACCTTCGACGTGATGACCGTAAAACTGTGCAATCCATGCACCAATGAAGATGATGAGTGAGGTTTGCCAAACTTTGTCCCCCATCATCAAAATGAACCAATACAAAAGGATGCTCCAAACCAGCATCGCCACCAAAAAGACGGTAGAAAGCCGCGCGTAATACACCAAGCTGGCCGCCATGAAGGCAAACGCCACCCACGGGTGCAAAGCGTACATCAGCCCAACGATGCTGAGCATGATGAGTGGAATGGCGACGAAGTGGATGACTTCGTTGGTTGGGTTTAGGTGGCTCTTGCCGTAGTGGGCGAGCAGCTCGTCAACTTTACGAGCTTGTGTTTTTGCGGTTATGGCCATGTTGATGTCTCCAAAAGTTGAATTAAATTATTTTTAGCTCGTTTTTTCGGCAATTTTAAGCGCACGCTTCAAATCGTCCAGCAAATCGTCAGGATCTTCCAATCCGATGCTCAGGCGAATTGTTCCCTGCGTGATGCCGCCTGCGGCCAGTGCGTCGTCAGCCATTCGGAAATGTGTGGTGCTGGCGGGGTGAATCACCAAACTGCGGCAATCACCCACATTTGCAAGGTGGCTGAAGATTTTGAGGGCTTCAACAAAGGCTTTGCCCTGTTCGCGGCTGCCTTTGAGGTCGAAGCTGAAGACCGACCCTGCACCGCGCGGCAGCAGCTTGTTGGCCAGCGCGTGGCTGGGGTGCGATGCCAGCATTGGGTGACCAACGCGGGACACAAATGGATGCGCCGCCAGGAATTCAACGACTTTTTGCGTGTTGCTCATGTGCCGCGCCATGCGCAGCGGCAGGGTTTCGATGCCTTGCAAAATCAGCCAAGCGGTGTGCGGGCTCATGCAAGCACCAAAGTCGCGCAGGCCCTCGCGGCGGGCGCGCAGCAAAAACGCACCAACGGTGGATTCTTGGCTGAACACCATGTTGTGAAAGCCGTCGTAGGCCTGCGTCAGCTCGGAAAACTTGCCTGCCGTGCCGGGGCCTTCCCAGTCAAACGAGCCGCCATCAACCACCACGCCGCCAATGACGGTGCCGTGGCCGCTTAAAAACTTGGTGGCTGAGTGGTAGACCAAATCTGCCCCCAAATCCAGCGGTTTCATCAGCCACGGGGAGGTGAGGGTGCTGTCCACCAGCAGCGGCACGCCGGCTTCATGGGCGATGCCGCTGACGGTCGGGATATCCAGCACATCCAGCCCCGGGTTGCCCACGGTTTCGCCAAAAAACAGTTTCGTGTTGGGTTGTACGGCCTTGCGCCAACCGTCAACGTCGTTAGGTTTAACGAAAGTCGTCTCAATGCCAAAACGTCGCATCGTGTAATGAAGCAGGTTTTGCGAGCCGCCGTAAAGGGCAGTTGACGCCACGATGTGCGAGCCCGCACCCATCAAAGTGGCAATGCTCAGGTGCAACGCTGCCTGACCGCTGGCGGTTGTTATAGCACCTATACCGCCTTCTAAAGCAGAGATGCGCTGCTCTAAAACTGCATTCGTAGGGTTGCTGATGCGGCTGTATACGTGGCCAGAGCGCTCTAGGTTAAACAGTGCCGCTGCGTGGTCGCTGGACTCAAACACGAATGAGGTGGTGAGGTGGATCGGCACTGCCCGCGCGCCCGTTACAGGGTCTGGCGATGCACCCGCATGTAGGGCAAGGGTGTCAAAACTGGGGTCGGAATAGCCGGACATTTAAAGTTCCTCTGATTTTTTAAACTGACGGTGCTATCAACTGATATTTATGACGTGATATTTTCTTACGAATAACCCATCAAAATTTAAGCACAAGGCTGCATTGTGGGCTATATTATTCTTATTCATTTCACAGGAGGCCATCATGAAAGTTAGTGACATTCTTCGTGTCAAAGGTAGCACGCTTTACACATGCACACCAGAGGACAGTTTATCCAGCGCAGTCAATTTGATGGCAGACAACGATATTGGCTCACTGGTGGTGATATCTCACGGAAAAGTTGTCGGAATGTTAACGTTCAGAGAGGTCATAAAGTCTGTTGTTAAAAATGATGGCAGCATTGGAGACATCACAGTTTGGCGTGCTATGGACAATGGCCCATTAACCTGCACCTTAGAGACTGAATTGGACGAAGTTCGTCGAATGATGTTGGAGCGACATGCGCGCTACTTACCAGTCATTGACAACATGATGCTGATGGGCGTGATTAGCTTTTACGATGTGGCTAAAGCTGTGGTTGATAGTCAAAACTTCGAAAATAAAATGCTCAAAGCCTATATCAACGATTGGCCTGCTGATGATGAGAATCAGACATTGAGTTGATATCTTGGTACTTACCCTTGGTTTGCGTGAATATCTATCAAACTTGACCCGCGTCAATCATTTTTGGGTCAACATGCGAGACCATGACGACGTTGTTAGGAAGTCGGCTGCGTAGCCGAACAAAGCTAAATTGATTAACTATTTATTACTGGAGATTTTTGGCATGGCACGTTTTACAAAGACAAAGTCTGTATTCAAAAAAACCATCACAGCAGTGTTGGCCGCAGGCGCATTTGCTGCCGTGATGACGCCTGCGCAAGCAGCTTGGGAGCCAACCAAGCCAGTTGAATTTGTAGTGCCTGCTGGTACTGGCGGCGGCGCCGACCAAATGGCGCGTTTGATTCAAGGTATTGTCATCAAGCACAAGCTGATGAAAGAGCCGATGATTGTGGTTAACAAATCTGGTGGTGCGGGAGCAGAGGGTTTCCTTGGCATGAAGGAGGCAAAAGGCGATCCGCACAAAATCATTGTCACTTTATCTAACCTGTTCACAACACCTTTGGCTACAGGCGTGCCTTTCAATTGGAAAGACATGACACCCGTTTCTATGATGGCGTTAGATCAGTTTGTGCTGTGGGTCAGTGCAGATACACCTTACAAAACAGCTAAAGAGTATTTTGCTGCCGTTAAAGCTGCAGGCCCCAGTAAAATGAAAATGGGCGGTACTGGCTCCAAACAAGAAGACCAAATTTTGACCGTTGGTATTGAAAAAGCAACGGGTACCAAGTTCATTTATGTACCTTTCAAAGGCGGCGGTGAAGTTGCCGTGCAGTTGGTGGGTAAGCACATAGATTCAACTGTGAACAACCCCATCGAAGCTGTTGCGCAATGGCGTGCGGGTCAGTTGCGAGCTTTGTGCGTGTTTGATGACACACGTATGCCTTACAAAGCAAAAGTTACCGACACCATGTCTTGGAACGATATTCACACCTGCCAAGAAGCCGGTGTACCTACCGATTATGTGATGCTGCGCGGTATTTTTATGGCGCCTGGTGTGACCAAAGATCAAACCGATTTTTATGTCGACATGATGAAAAAAGTTCGCGACACACCTGAGTGGAAAGATTACATGGAAAAAGGCGCTTTTAATCAAACAGCATTGACGGGTGATGCTTTTGTCAAATGGTTGACAGCTAACGAAACTATGCACCGTACGTTAATGCAAGAGGCTGGCTTTATTGCGAAGTAATTAATTTTAAATTGCGGCAAATATGACAAATATTTAAGCCGCATTTTTTTTGGATCCGCCTGAGGGCTTTAACAGCGACTTAGGTGTTTCAAATCTCATTTTCGAATTTTCTATTCTGAGCTTGGATGTAAGATGACTAACAAGAACGAAAACGTAGTTGAGCGCAAGGGCGTTGCAACATACAAAGTAGAAGCCCTAGTTGCCTTCTTAATACTAATTTTGGGCATCACTGTCGCATCAGGCAGTTGGAAGCTAGGAGCAGGCTGGACATCAGATGGTCCTGGCTCTGGTTATTTCCCGTTTTATATTGGAATTTTGATGTGTGTTGCTGGCTTGGGCGTGATGTTCCAAGCGGTATTCAGCAAAAACAAAGATACCGATATTTTTGTTGATAACGAGCAGCTCAAGCTTGTCTTGTCGGTCTTTATACCAGCTTGCGTTTATGTGCTGGGTGTGCAATTTTTAGGTTTGTACATTGCATCAGCCATTTATATTGCCTTGTTTATGGTTATTTTGGGCAAATTTTCAATCTTCAAAAGCGCATTTATTTCTTTGGCCGTGGTGGTTATGTTTTTCTTCATGTTTGAAGTTTGGTTCAAGGTACCTTTGTTTAAAGGAAAGTTTGATCTTCTGTCTTTCCTTGGCTATTGAGTTAACGCAAAATACTTTTTCAAATCCGCACCTCAATCATCTAACCAAACTACTTACACCTACAAATACTGGAAGAGACAATGGAAGAACTAAACGCACTATTTCACGGCTTTAGCGTCATATTGACGCCTATGAACATGCTACTGATGTTCGTGGGCATTATCTTAGGCGTCTTGATAGGCGTGTTGCCTGGCTTGGGTGGCGCAAACGGCGTGGCTATTTTGCTGCCGCTGACCTTTACCATGTCGCCTACATCTGCAATTATCATGCTTTCTTGCATCTACTGGGGGGCGCTGTTTGGCGGCGCGATTACTTCAATTTTGTTCAACATTCCGGGAGAGCCTTGGTCTGTCGCTACAACGTTTGATGGTTATCCTATGGCGCAACAAGGGCGCGCAGGCGAAGCGTTGACGACGGCATTTACCTCGTCTTTTGTCGGTGCCTTTGTCGCTGTGGTGATGATTACTTTCATGGCACCGTTGGTTGCAAAATTTGCGTTGAAATTTGGCCCCCCGGAATACTTTGCAGTTTACTTGCTGACGTTTTGCAGTTTCGTGGGTATGGGCAAAGGCTCACCATTCAAAATTTTGGCGTCTATGACGATTGGCTTTGCCTTGGCAGCGGTGGGCATGGATACGGTTACAGGTCAACTGCGTTTGACCTTTGGCTTACCCGACTTGATGCGTGGCTTTGACTTCTTGATCGGCGTTATTGGTTTGTTTGGTATTGGCGAAATCTTGCAATCCATGGAAGAAGGCTTGGAATTTCAAGGCAAGAGTGGCAAGATCGATTCCAAAATCGTGCTGGCAACCTGGAAGAAATTACCACAGTATTGGATGATTTCTGTGCGCAGTTCATTGGTTGGTATCTGGATGGGTATCACCCCAGGCGGTGCTACACCTGCATCGTTCATGAGCTATGGTTTAGCCAAGAAAATGTCCAAAAATGGCGCCAAGTTTGGTACAGGTCAAATTGAAGGTGTGATTGCGCCTGAAACTGCAGCGCACGCTGCCGGAACTGCCGCACTGCTGCCTATGCTTGCACTCGGTATCCCAGGCTCTCCAACGGCAGCGGTATTGCTGGGCGGTTTGTTGATTTGGGGTTTGCAACCTGGCCCATTGCTGTTCGTTGAGCAAAAAGACTTTGTGTGGGGCTTGATTGCTAGCATGTATTTGGGCAATTTGGTGGGCTTGATTGTGGTGTTATCCACGGTGCCTTTGTTTGCGTCGATTTTACGGATTCCGTTTTCTATCATCGCACCCGTCATCATCGTGATTTGTGCCATCGGTGCCTATACAGTTCACAGCGCCATGTTGGACATTTGGTTCATGATGGGCTTTGGCGTGATAGGCTATTTGTTTAAGAAGCTAGACTACCCCTTAGCACCCTTGGTCCTGGCTTTGGTCTTGGGGGACAAAGCCGAAGACTCGTTCCGCCAAGCGATGTTGGTCTCACAAGGGGAGCTGGGTATTTTATGGTCTAACCCACTGGTTGGCACGATTTCAACACTGGCGATTGGCTTACTTTTATGGCCATTGATATCAAAATTAATTGCTAAAGTTCGTCCACCTAAAGTGAATGAATTCAAAGAAGAACAGCCAGTGGACTAATCAGGTTCGTACATGAAAAAATCCCGCTGTGCAGCCATGCAAAGCGGGATTTTTTATTAGTTATAGCCAAAATAATTTGGTTAAATCTTGCCTTTTTGTTTGAGTCGGCTCAGCGTTTCTGCAGACAAGTTGAGGTACGAAGCAAGCTCTTTTTTCGGCAAACGTTCAAACAGCTCTGGCTGCTTGCGCATGAAGCGGTTTACGCGACCGGGCGCATCCAATAAGTGCAAAGTAATGGTGTGCGCCATGATTTCGCTCATCAATTTCATGACGCTGTACTCAAACGATGCTTTGATAGATGGATGTCTGTCCATAAACGCTATCCATTGCAACAACGGTAATTTTGCAACGCGAGCTTTTGTCACGGAAACAATGCTGTACGGTGTGGGCGAGCCCAAGCGCCATGCGGCATAGCTGGTTTCCATATCACGCTCGTCTGAAAACCGCAAAATCATTTCTTTGGCTTGATCGTTGGAAACCACGCGTTTCAAAATGCCGTCCAGCACAAAATATTGCTCCATGTCATGCACACCTTGGTGCAATAAAAAATCGCCTTTGGGGCAGTCCACAACGTCTAAGAGTTGCTCCAATTCTTTGCGCTCTGCGTCGGTGAGTTCACTCAGAACAGCGTTTTGCGTCAACTGAACCCGGATGACATTCTTTTCAGGATGGTTCTGAATGGAGGACATGAAAGTAAGAGACCTAATAAGAGTCGAAAAGTAGCAAAAATAAATTTTGGTAAAGCCAAATCGAGTTCAGTTTTAAGAATATTTGTATACACATCAAGCTGAATATTGACCAAGGTCAATGGCTGGGTTGTATTTGGCTTCTATGATAACCCATCGAAGCAAAAGTAGAGATCTTTACATGACTACAGACACCGCACAATCCGACACCATTGACGGCTTTCAACTCGTTATTGATGCACTCAAGCTCAACGGTATTAAAAACATTTATTGCGTGCCTGGTATTCCTATTACTGATTTGTCGCGCAAGATGCAAAAAGAGGGTTTGCGCGTCATCTCCTTTAGGACTGAGCAACATGCGGGCAATGCGGCACAAGCAGAAGGTTTTTTAACCAAAATTCCCGGCATCGCGTTGACCGTGTCCGCCCCCGGTTTTTTGAATGGTTTAACAGCCTTGGCCAACGCCACGACCAACTGCTTCCCCATGATTTTGATCAGCGGCTCGTCAGAACGTGAAATTGTCGATTTGCAGCAAGGCGATTACGAAGAAATGGACCAATTGGCTATTGCCAAGCCATTGTGCAAAGCAGCATTTCGCGTCTTGCATGCCGAAGACATCGGTGTAGGCATTGCCCGCGCTATTCGCGCTGCGGTTTCAGGTCGTCCTGGCGGCGTGTATTTGGATTTGCCTGCCAAGTTGATGCCGCAAGAAATGCCAGCAGCGGCGGGCAGGGCATCACTCATCAAAGTGGTTGATGCTGCACCAGCACAAATCCCGTCTGGTGAAAGTATTCAACGTGCGATTGATTTGTTGAAAAACGCCAAGCGCCCCTTGATCATTTTGGGCAAGGGCGCGGCTTACGCGCAGGCCGATGACGCAGTCAAAGCCATGGTCGAGACCAGCGGTATTCCTTACCTGCCAATGTCTATGGCCAAAGGCTTGCTGCCAGACACCCATGCGCAATGCGCGTCTGCCGCCCGTTCGTACGTGCTGGCTGAGGCTGATGTGGTCATGCTTATCGGTGCACGTTTGAACTGGTTGCTGTCTCACGGCAAAGGCAAAACTTGGGGTGGCAAAACACCGGCAAGCGCTGGCGACGCGCGGCAGTTCATTCAAATAGATATTTCACCCACAGAGGCTGACAGCAATGTCGCTATTGCCGCACCAGTGGTGGGCGATATTGGCTCTTGCGTTGCTGAGTTGACCAAGGCCATGAAAGCCAGCAATTTGGCTAAACCAAGTGCTGATTGGCTTGGCCCTGTTTACGACAAGCGCGACACCAACGTCGCCAAAATGGCTCAAACCTTGACGCTGAACCCAAGCCCGATGAACTACCAAAGTTCATTGGCGGTGATTAAAAAGACGCTCAAAGACTTCCCAGATACGATTTTGGTTAACGAAGGCGCGAATGCGCTGGACTTTACCCGCAGCATTGTGGACATGTACAAACCGCGCAAGCGTTTGGACGTAGGTACTTGGGGCATCATGGGTATCGGTATGGGTTTCTCAGTCGCTGCTGCAGTGACTACAGGGCTGCAAGTGCTGGCGGTAGAGGGCGACAGCGCCTTTGGCTTCAGCGGCATGGAAGTAGAAACCGTTTGCCGCTACAAATTGCCAGTGTGTATTGTCATCATGAACAACAACGGCATTTACAAAGGCACAGATAAAAACTTGAGCGGTGGCGACGACATGGCGCCGACGTTGTTTGTCAAAGACGCCCGTTATGACTTGATGATGCAAGCCTTCGGCGGTGTCGGCGTGACGGTTAAAACACCGGCTGAGCTGGATGCTGCAATTCAAACCGCGTTTGCTTCGCGTTTGCCAACCTTGATCAACGCGGTCATTGACGAAACAGCCGGCACAGAAAGCGGACGTATTACCAGCTTGAACCCAACAGCGGCGAAGAAGAAGTAAATTCAATCATCCGTTCAAATTAATCCATTCAAATTTAAATTAAGTCATTTCAACAGGAGCACAAAAAATGAGCGACAAACCCCTAGCAGGCATCAAAATTATCGACTTCACCCACGTTCAAGCGGGTCCAGCATGCACACAAATGTTGGCATGGTTTGGCGCGGACGTTATCAAGGTTGAGCGTCCAGGCTCTGGCGACGTGACACGTGGTCAGTTGCGCGACATGCCAGATGCAGACGCGTTGTACTTCACGATGTTGAACTCCAACAAACGCGGTTTGACCTTGGACACCAAGCAGGCGGCAGGTAAAGAAGTGCTAGAGCGTTTGATCAAAGAATCTGACGTGATGGTTGAAAACTTCGGCCCTGGCGCATTGGATCGCATGGGCTTCACATGGGAGCACATCCAATCGCTCAACCCAGGCATGATTTTGGCTTCGGTCAAAGGCTTTTCTGATGGCCACCATTACGAAGACCTAAAGGTTTACGAAAACGTCGCCCAGTGCGCGGGCGGCGCAGCATCAACCACCGGTTACTGGAAAGGCGAAAACTCAGGCCCGACCATTTCTTCAGCCGCTTTGGGCGACAGCAACACCGGCATGCACCTTGCCATCGGTATTTTGACCGCCTACATCGGCAAACAAAAAACCGGCAAAGGCCAAAAAGTGGCGGTGTCTATGCAAGACGCAGTATTGAACCTCTGCCGCGTCAAAATGCGCGACCAGTTGCGTTTGGACAAAGTTGGCTACTTGGAAGAGTACCCACAGTACCCGCACGAAATGGAAGCCTTCAAAGACGGCGTGGTGCCACGCGGTGCGAACGCAGGTGGTGGCGGTCAGCCAGGTTGGATTTTGAAGTGCAAGGGCTGGGAGACAGACCCGAACGCATATATCTATTTCACCGTGCAAGGCCACGCTTGGGGCCCGATTTGCGACGCTTTGGGCAAACCAGAGTGGAAAGACGACCCAGCGTACAACACGCCACGTGGTCGCCAGCCGCACATCATGGACATTTTTGCGACGATTGAAGACTTCATCAAAGACAAAACTAAGTTTGAAGCGGTCGACATCTTCCGTAAGTTTGACATCCCATGCGCACCGGTGCAGTCCATGAAAGAGCTCTTGCATGACAAATCGTTGATCGCCAGCGGTACCATTGTCGAAGTTCCGCACAAAGTGCGCGGCAGCTACACGACATTGGGCAGCCCGATCAAATACAGCGGCTTCAAGCCAGAAGTCACCGCATCGCCTATTTTGGGTGAGCACACTGATGACGTGTTGGCAGAGCTGGGCTACAGCAAAGAGCAAATCGCAGCGATGCATACATCAAAAGCTGTTTAAATAAAGCCCTAGGGCGTCTAACAACGGCGTTCTAAAGGAGCGCCGTTGTTGTTTGTAAGCTTAGTTTCTAAAAGTTAGGTATCTAAAAAATGTCGTCCACTGTTGATTTTCAAGCGCTAGTCACCTCCGCCGGCGACGGCATCATGGCCTCAGACGCCCAAGGCCTCATCACCCTGTGGAACCTCGCTTGCGAGCGCATGTTTGGCTTTACGCAAGCAGATGCACTGGGCAAATCGCTAGATTTAATCATCCCCCATCGCCAGCAAAAACCGCACTGGGACGGCTACCACAAAACCATGAAAACTGGCAAAACCAAGTATGGCAACGACGTTTTGCGCGTCCCCGCCGTGCACAAAGACGGTCACACCTTATCGATAGCCTTCACCGTCTCCATGCTCCACAACCCCGACGGCTCAGTTTCTGCGATCGTTGCGGTCATTCGTGATGAATCCGTCAAGTTTGCAGAAGAGCGCGCGTTGAAGAAGCGGATTAATGAGTTGGAGATGCAGTTGGCTGCTAAATAAAGGCTGAAATAAGGGTATTTTTGGCAGTGGCCGGCGTATTTATTGCCTAAATAGCTATGAAATAAATAGCAAATTTTCAAAAATTTTATAAATAATCCGACAAGTTATCCACAAAATCACGTACGCGAATGATGGCAATATCTTTGTACGGGCTCATGCTGACCAAATGCTTTTTATCACCCGAAACGATGACTGTCGCCTTGGCTGCGATGGCAAGCTCTAGGAATTTGTTGTCTTTGGGGTCGGAACAATCGGTCACCTGCACATTCACAGCGACCAAGCGCGTTGCTTCAATATAAGTTTGAACGCGAAAAACGCGGTCTTCAACCGTTGCAAATCGATCGAATTTGTCACGGCGCATGACATCAACCAATTCATTGGTCGTATCTTTAGAGCGCACGATGTCGAAGTTGCTATCCGCTAAATCAATGGCTGAAGCGCAAACTCCCTCAGGGTTGAGGATGGCGCTAACAATCAGGTTGCTGTCTAAAACGATGGATTTCGGCACTGGAATGTGACCTAAGCTTCGTTAATCAGCTTGGTAATATCTTCAAAAGTGAGTGCTTTCGCCGCATCAGTCGCTTTCGAATTCTTCAAGTTATTCACCAATCTGCGCCCCGCAATCCTTCGTATGGCCTCCTCAGAATCGCTGTTATTAGGAATCACAAAATACGCAGGCCGCCCATATTTTGTCACTGTGAACAGTTCCCCCGACAAGACTTGGTCAGTGATAGCGCCAAAGTTTTTCTGAAACTCACGAGCAGTTAGTGTTTGCATGGTCAACTTTCCTTTTAATATGTAATGATAAGGATTATGCAGATTGTACGGATTATCCGGATAAATGCAAGTTTGTCTATACTAACCTGCTGTATATTGAGATGCAGTTGACGGCTAAATATGGATCGTATAAATTTTTTGGCTGTAGTCGTCGTATTTATTGCCTGAAGTGCTATGAAATTTATATCAATATTTAGTTGAATATTAATGCGATAAGCAAAATGATCCAACTCATGCTTTCCGTCTTTCTAGCGGTAGAAACAAGTTCAGGTGATAGTGGCTCAAGCTGAAGGCTATCTACTCGCCATATGTAATAAGCTAAGGCAACAGCAATCCCTAGCAAAAGTGGCCAGCCAGACTGTAGCGCAGCAGCTGTAAAACCAAAGACTGTAATTATCAGGACGGCAACGACCAATCCAACCCCACCCGAAGAGCGTTGAGCGTGTGAATAGCTTTTGCAAGTCTTGCAGTACGCAGGAAGTGCTGGGTAAGACAACCACTTACGAAAGAAACTGATGCTAGAAGCGCTGCAGGTTGGGCATTTGTACATGATTTTTGCTATAAATAAAATAGCTACTCAGGCAATAAATACGCAGGCTATAGGCATATTTGCCACTATATTTTCGAGATTTCAGTGGTTTTTGGCAAATTCAACCACAGCTTAGTCAATTTGGCAAAGCTGTCCAAATCTCCCGTTGTGAACAGCTGCAATTGGGATAAATCGGATGATGTGTTCAGCGTGCCAGCGGCTTCCAACAGCCGGCGGGTTTGGCGGGCTACGGGTTCGCCTGTGTCTATGTAGTGGACGGCTACGCCGGTGTGCACCCGTAGCAGGTCGCTGATGAAGGGGTAATGGGTGCAGCCCAGCACCAAGGTGTCGATTTGGCTATTTTGAGTGCCAAATATACCGATAGCGGGCGTGTATTCTGCCAAAAGTGCTATTATTTTAGGAGTATTTTGCGTCTCAATCGCCGCTGCCAAGCCGTCGCAGGGCTGGATGATGAACTCGGCTTGGTCTGCCAGAGAGGCTTTTAAGGCGGCAAACTTGGCGCTTTCCAGCGTGCCGCGCGTCGCCATCACGCCGATTTTGCGGGTTTGGCTGAGTT
>JAAFJF010000054.1 GCA_013298815.1 Polaromonas sp. | reverse complement strand
AGCTGATCCATTGACAATAGTGGTCTATAACCTTCTTCAACATAAAATTTCCCTCACATTAATCATGTTTCACAAATGTACTAACTGGTTAGTTTTAATGTATAGGGTAAAACCCTAGTTAATTTAATGAATAACTGCATAGCTACTATCTATTTTTTTACATAACGCACCATCGTCTCGATGATGCTTTCGCGCCGTGCCTTGTAAATGTCCGCGTTTTCTAACGAATGCTTAAAAATCAAAGAAAACGTGTGGTGGTTCGACACATTGAAAAAGCTCAGCGCTGACATCGTCATGTGCAAATCCAGCGGGTCTAAGTTCGCTCTAAAAACGCCCTGCTCAACACCCCGCTCATACACCTGCTGCACAGCGTGAACCACAGGAATATTCAACCCTTGAATCGTTTTGCTTTGCGCTAAATACTCACCCCGATGAATGTTTTCATTCATCACCAAGCGCACAAAATCTGGGTTGTTCCACTGGTAGTCCACCGTGAAGCCCACCAGTTTGCGCAATGCTTCTTCAGGCGCTAAGTCTTCCAAATGCAGTTGCTGCTCAATTTGCCGAATGCGGCGATACGCCTCCTCCAACACCGCCACATACAAGCCTTCTTTACTCTCAAAATAGTAGTAAATCATGCGCTTGCTGGTTTTGGTGGTAGCTGCGATTTCGTCAATCCGAGCCCCACTCAAGCCCTTGGCAGCAAACTCCGCCGTAGCCACCTCCAAAATCCCCGCCATGGTACGTGCAGGATCATTGGTACGACTAGGTTTTTCAGCCTTATTTTCAGCATTAGCCAGCGTTTTTACTGCCTCAGTAGCTATATTTTTAATAGCGGATTTTATTGCATTTCTGACTACTTTTTTAGCCTCTGGTTTAACTTGCTGGACTGAATGTACTAGTTCGTTCATTTTTGAAGTGTAATTGAACAGCAGGCTTTCCAAACTAGGATTTACCCTTGATTACAAGTGTTGCCCTGCCCCTTCGCCATTCCCAGCTGCCCCGTCAAACAATACTGGCAGGAACGCTACCACCACGGCAGCGCCAGCCGCTGAATGCGTGGAGTTTGCGCGGGTTTGTTTATGGTGCAATATGAGGAGTAAATATGACTCTAGCCGGCGTATTTATTGCCTAAGGTGCTATTAAATGTATATCAAAAATTCATTTTATTTTTAAATATGCCTACTAATTTCTAAAGGATAAAACAGGCAAAGTTTACTTTTATAGGCTATAGTGAAGATTCTTATTAATAAATTTTTGCAACATTTTTCAAGCATATGACCACCAAAGAAATACTATTTAATGGTGTAGTCGTGGGCACACACGAATCGACAGGCGATGATAAAAAAGATGCAGAATTAGTCTTAATTTTCTTAAAAGAAAAGGGTCTCCACAAACCTATTTCTTTAAATGATCAGATTTTTCGTCAAGCAAATTCATTTGCAAAAATTGCAAATGAAATTTACGATCATGATTTAAAAACATCACCTTACAAAGGCAGTAGCGTATCCCCATTTGTTGTTAATGCCGCATTTAGTATAGAACTATATTTAAAAACTATTCATAATTTTTATGGCAATCAAATCAGAGGCCATCATCTTTCCAAGCTCTACGAAAATATGCCTAATAATGGTAAGGTACATTTTTTAAATGCAGCACTTGATATTCGAAATAGATATGAATTAACTAAAGGTTCTGACATAACCACTTGTCTGGAATCGCTTAGCTATGCTTTTGAAAATTGGCGTTATGTTTACGAGCACCAACACATTGAAACAGAGCTTCAATCAATACGCTACACGCTACACGTTTCGTTTGAAGCAAGCTGTAGAGTAAAAGAAGAAATAAAGTAGCTAATGAAATTAATCATTCAAAAAAATTAATCTAAACCAACTTGGAAAATCAATGAGATCATATATTTTTATTTCACTTATGGGATTTTGCTTTGCGTTTTCCACTTTTGCTGCAGACAAAAATGGGAAGTACACAGTACTAAGCTTTGGCACAAAATCTTGCGGGGAGGTTGTGATTGATTTCAAGGAAAATGGACGTGGAAAAATTACAAATAGTATTTGGGTCGCAGGCTACATAACAGCCATAAATGAAAGAGTAGTGAATCGGTCAAATATTGCTGCAGGCACTGAACCAGAAGCATGGAATCTTTGGATAAACAATTACTGTTCTGCAAACCCATTGGAAAGCCTTGCGTCAAGCACAAATGCTCTTATCGGTGAACTTACGAAACGAAATCCTTAGCTATTGATTTGCAATTTTATTAATACTATTAGTTCCTGTCTAACCAACCATACTGTATTTAGAATGCTCTGCATACTTGAATTAAGGTCGTAAAAACGCGTTACCGCCACGACAGCACCAACCGTTGGATACGTGCGGTTTTCGAGGGATTTTAAACCATAGATATGCCGTTAGTCCTCGTATTTACTGCCTAAGCAGCTATAAAAATAGTAGCAAAATTATCACAATAACTAGCGCTTCAGCTTGATCTGATTCGGCAAAGGAACCGACCTGCGCAGCACCCCTTCACTGAGCCACAACGCCGATTGTCTGGCGCGTTTGGCGACGCTCTCCAAGGGCATTTGCTGGTAGTCGTCGTTGAAAACTTCAAAGCTGTAGTCGCCACGGTAGCCCAGTTCGTGCAATTTCGATGTCAGCGCCGCCAAGGCTTCGCTGTGAACACCTTCACCGGGGAAAACGCGGAAATGGCGGGCGGTGGTGATGCGTTCTTCTACGGTTTTGATTTCGTTCCACATGAAATCCGCCAGTTGCACCAAGAAGATCTTGCTCGTGTCCAGCATTTCCAAGTCTTCCAGCGGCGTGTTGGTCGCAAACATGTGGAATGAGTCGAAGCCTAAGCCCAAATTGGGCATATCGGCACGGCAGACCAAATCCCACGCTTCTGGGAATTGGTTGATGGTTCGCCCCCAAGAGAGCGCTTCGTAAGCGATTTTGATGTTCATAGGAATGGCCAACATCGCCAATTTACGCAAGTCTTTGACCAAGGATTCAGTGTCTGACGTTGCGTGCGTGGAGGTGCTAGAGCACATCAGCATCACGCCGCAATCTAGCGCATGGCACATTTCCAGCATCGATTTGGCGATGTCAATTTTGTATTCATGCAAATGGCCAGACAAGCCTTCAAAATCACGCAAAACCTGAAAACCAGTTACCCGCAAGCCGCTGGCTTTAACAGCAGCGACTGCCGCTTCCCAACCGTCAGCATGCCCCACCAAATCACGCGCAGCCAACATGATTTGGCTGAATCCAGCTTCGCGGGTGGCTTTGAGCTTGGCCTCTAAAGGGCCAGCAAACGAGATGGTGTCCATCCCAAAATCATCAATGTTACCGACAAAAGTTCCTACAAATTGGCTCATGGTCGTTTGATTCTCTTAAGAAGCTGCACGGTCGTCATGCACCAGTTCAAACGTCACACTACCCATTTGTGTTCGGGTCAGCGCACCTTTGTTTTTATCATCAGGGTCTTTGGACACCAAAAACTCGACGCCCGCTTTCAAAAGCTGTTCAACGGTGGTAGCGACGTTTGGCGTACCCAAACCCATGCGCTGCAAGCATTCGTCGTCTTTGACATCCAACACGCCCAGCTCTGGCTCTATCAGCTGCAAATAGAAATGGTTAGGCGCTGCGCACGGGCTGCGCAAAATACGACCTTTGGTCAAAATACCAAAGTTCTGTCCTGAACTCAATTCAGAGAAGCCAAACAGCTCGCGATAAAACTCAGTCCAATCTTCGGTACGGTCATTGCCAATGTACTGCACGATGCCAAAAAAATGCAAGCCTGCAACGGCTGGTGGATGCTGGTCTACCGTTGGAATAGGTGTGAAATCGACGTCATAAATCGAGAATTCTTTGTAGCGATCCACAAAGTAAATGCGGCTTGAACCCACGCCGTGAATGGCTGGAATGTTCAATTCCATCACTTCCACATTCGTAGGAATTGCCCACGCACCGCGCTCTAAAGCACGTTTGTACGCCGTAGACGCATCACGCACGCGCAGCGCCATCGCTGCGATAACGGGTTTGTCCGATAATGCGCCCGAACTAGCTGAATTGGTTTTACCACTCAAATACGACTGGCCATGCGCGTTGACGATGACGTTGATATCGCCTTGACGGTACAACAACACCTCGCGTGAGCGATGGCGTGCAATTGGTCTAAAGCCCATTTTCTCTAACACTTGGCCAAGTTGCTGTGGCTGCGCCGTCGCGTATTCGATGAACTCAATGCCTTCCATGCCCAGCGGGTTTGCACCTTCTTGGATTGCTTCGCGATTCAGTGTGTTCATATGCTTTTGGGGTTGTTGTGCTGTCATTATCGATAATTCAAAGTCAAAAATACAAACTAATTTAAACCACCGCTTCAGGCACTAATGCTGCTGCAGGACGTGCACCACCTAAGAACAAGTGTTCAATATTTGGGTCTGACAGCAACTCGGAAGCTGGCTTGTGCAACACCAAACGACCTGATTCCAAAGCGACGGCTTCGTCAGCAATCTTCAAAGCGCTTTTTACGTTTTGCTCCACCATAAGCACTGTTGTGCCTTGGTCTGCCAGTTTGCGTAGCAACTTGAACACATCTTGCACCAAAATGGGCGACAAACCGATAGATGGCTCGTCAATCAACAGCACTTTCGGGCGCAACAACAAAGCACGGCCAATTTCCAATTGCTTTTGCTCGCCACCTGACAAGGCAGACGCTTGGCTGTGGATGCGCTCTTTGACGCGCGGGAAAAACTCCAGCACTTCAGGAATCCGCTCGTGCGTGGTTTTCATTCCCAGCGTGATACCGCCCAGCTCAAGGTTTTGAAAGACAGACAGTTGTCCAAACAAATTGCGTCCCTGCGGCACAAAAGCGATGCCTTGTGCGAGCAATGACTTTTGCGTTGCGCCAGCAATATCAACACCATCTAATTTGATGCTGCCTTGGCGTGGCTTGAGCAAGCCAAACAAGGTCTTCAACACAGTAGATTTGCCTGCGCCATTCGGCCCTAGCAACAAGGTGATCGTGCCACGCTTGGCTTTGAAGGACAGTTTGTTCAGGATCATGAAATCCTTATAGCCCGCCACTACGTCGTTGAACTCAATGCATGTAGGTTCAGTCATGATATTGCTCATATTTAGCGCCCTAAATAGGCGTCAAGCACCTGTTTATTGGCGCGTATTTCAGCGGGTGTGCCGATAGCCATCACTTGGCCTTCAACCATCACCATGATGCGGTGGCACAAGCTCATCACAAAATCCATATTGTGCTCAATCACGACAAAGCTACCTTTTTGCTTTTGGTTTAACTCTTTGAGCAAGGTAGAGATACCGCCCACCAAACTTGGATTCACGCCAGCGCAGGGCTCATCTAGCAAAACCAGTGCGGGTTCGCTCATGAAAGCCATCGCGATGTCTACCAATTTTTGCTGACCGTAGCTGAGCGTGCCAGCTTGCAAGTGTGCGACATGGCGTATGCGGAATTGGTCAATCAATACATCGGCTTTTGCACCCAAACCAGAATCAGTTGGTGCAAACATGCGACCAAACATACTGCCTTGATGCTCTTGCGCTGCCACAATCAAGTTATCACGCACAGTCATCTTGCCAAACACTTGCAGCGTTTGAAAGGTTCGCCCTACACCCAAGCGGCTTAACTCCAAAGGGCCAGCATGCGTGACGTCTTTGCCGTTCAACTCAATCGTGCCTTCATCAGGTTTGATTTGACCCAAAACGCTGTTGAACATGGTTGTTTTACCTGAGCCATTGGGCCCAATGACGCCAAAAATCTCACCCGGCATCACTTCAAAAGAAACGCCACCCACAGCTTGGATCGCACCGTATGCTTTTTTGAGGTTACTGACTTTTAATACTGGCTTGTTCATATTGTTGCTCATGACTTTGCCTCCAATGCTGCGCCTGCAGCCTTACCTGCTAATTGACGTGCCGTATTTGCTTCACGCGCCTGGCGCTTGGCTTTGATGCGGTCAGGTATGCTCATCAAGCCATCGGGTAGCCACACCATCATCAAAATAACAATCGCGCCGAAAATAGGCAAATACCAGTTGGCTAGTGTTGGAAACACATCGCGGATCCATTCAGGCACAACCATACCGACCAAGGCACCCAGCAAAGGTCCCCAAAAGTAACCCGCCCCACCGACAACGACCATTAAATACATCATGATGGACGCGCCAACGGCAAAAGGAGCAGGCTCAATGAAGTCAACCAATGAGGCAAACAGCACGCCAGCAATTCCTGCAAAAACGGCTCCGATGGCAAATGACAACAGCGTGTAGCTGCGCGTGTCGATACCCAAGCTTTCTGCACGAATTGGGTTATCGCGCAGCGCTTGAAATGCTTTGCCCCAAGGCGAGCGCAGCAAGCACCACAACAAAGCAATCGCAATGGCGGCAACAGCCAACACAAAGTAGTAATAAGGCAAGCTATCCTTCAATGAATAGCCAAAGATTTCTGGACGTGGAATGCCGTTCAATCCAAACGTACCGCCCGTCAACCATTCCTCATTGCGCATCACCAACCAAACAGCAGTGTTGAAACCTAAGGTCGCAAAAGCCAAGTAAATAGTTTGCACACGCAATGCGGGGAAGCCTAATACCAAACCAACCACAAAGCACAAAGCCATGGCAGCAGGCAGCCCCACCCACCAGCTGATACCTGCTTTCATGGCAATCGCGACGGTGTAGGCACCGATACCAAAAAATGCGGCATGTCCTAGTGATTTTTGCCCCGCAAAGCCTACCGTCAAATTCAGCCCCATGGTGGCAATCACATAGATCAACCAGGTGGTGAACATGTAGATGCCGTAGTTTTTAAGAAAGGGCGGTAAAAACAAAATCACCGCCAAAACAAGCAACGCCAATAGATGCTTTTTCATACCTTGCGCTCCTCTTTTTTACCGAGAAGGCCTTGCGGTCTAAACAAAATAACGACCATAAAAACTACCAAGGCGACGGCGTCTTTGTACGAAGGAGAGATATAAGCAGACGCCAAGTTTTCACTCACGCCCACAATCAAACCACCCAACAAAGCGCCACGCGAATTGTTAAAACCACCAATGATGGCGGCGAAAAAGGCTTTGGTACCCAATGAGTCGCCCATGTCAAATTTGGCGAGATACACCGGCGTGACCAACAAGGCGGCAACGCAAGCCAACACCGCATTAATCGCAAAGGTGTAAAAAATCATGCGTGGCACATTGATGCCCAAAACCGAGGCACTTTCGGTGTTTTGAGCCACGGCCTGCATGGCACGACCCGTCACCGTTTTAGACAAGAACGCTTGCGTGGCGAAAACGACCAACAAGGCGCAAACGACTGTGCCAACATCACCCGTGGAAATATTCACACCAGCGACGTTGAATAATTTATCAGAGAACAAACTCGGAAAAGGATGCGCTTCAGCGCTGTAGCCTGCCCGCATGGCGTTTTTCATGACGATGGACAAACCAATGCTGGCCACCACAATTTGCATCATGCCGTATTTGAAAAGCGGGTCAACAATGGCTTTTTTGAATGCCCAACCCAATACAACCGTAGAAAGTAAGGCTGTCAATATAAAAGCCAATGGCAGCGGTGCGCCAAAAGACAAAAAGCCAAGCATCATGAAGGCTGGCAGCATCACAAATTCACCCTGCGCGAAGTTGATAGTGCCAGCCGCTTGCCATAAGAGCGTAAAGCCCAAGGCAGCGAGTGCGTAGATGCTGCCAGTGGCAAAACCACTGAAAACGAGTTGTAAAAAGTCGGTCATTTTAAAATCCAGCTAAAACCCCTTTTCCGCTTGAGCGAAAAAGAGGTTTATTCACAATGTAGAAGACTTGCTTCAGTTACTTTTTAGCAACAGGCTTAGCCGCTGGAGGTTTGGCCGCACCAATTTTTTCATTCACGTTGTCTGCGTTTAATGGTGGCAACACAGCCACGACAACTTGTTTGCCACCTTTGACTTCAACCAAAAAGCTTTCACGGTCCAAGTCACCCTTATCATCAAAACCAACATTCATGAGAACGCCGGGGTTTTTAACCGCGCTGATTTTGATACCCTTCATAGCGGCAGCTACGGCTTTGCGGTCAAATTTGCCGACCTTTTCAATCGCAGCCTTCAAGATGTATGCAGCGGTATAGCCTTTGATACCGTTATGGTCCGTCTCTGCGCCATAGGCTTTGTAGTATTTAACTTTGTAATTCAACAGCGCAGGGATAGGCGCATCTGCCGTCAAACCTACGTGTGCAACAGCACCATTGGCTGCTTCGCCAGCCAAGTCGATAACTTTTGAGCCTGTCAGTGTGGTTTCACCAATGATGGGTTTGGTCCAACCTTGTTTGCGCAATTCGCGCAAGGCTCGGGCTGATTCGTCTTCGTTGATGTACATAAACAAAGCATCTGCATTCGATTGCTTTGCTTTGATAACAGGTGCTGAAAAATCTACTTGGGCACTGTCTGTAGAGATTTCACCCACAATTTTGGTGTCGGTGCCAGCCAATGCTTTTTTCATCATTTCCAAGCCACCTTTGCCGAAATCGTTGTTCACATACATGATCACGAGGTTCTTGATCTTGGCTTCTTTACTAACGTACGCCGCTGCTTTTGGCATGGCCGTAGCTTGCGTGAAGCTGGTGCGGAAAATATAAGGATTGCCCTGTGTGGTGATGTTGGCAGCTTCACCACCTGTAAAGTTAGGAATCTCCGCTTTTTGGCTTTCTTTCATACTGACGTTGATTGAGCCAGAAAACACTGGGCCGAAAATGGCAAACACATCTTGGTCAACCGCCTTTTTAGTCAAAGCTAGTGCTACGCCTGGCTGCGTTGTGGTGTCGTTGGTAGACACTTCAATTTTGCGACCTAAAATGCCGCCTTCTGCGTTGATTTCTTTGATTGCCAACTGCAAACCATTGTTGAACTGTGTGCCAGAGCTTGCTCCCGCGCCAGACAATTCAACAATAGACGCAAATTTCACAGATTGCTGTGCAAAAATGGCTGTAGCCGGCGTAATCATTGCCAAAGCAGCTATTAATTTAATAGTAAATCTTTTATTCACGGGTATGTCTCCAAATTGTATAAAAACGGTAAAACCAAAGTTGAAAGTCCGTACTGCAAAGCCGCTACTTCTTTTCTTTGCGCAGCGCAGTTTTCCGACACTTGAATGTAGCCTCTCAACCCCGCAGTGCGAAACTTTAAGTGCGTATAATTGTCGATAATCGCTCATTTGTGTACGATTAACGAACGATTTAAGGGTTTGTACTAGTTAGTACATAGTACACAAGAAATGGGAAGGTCATGTTCTAAGTCATAGAAAGCGCAGATGAAACTCGTTATTTCAAGTAACCAAACAAGCCCTGTGCTGGACAAACGCGATTGGATAGCGGGTTTAGAAAAAGGCTTGCAAATGATAGAAGCGTTTGACGACGCTCACCCGCGCATGACGTCTAGCCAAGCTGGCGAGCGCTGCGGCATGACGCGTACTGCCGCACGGCGCTATTTGCTGACGTTGGCGCATTTGGGCTATGTAGCGACTGATGGCAAGTTGTTTTGGCTCACCCCACGCATGCTGCGCTTGGGCCAAGCCTATATTGAATCCGCTCGACTGCCACGCATCGTGCAACCTTTTTTGCAGCGCGTGACGGCGGGTACGCAAGAAATCGCCTACGTTAGTGTGTTGGATGATGAAGAAATCGTTTATGTCGCCCGAAGTGGCTCTAACCGCAACATGAACACCGGTTTTGTGCTCGGCTCACGTGTACAAGCGCAAGCCACATCGGCTGGCATGGTGATTTTGGCGATGATGGAAACAGAGCGGCAAGAGCAATGGTTTGCTAACCGCGAACTGAAGTCTTACACATCGTTCACCATCACCGACCCAGATGTTTTAAAGCGAGAATTGTCCATCGTGCGCAGCCGTGGCTGGGCAATCAGTGAGCAGCAGCTAGAGCTCACCATGCGCGGGGTTGCCGTTCCTTTGATTGACCGCAATGGTGATTTGGTAGGCGCACTCAACGTGACCATGCCCATTGGCGGTGAATTGGCGGCAGATGCTGTCAAACGCGTTTTGCCTGTATTGCAAGAGACGGCACGTAGTTTGCGGAGTTTGATTTAAAATAATTTCAAGATTTACCTCTAAATCCGCCTATTTCCAGCGTATTTGTTGCCTAAGCAGCTATGGAATATATAGTAAATTCGACCAGCAATCAGCGTAATTAGTAACTAAAAGCCCGCTCGTCATGGCAAAGTCTGTAGGTACAAACCGATAACGGCTTTCAAACATAAAAGCCAAGGTGTTGTCCAGTTTCTGCGGCTTCAAGTCAGCATTGCTAGCTTTGGTAAAAGCATCTGAATCCGGTCCATGTGGCACCATGCAATTGTGCAAGGATGCGCCGCCAGGTACAAAGCCCTCTTCTTTGGCATCGTACTGGCCTTGGACCAGCCCCATGAATTCGCTCATAACATTGCGGTGATACCAAGGTGGTCTGAATGTGTCCTCAGCTACCAGCCAACGTGGCGGGAAGATGACGAAGTCGCAATTGGCTGTGCCCGACGACTCTGTTGGCGATGTTAAGACGGTGAAGATGGACGGATCAGGATGGTCAAAACTGATGGAACCAATCGTCATAAAGTTGGCGGTGTCGTATTTGAAAGGTGCCAAATTGCCATGCCAAGCCGCCACATTGAAGGGCGAATGTGGCATCTGCGCTGACCACAAGCTGCCGCCGTATTTTTTGATGATTTCATACGGTACAGAAGATTCTTCAAAGGCAGCAACTGGTGTTTTAAAATCTCTGGCATTTGCTAAACCGTTTGAACCAATGGGCCCCAGTTCAGGCAACCTAAAATGCGCGCCGTAATTTTCACACACGTAGCCACGAGCTGAATCATCCAGTAATGCAACTTTAAAAGCTACACCACGCGGCAACAAGGCAATTTCACCCGGCTTGACCTCTAAAACACCCATTTCAGTAGTGATGCGCAAACGCCCTTGCTGCGGCACGATGAGCATCTCGCCATCGGCATTGACGCAAGCGCGATTCTCCATCGACTTGTTTGACACATACACAAGCGCCGCCATGCCAGTTTGCACATCAGCATCGCCATTGGCAACCATAGTGCGTAGGCCATCGACAAAATCAGTCGGCTCAGTAGGAATGGCAACTGGACGCCAGCGCATCGGGTCGGGTGGTGTCGTTACACCTTGCGCCGCACCAGTGCGCCACAAAGCTTGCGCATAGGGCTTGTAACCGCTCACGACCACAGACGGTTGACGGCGGTACATCCAAGTACGGCGGTTTTCAGCACGTGGCGCGGTGAAGGCAGTGCCTGAAATCAGTTCAGCATACAAACCATGCGGTACGCGTTGTGGGCTGTTGCGACCTTGGGGCAATGCGCCAGCGACGGCTTCGGTGGCGAATTCGTTGCCGAAACCGGTTTGATACTTCAAATCAGATGTTTGGAGGTTTGCCATATTTAGTTGCTTTTCATTTTTTTTGCGGCCTGCAAAGCTTCCTGCAAAACAGGCAACGCACCAATATGGTTGGCCAGCAAAAGCACCAAACGTGCGTTAAAAGCCTGACTTTCTTCTACCGACAAGTCTTGATGCGCATTGATCAGCGCTTCATAAAAGTCATCTGGAGCGCTTAGATTTGGGGCTGTAATGAGTGACATACCGCTTATTTCAATATTTTTAATGTTTTGACAATGCTAAATCGAGTGCAGTCTGCAATTTTGCTGGTGTGACCTGCCGCCAACGCGCACAGATGTGCTGGTCGGGGCGCAGCAGATAGGCTGTGTCAGGCTGCATGTCATAACGCTTAGCGATCAAACCATCAATATCAACCAGCACGTTGGGTTGTGCTGACTTTACTAAATCATTTTTCGCGTTAATACGTACCACATTGCAGGATGTTGCAAAGTTCAAGTCCGCGCCATAAACCAGCAAGGTAAAGCCTTCCGCCAGTTGCTGCAATAGCCATGCGGCGCTGCCATTTGCTAATTGCACAGGCGCATCCAGCGCCACGCTGCCAGGTATCAAGCGCCCTTCAAATACGTCGTCGTCTGGCGTATTCAACACAGAACCGTACAAGGTTGCTGGCACAGACAAGCGCCCGCTGTTCACCAAGGTACGCGCAAACGGGTAATCCTTCGCCAAGTCCAAAACGGCATCTCTGAACACGCGGCTGATATCGCTTTTGGGGGTGATGAAATCGGTCGCGCGGGTGGAGTTGCGGATATTTTCATCGGCCGCGTATTCACGCTCGCTGGCGTAGCTGTTCAACAAAGCCTCGGGCGCTTGGTTGCGCAGCACGGCGTCCAGCTTCCATGCCAAGTTTTCTGCATCTTGAATACCCGAATTCGCACCCCGTGCACCAAAGGGAGACACACCATGGGCTGAGTCACCGGCAAACAGCACGCGACCGTGGCGAAATCTGGCCATGCGCTGGCAGGCAAAGGTGTAGACGCTGGCCCATTCCAGCGTGAAATCTGGCACTGAATCCATGTCTTTGGAGCCGTATGCCAAAAGTGCCTTGACACGGGGAATGATTTTCTCAGGCTTCTTTTCTTCCTCAGGGTCAGCATCCCAACCCAATTGAAAGTCGATACGCCACACATTGTCGGGCTGGCGATGCAGCAGGACGCTTTGATTGGGGTGAAACGGCGGGTCAAACCAAAACCAACGCTCGGTTGGAAACTCGGCGGTCATCTTCACGTCGGCGATTAAAAACCGGTCCTGAAACACCCTGCCCGTGGTCTCCAGCCCCATCAGCTGCCGAGCTGTAGAGCGCGAACCGTCGCAAGCCACAACATATTGCGCTTGCAAAGTTTCAATCCCTTCGGGCGTTTCAACAGTCAATATCGTTGCGTCGTCGGCTTGAGTGATCGCTGTGACTTTATTCAACCAACGAATATCTAAGTTCGGCAGCTCAGCCGCTCGCTCGGCCAGATACTGCTCGACATAGTACTGCTGCAGATTAATAAATGCAGGGCGTGAATGGCCTGGCTCGGGCAGCAGGTCAAAGCTGTACAAGGGCTTGTCTTTCAAAAACACCCTACCAACGTTCCAGGACACGCCTTTGTCTACCAAGCGCTGACCGCAGCCTAGGCGATCAAAAATCTCTAAGCTGCGCTTTGAGAAGCAAATCGCCTTAGAACCACTTGCGGTTAGTTTACCTTTGTTCAGCAGCACCACGTTTTGACCGCGCTGTGCGAGGTCAATCGCCAAAGTCAAACCTACCGGCCCTGCTCCTATGATGACGACGGGATGCATGCTCATAACGATTTAAATCACTGGTTTTCCAAGGCTTTCCACATCTCAATATCGCGCTCAGCCGTCCAGATGCGCGGGTCGGTGTACTTCGTTGCTTCGTCATAGGCGCGGGTCACGTCAAACGGCATGCAGTGGTCAAAAATCACCCATTGGCCGTAAGTCGGGCGCAGGCGGTTCATGGTTTCGTTGTAGACGGTATTGAGGTCTTTGCCGGCTATGGCACCGGCTTGTACGCTGGCATATACATCCGACACAAACGCGCGCGTTTCCGTCAAACCTTGCGCGACTTGCGCAGGCGTTTGCAGCGCAGCACCACGGCCTGGGACGAGTTTTTCGGGTTTTAAGGCGGTAATCGCATCCAGCGTTTGCGGCCAGTCTTTGAAATAAGCATCACCCGCGTAGGGCGTCGCGCCAAATTCAACCAAATCGCCGCTGAACAGGATTTTTTGCTGCGGCAGCCAAGCCACGGTGTCACCCTTGGTGTGGCCACGGCCGAGTTGCAGCAGTTGCACTTCCAGCTTGCCCAGCCAGATGGTCATCTTGCCGGTAAAGGTCATGGTCGGCCAAGTCATGCCATCGGGTACAGACTCGACGGCGTTGAATAGGCGCGGAAAGCGGCCAATCTCGCTGGCTTTGTCTTGCTCGCCGCGTTCGACAATCAAATCGTAAGTGTCTTGGCTGGCGACGATTTGCTCAGGCTTGTACGCGCTCGCGCCCAGCACGCGCACCGCGTGGTAGTGGCTGAGCACCACGTATTTGATGGGTTTGTCGGTCACTTCGCGGATACGGCGAATCACATCTTCTGCCATCACCGGCGTGGCTTGGGTGTCAATCACCATCACCGCATCGTCGCCAATGATGATGCCGGTATTTGGGTCGCCCTCGGCCGTGTAGGCGTAGGCGTTGTCGGAGAGTTTGTCGAAACTGACTTTTTTGACTTCTAAGTCGGCTTGGCTAGCGAAGGTTTTGGTTTTTGTCGTGCTCATTAGTGTTCCTGCATGTGGAGTTTTAATTTTAACTAACTAATTTGTTAATGTCTAATTTTTATCGTATAGTTCAAAAATCCACTATGCCAAATTCAGAACCAAAATCAAATTCATCGAAACAGCGTCCCACACAAAGAGGCATACAAAGTATGGAAGTCGGCGGCCAGCTGCTGCTGGCTTTGGCGCAACACGGCAGCCCCATGCCGCTGAAAGACTTGGCGCGAGACTCAGGCATGGTGCCCGCCAAGGCGCACCCTTACCTCGTGAGCTTCAACAAACTGGGCTTGATTGTGCAAGATGAAGTTAGCGGTCACTACGGCTTAGGGCCTTTGGCAATGCAACTTGGCTTGATCAGTTTGCAGCAGTTTGACCCAGTGCGACTCGCCTCCCCCATGCTGGCCGACCTTGCCAAACAACTAGGCCACACCGTTGCACTAGCCGTTTGGGGCAACCGTGGGCCGACGATAGTGCGGATTGAAGAATCGCCCAACCTCGTTCACGTCACCATGCGCCACGGCACGGTGATGAGCTTGCGAAACACGGCGTCTGGGCGTTTGTTTGCCGCGTATTTGCCCGAAGATGCCGTGCTGGCAGCGCTGCAAGAAGAGCACGCTTATGAGCAGCGACATGAAGCTACCGCAGAATCCGTGCCTGCCAATATTGATACAGCCTTTAGAAAACTGCTGGAAAAAGTACGCCAAAACGGCATCAGCGATGCGGTCAACCTGTCCGTCTCAGGCGTTAGCGCCTTGTCTGCACCGGTATTCGACGAATCTGGCAGCATCGTTTTAAGCTTAACCGCGATTGGCCCGAGTGCTTTGTTTGATGTGGGTTTGAGCGGCCATATTGCGACGACTTTGAAGGCACTAGGAAAGGACTTATCGCAGCGTTTAGGCTATCGGTTTTAAAGTTAATTTAGAACTTGATCGCTATTATTTTGATAGCACCTTAGGCAGTAAATATGCTGGCTGCAGTTAAAATATGCCTTCTGGAGAGCATAAAAGCCGCTAAAACCAAGTTTTAGCGGCTTTTTGATGGGGTAACTGGCTTGTTTAGCGGAAACTTGCTTGCTTGACTGTCTTCAAATCACCATCCAAAGAACCAATGTATTTGGCGATTTCTTTGAGTTCATTGTTTGAGAACTGTTTGGCCATGCCAGCCATCACACCGTTGGAGCGACCAACGTTTGGATTTTTCTCTGTCTTGTAGGCTTTCAATGCGACGTACAGATAATCAGCATGCTGACCTGCAATTTTTGGGTAGCTTGGGTCAATTGGTTTTGCGAAGTTTTCACCATGGCAAGCGACGCAGCCGCCTTTTTTCAACAAAGCGTCCACCGCAGGACTAGGTGTTTTGCTTGGTTTGTCTGCCAGTGTCACACCTGCAACAACACCGTGCGTGCTGTAATAAGCGGAAATATCGGCCATGTCTTGGTCACTCAAAGTTTCAGCGATGCCGCGCATGCTAGCGTGGTTACGTTCACCTTTTTTGTAAGCACTTAGCGCCGCAACGATGTATTTAGCGTTTTGTCCTGAAATCTTGGGGACTTTGTGAATTTCAGGAAAACTGGCTTGGTAGCCTGGAATACCATGGCAACCAATGCACATGGCAACTTTGGTTTTTCCAACTGCAGCGTCTCCCTTGACTTCTTGAGCTTGGGCAATCAGTGGAACGGCCAAGGTCACGACAATCGTCACAGAGGCGACAGCAAATGTGGATAGCTTCAACAACAACTTGTTCATTTTTCGAGCACAATCTAGTGAAATAATCTAAAAAAAGATTATATCCGTGGCTTCTTCCTTTTTTCTGACTTGGGTTTATTCGCCGCTTCTACTCTTTTTTGTCTTTTTAAAAAATCACCATATGAAATTTCAAGGCTCCCAGAACTACGTCGCTACAGATGATTTGATGCTTGCAGTCAACGCTGCAGCCACACTACAAAAACCGCTTTTGCTCAAGGGCGAGCCAGGCACTGGCAAAACCATGCTCGCTGAAGAAGTTGCCAAGTCTTTGGGGATTCCTTTGCTGCAATGGCACATCAAGTCCACCACCAAAGCACAGCAGGGTCTGTACGAATACGATGCGGTGAGTCGTCTGCGTGACTCGCAGTTATCCACCATTGACGGTGGCGAAAAGGTCAAAGACATCAACAACTACATCGTCAAAGGCGTGCTGTGGCAGGCTTTCACATCTGAGGAGCCGGTTGCTTTGCTGATTGACGAGATCGACAAAGCCGATATCGAGTTCCCGAACGACCTGCTACGCGAGATCGACCGTATGGAGTTTTACGTCTACGAGACGCGCCAACTCATCAAAGCCAAGCACAGACCGCTGGTTTTCATCACCTCCAACAATGAAAAAGAGCTTCCTGATGCGTTTTTGCGCCGTTGCTTCTTCCACTACATCAAGTTTCCTGACGCGGTAACAATGCAGCAAATTGTCGATGTGCACTACCCTGGCCTGAAAAAAGAGCTGCTCAACGCGGCGATGAAGACTTTTTACGAAGTGCGTAACCTGCCTGGCTTGAAGAAAAAGCCCTCTACCAGTGAATTGTTGGATTGGCTCAAACTGCTGGTTGCTGAAGATATTAGCTTAGACGCATTGCAGAGCAAAGACGACAAAGTGTCGATTCCTCCGCTGGTAGGCGCGTTGCTGAAAAACGAGCAAGACGTGACCCTGTTTGAAAAACTGGTGTTCATGCAAAGCCGCCATCGTTAATCGCCGCAGCTGATTGGGAGCTTTTAGACTTATTTATGGCAATTAAATACAAAGACGGCAGCGACAAAACCGTCAAGCAATTGCTCCGTGAAGGATTAACCGATTTTATTGGCTTTGCGGGGGGTGCATTCTTGTGCTACTGGCTAGGAACGCTGCTGGGTTTCAACATGGCTGTGGCTGGCAACAGCAGCAATGCGGGCATCATTGGCGTCGTTGTCATGCTGATTGCCGGTGGTTTGGGGTTGAAAGTAGCGCGGCATCTACGATAGCCAAGGCGAAACACCTCTTGCATTAAACTTAATAACTTATTAACAAACTTTTCACATCTGCCATGCGTAAATTTTTAGCTATTTTTTGCCTAGTCTTGCTTGCTTCCTGCGGTAGCGATGGAGATACTGACAACACAGGCAAATGCGGTGCCTTAGAGCTGACAGAAACCCCAACTGCAAAAATTGTGAACGGCACGCCATGCAGCGGCCTGACCAAATCCCCAGTAGTTGTGCTGCTTAAAAACACGCCTGATGGCAAGACTGGTTTGTGCACAGGCACCATGTTGTCACCTAACAAAGTCTTAACTGCTGCGCACTGCTTGGACGGCGCAGCCAGCGTGGACATTTTGTTTGGAACAACGACCGAAAAATTCGCCTATGTAACAGCAAGCTCTTGGAATATTCACCCAACATTCTCACGTGCAGGTTTCACCGATGATGTGGGTATTGTTCACTCCCCCGTGTCGTTACCGGTACCGAACTTACCGATTTTGACAAGTAGCGCCCCAAAAGCAGGCGACAGAGTCAGCATCTTTGGCTATGGCGCGACATCAGGTGGTGCTGACATTGACGGCAAATTGCGTGCTGGTGCTATGACGATTGCTGGCGTTGATGCTGGAAAAATTTACGCATATTTTGATGCCAGCTCCAGCAACACATGCTCTGGCGACTCTGGTGGCCCCATGCTTTTGCAAGTGGGTGGCCAGCAAGCCATTGTGGGCACAACGTCTTATGGCTCTTCAGTCAACTGTGCCGTGGGCGAGCTTTCGGGGTTTTCTAATCTCCAATCACCGTCTACGCAGAGCTTTATTCGCAGCGTAGCGCCTGATGCGCGTTACCAATAATCACGCAGACTAATCGCTTTTATATTTATGGCTTTTGTAGACCCTATCACTCTTATTGCGAATCATCTCGTTTTAGAGCCGCTAGCGCTGTCGCATGAGGACGGTTTACGCGCTGCGGCGGCAGACGGTGAACTATGGAATATCCGTATCACCTTTGTCCCAGAACCAGAGCAAACCCGCAAATACATTGAAGACGCATTGGCAATGCGCGAAGCTGGCAACCGCTTCGCCTTTGCAGTCATCGAAGCGTCAACAGGCAAAGTTTTAGGCTCTACCAGCTACCACGACATCCTGCCTGCCGTGAAACGGGTCGAAATTGGCTACACCTGGTACGGCAAAAGCCACCAGCGCAGCCATGTGAACACCACCTGCAAACTGCTGATGATGCAGCACGCCTTTGAAACCCTGGGTTGCAACGTCGTCGGTTGGCGCACTGACAACTTCAACTTTGCCAGCCAAGCCGCGATTGAGCGATTGGGTGCAAAAAAAGACGGCATCATCCGTGGCCACGCCCTGCGCCGCGATGGCACGATTCGCGACACCGTGATGTACAGCCTGCGCAGCGGCGAGTGGCCAGAAGTCAAGGCGCAGTTGTTGTATTCGCTGAACAAGCCGCGCCCTTAAATACTATGCTGATCGACTTCTTCTACACCCTTCGCGACGCCAAGCTGCCCGTCTCTGTCAAAGAGTATCTTGACTTGCTCGGGGCTCTGAAAGTGGGCGTTTTGGGGCCCAACACGCCATCTGACAACATCACTGACAGTAGCTACAAAATTGATGACTTTTACTACCTCAGCCGCCTGGTCTTGGTCAAAGACGAAAAGCATTACGACAAGTTTGACCGCGCTTTTGCCGCCTATTTCAAAGGCGTTGAAGCGATTGCTGATTTCACCAAAGAGATTCCACTGGACTGGTTGCGTAAAAACCTAGAACTCAATCTGTCGCCCGAAGAACGCGCCAAGATCGAGAAAATGGGCTGGGACGAGCTGATGGAAACGCTGAAGAAGCGCTTCGAAGAGCAAAAAGAGCGCCATGAAGGCGGCAGCAAGTGGATTGGTACGGGCGGTACTTCGCCTTTTGGCGCGTATGGACAAAACCCACAGGGTATTCGCATCGGTCAAGACAAAAGCCGCAACCGCAGCGCTGTGAAGGTGTGGGACCAGCGCGCTTATAAAGATTACGACGACAACCAAGAGCTGGGCACGCGCAATATCAAGGTGGCATTGCGCCGCTTGCGCAAGTTTGCGCGGCTGGGCAACGAAGAAGAGCTGGATTTGGACGACACCATCCACTCTACCGCTGCCAATGCCGGTTATTTGGACATCAAAATGGTGCCCGAAAAGCACAACAACGTCAAAATTTTGCTACTTATGGACGTAGGCGGCACCATGGACGACCACATTCAGCGGGTCGAAGAGCTGTTTTCAGCGTCCAAATCAGAGTTCAAACACTTAGAGTTCTATTATTTCCACAACTGTGTTTATGACTTCATGTGGAAAAACAACCGCCGCCGTTTTGCCGAGAAGTTTGACACTTGGGACATCATTCGCAAGTACAACAAAGATTACAAACTGATCTTCATCGGCGACGCCACCATGAGCCCGTACGAGATTTTACAGCCTGGCGGCAGTGTGGAATACAACAACGCCGAGCCAGGCGCGGAATGGCTACAGCGCCTGACCAACGCCTTCCCCAAGTTTGCATGGATCAACCCCGAACCCCAAGGCGTGTGGCAATACCGCCAAAGCATTGCGGTGATTCAACAAATCGTTAATAACCGCATGTATCCGCTGACGATTAAGGGCTTAGAAGAGGCGATGCGCCTTTTATCCAAGTAATCTGAAGAATATAGGCACTACAATCCCCCCTGCTTTTGTATTTTCCCCTTGTAGTTCAATGGATAGAACGAGTGCCTCCTAAGTGCTAGATACAGGTTCGATTCCTGTCGAGGGGACCAAATTGATAACATAGATGGCTCTAGCTAACGTTTTTACTGCCTTAGCTGCTATTAAAAATATAGCGTTATTTTGTTCTGAGAGTTTTGCTCAGCAACACCACCGGCAGCAACCCCACCAAAACCAGTGCCAGCGACGGCAATGCCGCCTCACCCAAGCGCTCATCCCGCGCCAATTGGTAGGCAACAACGGCCAAGGTGTCTGAATTGAAGGGGCGCAGCACCAGCGTGGCGGGCAGCTCTTTCATGACGTCGACAAATACCAACAACGCCGCAGCAGCGGTAGAACGCGTCAACAGCGGCAAATGCACACGTTTGAGCAGCCCCATGCCGCTGACGCCCAGCATGCGGGCTGAGTCGTCAAAACTGGTCGGGATTTTGGCATAACCGCTTTGTACCGACTGCAGCGCCACACCGGTAAAGCGCACCACATATGCCCAAACCACTCCTAAAATTGTAGCTGTTACCCAATAACCTACGCCAGCTTGTGGCAGTTTTAGCTGCACCCAGCCGACAGGAATCAGCAAACCCACCACGATGACCGCACCTGGAATGGCATAACCTACACCCGCCAGCTGCACCACGCTCCGCGTCAGTGGGTCAGGCCGTGTGCGCAGCGCAAAAGCCAATACCAAAGCCAAAGCAACTGACACCGCCGAACTGACACCGCCCAGCATCAGGCTATTGACTGCCCATTGCCCAAATTGCGCCCATGGCGGCGGAGCATCTGCCGACGCTAGGGACGCTAAAAACGGTCGCAACATGAACAGCAGTGGCAAAACAAACCCCATCAACACCGGTAGACTGCACACCAGCCATGCCAACACAAGGCGTTTGCCCGATAACTTGGTAGCCTCTGCGCTTGATTTGACAGGTGCACTGGCCGCATAGCCACCCTTGGTCTGTGCAAAACGCATCTTTTTTTGCGCTTTGTATTCCAGCTTTAATAGAAAAATCACCACCAGCAACAGCAGCGTGGCCAATTGCGCAGCGGCGATGCGGTTGTCCAGCACCAACCAAGCTTTGTAAATGCCAGCCGTGAAAGTTTGGATACCAAAGTAACTTGATACGCCAAAGTCAGCCAGTGTCTCCATCAAAGCCAGCGCCACACCTGCCGCCACGGCTGGGCGCGCCAATGGCAAGGCAATCTCACGCACGCGCCTGCGCATCGGTGCCCCCAGCAGGCGGGCGGCATCCATCAAATGCGTGGCACGGTCTGCCAGCGCGGTGCGGGCCAACAGGTAAACGTATGGGTACAAGCAAAAGGTAAACACCCAAGCCGCTCCCCAAATGCTGCGGATTTCGGGGAAAACACGACCTTCTAAACTAAAAACTGATCGTAAAACCGTTTGCAAAGGCCCGCTAAACTGCAAAAAATCGGTGTACGCATACGCCACCACATACGCTGGCATGGCGATGGGCAGCAGCAGCGCCCACTCAAACGTTTTGCGACCAGCAAAATCAAACAGCGTAACCGCAGCAGCCGTCGCCATACCCACCAGCGCTACACCAAAGGCTACAAAAATGCACAGCAGCAACGAAGTCTTGGCGTAATCGGGCAACACAGTGCTGCTCATCTCGCGCAAAATTTGGGCTGATTCGTTGCTCCACTGCAAAGTTGAAGTCAATACCGCCAAAATGGGCAACAACAACAAACCTGCGAGCAGACTCAAAAAAACACCCATCAGCACTTTTAGAGGACGGGGCGTGTCAGCAAAGCCAGACGGTTGAATGGGGTTAGAGGACGATAAAGACATAGATCTAAATGCGAATTGTACGCATTTAATTATCCCCGTTTGAGGCGCAACAAACGACTTAACCCCTACAATGTCTGCTATGTATTTAGAGGTTTCCCAACTCCACGTCCACTACGCGAACCGCCTCAATGCCGCCGTAGCCGGCGTTTCTTTTGGCTTGCGCGCAGGCGATATTGGTGTGTTGATTGGCCCCTCAGGCTGCGGCAAAACAACGCTTTTGCGGGCCGTTGCCGGTTTAGAGCGTGCCAGCAGCGGCGAAATCAAGCTTGCTAAATCCTTGGTCAGCAGCATCAACACCTT
>JAAFJF010000053.1 GCA_013298815.1 Polaromonas sp. | reverse complement strand
CCTGCCAGCCATTCGTCCAGCTACCCGCCGCATAAGCATGATGTTGAGCAGCCACCGGTGGAAACCAAATTGGAAGAAACCTACTACCACCGCTTGAACCCGCCACAAGGCTTTGCTTTCCAACGGGTTTACACTGATGATAGAAGCATTGATGAGGCCTGTGCGGTGGAAGACCATGACGTCGTCATGGTGCCGCGCGGCTACCACCCTGTTACCGCGCCGCATGGGTATGATTTGTACTATCTCAACGTGATGGCTGGGCCAAATCGCTTTTGGGTGTTTAAGAACGACCCAGCGCATGAGTGGATGCTGAAATAGGTATTCCGGCTACAGTATTTATTGCTATATTATTAATAGCTACTTAGGCAATAAATACGCGGGCTAGGTGCTTATTTTTACTATATATTTTGTATTTTTATATTTCGAGGTGCTTTCATGAGTTCATCTGCAGTTAACCAAATCGGTCACTACATTTCAGGTAAGCCGGTCGCGGGTAAACACCGTAGCCAAGACGTTTTTAACCCTGCTACGGGCGCAGTTACTGGTTGTGTGGCCTTGGCTGATAGTGCCGCAGTAGACGCCGCAGTAGCCTCTGCGCAAGCTGCTTTCCCAGCTTGGTCAGACACCCCGCCATTGCGTCGTGCGCGGGTGATGTTCAAGTTTTTGGAACTGTTGAACGCGAACAAAGACACATTGGCGCACATGATCACCGCCGAGCATGGCAAGGTCTTCACCGACGCGCAGGGCGAAGTCGCTCGCGGTATCGATATTGTCGAGTTCGCCTGTGGTATGCCGCAATTGCTTAAGGGCGATTTCACTGACCAAGTCTCCACTGGCATGGACAACTGGACCCTGCGCCAACCACTCGGCGTATGCGCAGGCATCACGCCATTCAACTTTCCCGTCATGGTGCCGATGTGGATGTTTCCCGTCGCCATCGCTGCTGGTAACACGTTTGTTTTGAAGCCTAGCCCAATCGATCCGTCTGCCGCGTTGTACATGGCGGATTTACTCAAGCAAGCGGGCTTGCCAGATGGTGTATTTAACGTTGTACAGGGCGATAAAGAAGCTGTTGACGCGCTCTTGGTGCACCCTGATGTCAAAGCCGTCAGCTTTGTAGGCTCCACGCCGATTGCCAACTACATTTACGAGACTGGGGCGCACCACGGTAAGCGCGTGCAAGCCTTGGGTGGTGCAAAAAACCACATGGTTGTGATGCCAGATGCGGACTTAGAGCAAGCTGTTGACGCACTCATCGGTGCGGCCTACGGATCGGCGGGCGAGCGCTGTATGGCGATTTCTGTCGCTGTGCTGGTGGGCGATGTGGCAGACAAAATCATCCCTAAGATTGCTGCACGCGCCAAAACCTTGAAAATTAAAAATGGCATCCACTTAGATGCTGAAATGGGTCCTATCGTGACCAAAGCTGCTTACGAGCGCATCACTGGCTACATCATGGCGGGTGAAATGCAAGGCGCTGATTTGTTGGTTGATGGCCGCAAGTTTACCGGCAAAGACGCTGGTGAAGGCTCCGAAAATGGTTATTGGATGGGTGGCACGCTGTTTGACAACGTCACGCCAGACATGCGCATTTACAAAGAAGAAATTTTTGGCCCTGTTTTGAGCTGTGTGCGCGTACCCGATTTTGCCAGCGCTGTTGATTTGATCAATGCGCATGAATTTGGCAACGGCGTGAGCTGCTTCACCAGCGACGGCAATGTGGCACGCGAATTTTCACGCCGCATCCAAGTTGGTATGGTGGGCATCAATGTGCCAATTCCTGTGCCTATGGCTTGGCATGGGTTTGGCGGTTGGAAGAAGAGCTTGTTTGGCGACATGCATGCCTACGGCGAAGAAGGTATGCGTTTCTACACCAAGCAAAAATCCATCATGCAGCGCTGGCCGGCAAGCATTGCTAAAGGCGCTGAGTTTGTGATGCCTACGTCTAAATAAACGATAAAAGCTGAGCGTCAGTTAGCTGTTATTGCTTTCGGGTGTAATACAGCTTATGTCTGAACCTATTTTTGATTACATCATCATCGGCGCTGGTACGGCTGGCTGCCTGCTGGCTAACCGTTTAAGTGCGAATGCTTCTAAGCGCGTTTTACTCATAGAAGCGGGGCGCAGAGACGATTACCACTGGATTCATATCCCTGTGGGCTACCTCTATTGCATCGGCAATCCGCGTACCGATTGGCTTTACAACACCGAACCAGATGCTGGCTTGAATGGCCGCCAACTGCGTTACCCACGTGGCAAGGTGCTGGGTGGTTGCAGCAGTATCAACGGCATGATCTACATGCGTGGCCAAGCGCGAGACTATGACCAGTGGGCAAAACTGACGGGTGACGACACATGGACGTGGAACAACGCCTTACCTTATTTCAAGCTGCACGAAGACCATTACAAAGGCGGTGATGCACTGCATGGTGCGCGCGGTGTGGCATCTGACTTACTGCCGCCAAACGGCAATGAATATCAAAAAGTCCTGCGTCATCGCAAAGCGGGCGGCGAATGGCGCATTGAAAAGCAGCGCTTGCGTTGGGATATTTTGGACGCGTTCTCGGAAGCTGCGCAGCAGGCGGGTATTCCAGCAAGCGATGACTTCAACCGTGGCAGCAATGAGGGCGTGGGCTACTTTGAAGTCAATCAAAGAGATGGCTGGCGCTGGAACACCGCCAAAGCGTTTTTACGCCCTACTTGCTATGCTCGCCCAAACTTTGAAATGTGGACGGGAACGCAAGTTGCCAAGCTCGTGGTTGATATACAAGCTGGTGCCGATGGCACACAGCAGCGTTGCACAGGTGTGCAAGTTTGGAGCGGGACTGAATTGGTGACAGTGCAGTGCAGGGGCGAGGTAATTTTGAGCGCGGGCAGCATTGGCTCACCGCAACTCTTGCAGTTGTCTGGCATTGGCCCGAGTGCCGTTTTGCGTGACAAAGGCATTGATGTTGTACATGAACTGTCAGGCGTGGGTGAAAATCTGCAAGACCATTTGCAAATTCGTAGCGTCTACAAAGTGAAATCGCCTGACGGCAAAGACATCAGCCTCAACACACAGGCAAACAGCCTGCTGGGCAAAGCCAAGATTGGCTTGGAATATTTGTTCAAGCAAACAGGTCCCATGAGCATGGCGCCATCGCAGCTGGGTGCGTTCACGCGCAGCTCGCCTGATCAGCCGTATCCGAACATCGAATATCACGTTCAACCACTGAGCTTAGATGCTTTTGGTGAGCCATTGCACAACTTTGCCGCGTTTACAGCCAGTGTGTGCAATCTAAATCCCACAAGCCGTGGTAGCGTACATATCAAGAGCAACAAGTTTACTGATTCTCCCGCTATCGCGCCAAACTACCTCAGCACGGCGCAAGACAGGCAAGTTGCAGCCGATTCATTGCGCGTGACCCGCAAAATCGTGTCGCAAAGCGCTTTGGCGAAATACCAGCCTGAGGAATTCAAACCAGGCGTGCAGTACCAAACGGATGAAGAGTTAGCCAAACTGGCAGGAGATATCGCTACGACTATTTTCCACCCCGTAGGCACGGCTAAGATGGGCATACGTCAAGATGCTATGGCCGTAGTCGATCCACGCTTAAAAGTGCATGGCGTTGCCGGCTTGCGGGTTGTCGATGCCAGCGTGATGCCGCTCATCACCAGTGGCAATACCAACTCGCCGACCTTGATGTTGGCAGAAAAAGCTGCGGAATGGATTGCGAAAGATGCCCAAAGCCGTCAATTACCCTAGTTAGCGCGCAAAACTGTCGAAAAAGAAGTCAAAACGCGGGAAACTCCCAATACGAGCGGCACTGGCTAGCGGTTAAATTACTGCCATCGTTAGTAGGTAAGTGCCGACACAATTGGTTAACTTGCGCTGCTACCACGAGGAGCGTAGGAGACATTTTAAAAGAGCATCTAAACGATAGTTTTAGAGCAATCAAAAGCATCAGCAGCGCTGGTGCTTTTTTTTGCCTGCGACAATATCGCTCATGGATATATTTATTGTCACGCTGGCATCTTTATTGGCAGGATTTGTAGACGCTATTGTGGGCGGCGGTGGTTTGATTTTGGTACCCACTTTGTTTGCGGTCTATCCCAGTGCCGTACCCGCTACATTACTTGGCACGAACAAAGGCGCATCGGTTTGGGGCTCGCTGTTTGCGGGCTGGCAATATAGCCGCAGGGTTGAGGTTCGATGGCGTGCCTTGGTTCCTGCTTTGCTACTTGCATTCACAGGTTCATTTTTGGGCGCATGGTTGGTAACGGCGATTTCGTCTGAGTTTTTACGCAAAAGCTTGCCTGCGATTTTGGTTCTGATTTTGCTCTATACCTTGGCAAAAAAAGATCTTGGACACCGCCATGAACCCCGATTTCAAGGCCGCACTGAAACGTGGGCTATGTGTGGCGTGGGTTTGGTCATTGGGTTTTACGATGGTTTTTTTGGTCCTGGGACAGGTAGCTTCTTAGTTTTTATCTTCGTACGCTGGCTGGGGTATGATTTTTTAAATGCCTCTGCATCAGCCAAAGTGCTCAATGTCGCTACCAATATTGCTGCTGTAGCCTTGTTTGCCGCAAAAGGACACGTATGGTGGCATCTGGTGTTGCCCATGGCTGTTGCCAATGTAGTGGGTAGCTTGCTGGGGACACGGTTAGCAATGAAGCACGGTTCTGGCTTTGTTCGCGTGATGTTTATTGTTGTTGTCAGCGCGTTGATTTTGAAAACAAGCTATGACGCTTATTTTAAAAATATGCTATGAAATGCATAGCTGATTAAATATTAAATAAGCTGATTAAGTGCGTATTTAAGGTGATTTCAGTGAGGAACTGTTTGTACTTAATTTAGAGCCTAGTTTCGCGGCTGCAACAGCTGACTTCGTTGTCTGAGTCGTTGCATTGACAATTTCATCTGCCACGGCTTGTGCTGTTGGAATCAGCGGCACATCCGCTGCCATCCTAGGTTTCCCAATCGGTGGGCCACCTTTGCCGCTTTGCAAAGATGCCATATCTTCCAAACTTGGGTATTGGCTGAGCAGCCAATAGTCAAAAATACGACGTGTAATAGGGGCCGCACTGTCGGAGCCAAAACCTGCGTTTTCGACGACGATGGCAAGTGCTATTTTTGGGTCGTCGGCGGGCGCAAAGGCAATGTACAAAGCATGATCACGCTGGCTCTCATCTAGACGTCTGGCGTCATACTTTTCATTCTTACCAATACCCACTGCCTGTGCTGTGCCGGTTTTACCGCCGCTCACGTAGCTGGCACCCGAAAATGAGCGCACAGATGTTCCCTCTTTGGTCACGCCAACCATGGCATTGCGCACAATTGCGACGTTCTCTGGCGAGAAGCCAAGATTTTCAGGTGCTGCCGATGGAATAGCTTGTTTGGTTCGTGTCACTGCATCTTGCGTAGCAATGACGATTTTGGGTTTGTATTTCAAACCGCCGTTGACCAAAGTGGCCGTTGCCTGCGCCAGCTGCAGCATGGTGAAGTTGTTATAACCCTGACCGATTCCCAAGGAAATTGTTTCACCAGCGTACCATTTTTTCTGCTCTGGGCGCTTATAGGCATTGCGTTTCCAGTCCGTGCTTGGTAGCACACCACGTACTTCACCATTGACGTCGATACCTGTGATTTGACCGAAACCCAGCGGTTTCATGAAATCATGCATCGCGTCTACACCCAGCTCGTTGGCCAATGAGTAGTAGTACACATTGCTTGATTTCACGATACTGCGGTACATGTCTACAGCTCCCAGGCCACCGTCACCATGGCTGCGGAAGGTGTGCCCGCCAAATGTCCATGAGCCAGCATCATTGATAACAGCACTGGCAGAGCGTTTGCCGCTTTGCAGTGCTGCCATCGCCATGAATGGTTTGTAGGTGGAGCCTGGTGGATATGTGCCACGCAAAGCGCGGTTGAGCAGTGGCTTATCTATGGATTCGCTAAGTTCCTTCCAGCTTTCAGAATCAATGCCTTCTACAAATAAATTAGGGTCAAATGTGGGTTTACTCACAAAGGCCAAGACTTCACCTGAGTTTGGGTCAAGCGCTACAACAGCACCTCGTCTATCGCCGAACATATCTTCAATCATTTTTTGAAGCTTCATGTCAATGGACAGCATGATGGTGTCACCTGGCGTGGCCGGGCTGCTCGCAAGTTTACGCACAGCACGTCCACCTGCAGAAGTTTCTAAATCTTCGACGCCTGTGACACCATGCAGTTTTTTTTCAAAACTTTGCTCTACTCCCAATTTACCCATGTAATCCGTGCCACGGTAATTACCTTCATCTTCGGACTCTTGCAGTTTTTCTTTGTCGGCCTGGTTGATGCGACCAATGTAGCCAATAACATGACTGGCAGTTTCTCCGTAAGGGTAATTGCGATACAGACGCGCCTTCACTTCGACACCGGGAAAGCGAAAGCGCTGTGCAGAAAATTTTGCAACTTCCTCATCCGTTAATCGGGTACGTAGCGGCAATGACTCTAAGCCTTTGGATTCTTCCAAAAGTTTTTTCAATCGCTTTTTATCGCGTGGATGAACCTCAATCAAATGCGATAAATCTTCAATCACTTGGTCTAAATTCGAAACCTTGGATGGTGTGATTTCCAGTGTGTAGGCGGAATAATTGGTAGCTACAACTACCCCATTCCTGTCCAAAATCAAACCTCTATTTGGTACAACAGGCACGGCGGTGATGCGGTTGTTGTCTGCTTGCTCTAGCAGATCTTCGTGTCTAAAAATTTGTAAGTAAACCAGCCTAGTAGCTAGCAAAATAAATGCAATGCAAACCAACAAACCTGCGACCAAGACACGGCTTCGAAAGCGTGACAAATCTGCCTGTACGTTTCTTAATTCAGACATGGCTAGTTAATGCTCTTGTTTTGTACACATTTGACAGCCACTAAAGTGGCCGGTGCGCGTCGCGATCAGGGGCGCGGCGCTGTGGTGCAAACAGAACGACACTCGCAATAGGCCACAATAAGGCCTCAAGAAGAGGTGCAAACGCCAGGGAATAACCTGGAAATACACCACCAGCGATTAGTCTCACGATCAATTCTAACGCGTGAGATAGCGCAAACAAGGGCAAAATTTGCGCTGCTTGGGAGAAGACCGTGTACCAAACCAAGCGACGGTGAATCGTGAGCGCTAAAAAACTCAGTACGGTGTACGCCAAAGCATGTTGCCCCAGCATTGATGATTGATGTACATCAACTAACAAGCCCATGAAGAAAGCCGAACCCATGCCTATGCGGTGTGGCTGATGAACACTCCAAAACACCAGTACCAATGCAACAACATCAGGCATCCAAGGCGTACGACCCAAAGGCAGCATGCCGAAAAACAAAGCAGCTAGCAAGCTCCCCCACATAAAGAAAGCATTTACGGGCAACAGTAGTTGCTGGCCACGAGGCATGATCATTTTTTTACTGCTCGTTTGTTGGTGGTTGTGACCGCTTCTGCCGACGGTCGTGGCGTTGCTATTGTGCTTAGCGGATTCAAAATCATCACGTGCTTTGCGCCCAATACATTGGCTTTTGGCGTACAAATAATTTTTGCAAAACCAGAATCTGCCCTGCGTTCAACCTTTTCTATTTTTGCAACCAATAAGCCTGCTGGATAAACACCATCCACGCCACTGGTTGTTAAAACATCGCCAGCTAGTACGTCTGCATTGCCTGAAATAAACCGTAATTCAAGTACATCGCCGCTTGCTGAGGGGTTGCCGTAAGCCACGCTCCGCACACCTGTACGTGTGTTTAGAACGGGCGTAGTTTGCTCGCGGTCAATGATCATGGCGACTTCGCTGGTCAAAGGAAATACCCTAACGACTTGTCCTAAAACACCGAGTTCATCAATCACTGGTGAACCCAGTTGGACCGCATGCACACTGCCACGGTTAACAATAATTTTGCGTGAATAAGGGTCTATAGCATCGTACAAAACTTCAGCTGCCTGCGCAGGCGTTGACAGCGTTGCTTTTAAGCCGAGTAGTTGGCGCAAACGCGAGTTTTCCAAGGCCAGGGTTTCTACTTGATTAGCACGTTGGGATAGAAGAAGTAGTTTTGTGTGTGCTTCTTGCTCTGACAACTTGACGCTACTAAGCGTATCTAAGTACTTGAAACTGTCTTGTACTGCAGCTACAGGCTTTAGAACGATATTGACTACCGGATTCAATGTGGTAGCCAAGCTGGCGCGAACAATTTTCCCAAATTCAAAGCGGTTATCAGCCACCATCAAAAATAGCGCAAACGCACTGAGTAAGAGAAGTCTTGAAAGTGAAGTTGGCCCTTGTTTGAAGAAGGGTGGAGGTGTTCTGTCGAGCGAACCGTATGGCATAAGCTTAGCCTACGCGTGCATTTGGGGCAGCACTGAACGTAAGCATTATTTCGTTGGCATTATTCCGAAGTAAAGATGCTTCCTAAACGATCCATGCGATCCAACGCTATGCCGCAACCGCGGACCACACAAGTCAGCGGGTCTTCGGCGACGAACACCGGCAAGCCAGTTTCTTCAGACAACAAGCGGTTTAGGTCACGTAAGAGCGCACCACCACCAGTTAGCATCATGCCGCGTTCGGCAATGTCTGCGCCTAATTCTGGTGGGGTTTGCTCGAGAGCGTTTTTGACGGCTGAGACGATGTTGTTCAGCGGGTCGGTCAGCGCTTCCAGCACTTCATTGCTGGAAATGGTGAAGCTGCGTGGCACGCCTTCGGCCAAGTTGCGGCCGCGGACTTCCATTTCGCGCACCTCGCTGCCTGGAAAAGCTGAACCAATGTTCTTCTTGATCATCTCAGCCGTTGGCTCGCCGATCAGCATACCGTAGTTGCGGCGGATGTAGTTGATGATGGCTTCGTCAAACTTGTCGCCACCCACGCGCACGCTGCCTTTGTAGACCATGCCGCCCAGTGAGATGACGCCGACTTCAGTTGTGCCGCCGCCGATGTCCACCACCATAGAACCGCTGGCCTCTGACACCGGCAAGCCCGCGCCAATAGCGGCTGCCATCGGCTCTTCAATCAAATAAACGGTTGATGCACCAGCAGCTTCAGCCGCGTCCTTGATCGCGCGACGCTCAACTTGTGTAGAACCACAAGGCACGCAAATGATGATGCGCGGGCTGGGGGTGAAAAAACTGCGCGGATGCACCATCTTGATGAACTGCTTGATCATCTGCTCGGTGATCACAAAGTCGGCAATCACGCCGTCTTTCATCGGGCGAATCGCCTCAATGTTGCCAGGCACTTTGCCCAACATGGCTTTGGCCTCACGACCAACGGCTTGAATTACTTTTTTGCCGTGTGGGCCGCCTTCATGACGAATTGCAACCACGGAAGGTTCATCAAGAACAATGCCTTTGTCACGCGCGACGATGAGTGTATTGGCTGTACCTAAATCGATAGCCAAGTCGGTCGCAAAATAGCGACGAAAAGATCCGAACATAATAGAAAATTCCTCAAAAGCACGACACAAAACTTGGTGTGTCGTCGCTTAAAAAACTAAAAATAAATTTGTAATTAAACCGAGCATCAAAATCGAGCAAAAGCACACAATCTAGCCACCAAACACAGGATAATACCGTATCCGCATTGAAAACCTAGGCTTTCGCGCTCTAATTTGTATAATTTTGTTCTAGGCAGCTAGCCCACTTCACCCGTCATCACTATGTCCTTAAATTCCCAAGATATTGCCCGAATCGCCAATTTGGCTCGCCTCGAGTTAAGTCCTGATGAAAGCGCACGTTTGTTGACTCAAACCAATGATTTTTTTAATATTGTTGAGAAAATGCGTGCTGTCGACACAAAGGGTATTGAGCCTTTGGCGCACCCCTTAGACGCCATTCAAACCATGTCCTTGCGCCTGCGGGATGATGTCGCCAGCGAACCTAACAACCGCGAAGCCAACCAGCAAACCGCGCCAGCGGTTGAAAACGGCTTGTTTCTAGTGCCAAAAGTCATCGAATAAATGATTGAATAATCTGTAATACAGCGTCGAATAAGTCTTCAAAAGTCGAATATGTCCCCAATTTCATCAAATCTTCATGATTTAACCGTCGCCCAACTTGCTGCCAAGCTACGTGCCAAGGACGTCTCTGCGGTCGAAGTCACACAGCATTTCCTGGCCCGTTCGCACGCAGCTGACAACTTGGGCGCATATTTGGCTTTCAATGACGAATTTACCCTGTCCCAAGCCAAAGCCGCCGATGCTCGAATCGCCGCAGGCGATGTTTCACCGCTCACCGGCGTACCCATAGCCCACAAAGATATTTTCGTCACCAAAAACTTCTCAAGCACCGCTGGCTCCAAAATGTTAGCTGGCTATTACTCATCTTTTGATAGCACAGTCGTTAATAAATTCGACTGCTCAGGCATGGTTTCATTGGGAAAATTGAATTGTGACGAATTTGCCATGGGTTCTGGCAACGAAAACTCGGCGTTTAAACCCGTTTTGAATCCTTGGGACCACAGCCGTATCCCCGGAGGCTCCTCGGGTGGCAGCGCTGCGGCAGTTGCAGCTCGTTTAACACCAGCGGCTACCGGCACCGACACCGGTGGCTCTATTCGCCAGCCGGCCGCCTTTTGCGGTATCACCGGCATCAAACCCACCTACGGCCGCGCCTCCCGCTACGGCATGATCGCCTTTGCGTCGAGCTTGGACCAGGCTGGCCCGATGGCCCGCACCGCCGAAGACTGCGCTTTGCTGCTCTCCGCCATGTGCGGCCCTGATTTGGACCGCGATTCAACGTCTTTGGATGTGCCCGCCGAGGATTACAGTCGATCTTTAAACGATAGCATTGAAGGCTTACGCGTTGGTATTCCTAAAGAGTTCTTTGGCGAAGGCTTGTCCGCAGACGTACGCGCCGCTGTGGATGCCGCGCTGAAGGAATACGAAAAACTCGGTGCCAAGCTCGTCCCGATCAGCCTGCCGCGCACCGAGTTGTCCATCCCCGTCTACTACATCATCGCGCCCGCCGAGGCGTCCAGCAATTTGAGCCGTTTTGACGGTGTGAAATTCGGTCACCGCGCCCAGAATTACACCGATTTAAACGACATGTACAAAAAAACCCGCGCCGAGGGCTTTGGCGACGAGGTGAAACGCCGCATCATGATCGGCACCTACGTGCTGAGCCACGGCTACTACGACGCCTACTACCTGCAAGCCCAAAAAATCCGCCGCATGATTGCCGACGATTTCCAGCAAGCCTTCAAGCAATGCGACGTTATCGCCGGCCCCGTCGCCCCCACTGTGGCGTGGAAACTGGGCGAAAAGTCCAGCGACCCGGTTGCCAACTACCTGGCAGACATCTTCACCTTGCCCGCGTCACTCGCCGGCTTGCCAGGCATGAGTGTTCCGGCTGGCTTTGGCGAGGGAGGCATGCCGGTTGGCCTGCAACTCATCGGCAACTACTTTTCAGAAGCAAAATTACTCAACATGGCGCACCGTTTGCAGCAGGCGACTGATTTCCATGTACGCAAACCGGAGGGCATTTGACATGACAACAGCTACTCCAATGGAAACCACCATCGAATCCGCGATCGATTTCAAAGACGACCGCCCGCTGGACCGCGCCTTGCTGGTGCAGGGCTATGAAGTCGTCATCGGCTTTGAAACCCACTCCCAGCTCTCCACCCAGAGCAAAATCTTCAGTCGTGCTTCCACCGCCTTTGGTGCCGAGCCAAACACGCAGGCTTGCGCGGTTGATCTGGCCCTGCCCGGTACGCTGCCGGTGATGAACAAGGGTGCGGTCGAACGTGCGATTCAGTTCGGCCTGGCCATCGGTGCCCGCATCGCGCCGCGCAGCATTTTTGCGCGTAAAAACTACTTTTACCCCGATTTGCCCAAGGGCTACCAGATCAGCCAGTTTGAGATTCCGGTGGTGCAGGGCGGTTCGGTCGAGTTCTTTTTGGGTGATGTCAAGAAAAGCGTGCGTTTGGTGCGCGCGCATCTGGAAGAAGACGCCGGCAAGTCGCTGCATGAGGACTTTATTGGTCAATCTGGCATCGATTTGAACCGCGCTGGCACGCCGCTCTTGGAAATCGTCACCGAGCCCGACATGCGCTCAAGCAGCGAGGCCGTGGCCTACGCCAAAGAGTTGCACAAAATCGTCACCTGGATCGGCATTTGCGACGGCAACATGCAAGAAGGCAGCTTCCGCTGCGACGCCAACGTGTCGGTACGCAAGCCCGGCGAGAAATTTGGCACACGCCGCGAGATCAAAAACCTGAACAGCTTCAAGTTCATGCAGCAGGCGATTGACTACGAAGTGCGCTGGCAGATCGAGCAGATCGAAGACGGCCACACCATCGAGCAGGCCACCGTGCTGTTCAACCCCGACACCGGCGAAACCCGCGCCATGCGGACCAAGGAAGACGCCGCCGATTACCGCTACTTCCCTGATCCGGACTTGCCGCCGCTGGTGATTGCCGACGAGTGGGTGGCGCGCGTCCGCTCCGAGATGACCGAGCTGCCGCGCGTGATGGCGACTCGCTTTATGACTGACTACGGACTGTCAGAATATGACGCGACGCAGTTGACGCAAAGCAAGGCGGTTGCGGCGTATTTTGAAATTACTGCAAAGGCAAGCGGTCAAGCTAAATTGGCGGCAAACTGGGTGATGGGCGAGGTTTCTCGTCGTTTAAACGCGCAGAATATAGGCATCGACAGCGCGCCAGTGAGCGCCTCGACGCTGGCCGCTCTCATAACGAGAATTGACGATGGTGCCATCTCCAGCAACGCTGCCAAGCAGGTGTTTGATCACCTTTGGACACCCAAGGAAGGTGAATGGATATTTGGATCCCTGCCTGGTGAAGTAGATGCCGGTCTAAGCGCGCTTAGTGAACTGAAGCGCGTTGACGCCATCATCGAAGCCAAGGGCCTCAAACAAATGAGCGACACGGGCGAGCTGGAGGCCATTATCGACACGGTGTTGGCCTCCAACGCCAAATCCGTCGAAGAGTACAAAGCTGGCAACGCCAAAGCTTTCAACGCCTTGGTCGGCCAAGCCATGAAAGCCACCAAAGGCAAAGGCAACCCAGCGCAGGTGAACGAGTTGTTGAAGAAGAAGCTGGGTTAACCTTAGAGTCAAATTTGCTATATTATTTATAGCTGCTAAGGCAGTAAATACGCTGGCTAGAGACCTAAAATGGCCTCAAAAACCGGTTTTTTCTCGATTTAGACCCCGTACCGGTCCCTATACGCCTTGATCGCCGCCTCATGCACCTGCTGCGCGGGGTCGGCTGTCGTGGCTAGGTAATCCAGCAAATCCTTCAAACTGGCAATCGTGCAGACCTGCATGCCCAGCTGGTTGCGGACGAACTGCACAGCGCTGTAGGGCACGTCAACAACTGCACCCGTTGAGTCTTTTTCCGTGGCTTTTTCCTGTCTGTCCAAGGCAATCGCCACCGCGGCGGGTGTCGCACCGGCGGCATTGATGAGGGCGATGGACTCGCGGGTGGCGGTGCCGGCGGACATCACGTCGTCGACGATCAGCACGCGGCCTTGCAGTTTGGCCCCCACCAGCGTGCCGCCTTCGCCGTGGTCTTTGGCTTCTTTGCGGTTGTAGGCGAAGGGCACGTTGCGGCCCTGGCGCGCCAGTTCCACGGCGACGGCGGCACCCAGCGGGATGCCTTTGTACGCAGGGCCAAAAATCATGTCGAACTCGATGCCGCTATTGAGTAGGCTTTTGGCATAAAACTCGGCCAATTTGCCCAATTTCGCGCCGTCGTCAAACAAACCCGCATTGAAAAAATAAGGGCTTATGCGACCCGCTTTGGTTTTAAACTCACCAAATCCCAAAACGCCGCATTCCAGGGCGAATTTGACGAAATCCTGAGCCAAGTTATCTAAATTGTCGGTTTTATTCATAGATAGTAATTTTCATGTCCACATCATTGTTCAAACTCACCAGTCTCAACCTCAACGGCATCCGCTCCGCCAGCAGCAAGGGCTTGGCCGCTTGGATTGAAAAGTCACAACCCCATTGTATTTGCGTCCAAGAGGTCAAAGCGCAGTATGACGACGTGAAAGACAAGTTTGAAGAAATAGCCGGCATGAAGGGTTATTTTCACTTTGCCGAGAAAAAAGGCTACTCCGGCGTGGGTATTTACACCAAAGAGACACCGACCGAGGTGATTGTCGGCATTGGCAACACGCCAGCATTTGACGAATTTAACGCTGAAGGCCGCTATGTGGAGCTGCGGTTTGACACGCCGTCGCGCAAATTCTCCATCATCAGCTGCTACTACCCCAGCGGCTCGTCGGGGGAAGAGAGGCAGCAAGCGAAATTTCGGTTTTTAGCGCTGATCTACCCGCATTTGATGCAGCTAAAAACCGAGCGCGAGTTTATTTTGTGCGGCGACATCAACATCGCGCACCAAGAAGCCGATTTGAAAAACTACAAAGGCAACAAGAAAAACAGCGGCTTTTTGCCAGAAGAGCGCGCTTGGATGTCGCAGTTGCTTCACCCTGAAGTGGGCGGTCTGTGCGATGTGTACCGCAAGCTGCAGCCCAACACCTCCGACGATTGCTACACTTGGTGGAGCAGCCGTGGACAAGCCTATGCTAACAATGTGGGTTGGCGGCTGGACTACCATTTGGCGACACCTAAAGTGGCAGCTTTAGCCAAACATGAAGAGATTTATAAAACGGAGCGTTTCTCTGATCATGCCCCGATGACCATTAGCTATGATTTTTCGGGGTTTTGAGATTAAGAGTGCCAGTTCAGATCATCCTGTGACGTTCTTTTGCATCATTGGCGTCATCGGCACAGGGTAGCCAGCCGCCGCTAGTGTTGCCGCAATAGCTTTGTTGGTATCAAAATACACTTGCCAGTAATGATCTGTATGGCAGTAAGGACGAACGCAGAGCAAAGGACCTTCAGGTGTGAATTGCAAAATCTCAACGTCAGGCGCTGGGGTTTGCTTGACATTCGGAATGGCGGCTACAGCGGCTTTTAGTTTAGTAATCGCATCTGTGGTGTTCACGCCATTGGCAACTTTGGCTACACAATCGACACGGCGGTGAGGTTGAGCGCTGAAGTTCTTAATCGTGTCAGAAAAAACTTTGTTGTTGCCGATAATGGTGGTTACATTGTCGCCTGTTATGAGTGTTGTTCCGAAGAGGCCAAGCTCTGTCACTGTACCTTCAGAGCCGCCTGCGCTGACGTAGTCGCCCACTTTGATCGGACGCAGTACCTGCATGAAAATACCAGCGGCGAAATGTGACAGCAACCCTCCCCAAGCTGTACCAATTGCCAAGCCAGCACCTGCTAATAGTGCAGCAAAAGAGGTGGTTTGTACACCCATATAACCCAAGATACCCATGACCAAACCAATGGTCATCAACACCGAAGCGATAGAGGCGATGTACTTCGCCATCGTTGCATCAATTTTTCCGCTACGGCTGATGCCCCTGCTGATCAGGCCGACAACAAAGCCAATGATCCAGCGCCCTACAATCCAGAAAGCTAAAGCCGCTAAAATTTTTATGGCTAAGTCAACGCCGTTGGTCGAGACGTAAGTCAAAATCGTGTCGAGATTCATGAAAAATCCTTAAGAAAGTTATTAACGCCCAGGTTTTCCATAGGCGAGCGAATTGTAGAATTTACTTACACTTGAAACATAAGTTGCTGTTGATAAATCAGCATTTACGTGAGATAGTTGTATTAAATTAATTTTTTTGAAAGTAGATGCCATGAACTCGATTACTAAACCATTGATATACGCCATTTGCACTAGTGGCTTGGTGGCATGTGGCGGCAGCATTGACGATTCATTTTTCCAGGCAGACGCTATAACGCCTGCGGTGGGTAATGTTTGTATCGAAGGTGCGCTGATTTCTCCCAACGGTAACGAAGCCAAAGAAACTGTGTCTCGTTTGCGCCAATTTTACAAAAGCACCGTCACCACAGAGGCCAAGGTACATGCAGGTGTAGGTTTCAATGCCACCTGCACGGCTTACAAAGACAAGCCAGCGGCAAACACCATCATCACCATCGATTACTACAAAAACACTATCATTCCTGTTACAAAAATTTAACGGAAATTTAGCAAACGTTTGATGTTGCAACCAAACGGTAGTTTGGTTGGCTGAGCCTTTATGATGGCGGTATGACGACCAGCCTTCCCACTTCTACAGCTACTACTGATTCAATCACACCCACTGCTGCCAAACGCAGCTGGGCGCAAACCCTCAAAGTTTATTTAGAGCCGCCCACGTTGCGCATGCTGCTGCTGGGTTTTGCTGCGGGTTTGCCACTGCTGTTGGTACTCGGCACGCTCAGTTTTCGCTTGCGCGAAGCGGGTATTGACCGCACCACCATTGGATTTTTAAGCTGGGTGGGTTTGGCCTATGGCTTCAAATGGGTCTGGTCGCCCTTGGTGGACAGGATGCCGATTCCGCTGCTCACGCCTTGGTTAGGCCGCCGTCGCAGTTGGTTGCTGCTGTCGCAATTCGTCATCATCGCGGGTTTAGTGGGCATGGCGGTGACGAATCCGCAAAACGACCTGCAAAGCATGGTTTGGTTCGCCGTGGCCGTGGCGTTTGGCTCGGCCACACAAGATATTGCGCTGGATGCTTACCGCATTGAATCCGCCGATGTTGACCGCCAAGCCGCCATGGCCAGCGCGTACATGACGGGCTACCGTATCGCCATGATTTGGGCGGGGGCGGGCGTGTTTTGGGTGGCGGCTTTTGCGGAAGTTGCTCCTGCAGCGCAAATAGCTGGTGCAGTTGCGACAGTGGCAGCCAAGGTCGTCTACCAGCACAGCGCGTGGCAAACGGCCTATTTGGTCATGGCGGCGTCCATGCTTTTGGGCGTCATCACCGTGTTTTGGTCGCCCAAACCGGCTGAGCGCGCGTTTATGCCTGCGAAAAATGCCGCAGATTGGCTCAAAGGCGCGTTGATCGAGCCGTTTGCCGACTTCATTCGCCGCTACAAATGGCAAGCCGCGCTGATTTTGGCGTTGATTGCTACCTACCGAATCAGTGATGTGGTCATGGGCATCATGGCCAACCCGTTTTATGTCGATATGGGCTACACCAAGCTGGAGGTAGCGAACGTCACCAAGGTCTTCGGCGTCATTATGACGCTGGTGGGTGCTTTCATCGGCGGCGTGCTGTCCATGCGCTTTGGGGTGATGCGGATTTTGATGTTGGGCGCGATTTTGAGCGCGGTCAGCAACCTGTTGTTCGCATGGCTGGGCGGGCGTGGTCATGATTTAAACGCCTTGATTTGGGTGATTTCGGCGGACAATTTGTCCAGTGGTATTGCCTCAGCTGCGTTCATTGCCTATTTGTCCAGCCTGACGAATATCAACTATTCCGCCACGCAATATGCGCTGTTCAGCTCCATGATGCTACTTTTTCCTAAGTTTTTGGCAGGTTATTCGGGCAAATATGTCGATGCGTTCGGCTATATTGACTTTTTCACCGCTACAGCGATGCTGGGAATGCCCGTACTGTTGCTGGTTTGGCTGGCAGGGCGCATCAAAACACCTGAAAAAGCGATTTAAGGGGTGAAATATGTCACTAGCCAGCGCATTTGTTGCCTAAGAAGCTATTAAATTAATAGCAAAATTGAGCCTTTATCAAGCTTGTATTGAGGTTTACATAACTTTACTGCCGCGACATAGCCCGCAACTGGCTCGAGGTGCATGATTCAGCGTTATAGGTATCATGGCTAACAGAAGAACCCAAGAACCCTGAAAAACACGGAGTTCACAACGACTATGCAACAACAGCTTTTGATGATTGAAGACGACGCCCGCTTGGCCAACATGGTCAGCGAGTACTTGCGCCAAGGCGGTTTTGAGGTGGCGCATGCACCCGATGGGACGAGTGGTTTGGCGGCTTTGCAGCAGTCACCGCCAGCCTTGGTCGTGCTGGATTTGATGTTGCCAGACATGGACGGCCTGGAGATTTGCCGCCGCATTCGCGCCTTGGGCGGCAGTTTGGCTAGAACCCCGATTTTGATGTTGACGGCCAAGGGCGACCCGATGGATCGCGTGATTGGTTTGGAGGTTGGTGCAGACGACTATTTGGCTAAGCCTTTTGAGCCGCGTGAGCTTTTGGCGCGGATTCGGGCGATTTTGCGCCGCAGTGCAGAGGTGGCAACCTCGGTAGAGCATGACGACACACAGCCGGTCTTGCGCTTTGGCAGCTTAGACATCGACCGCGATGCCCGTATTGTCAGCTTAGCTGGCAAAGAGGTGGATTTGACGTCGTACCAGTTCGACTTGCTGCTTGCCGTGGCTGAGCGGGCGGGTCGGGTGCTGACGAGGGATCAAATCATGGAAGCTGTGCGTGGGCGTGAGTTGGAAGCGTTCGACCGCTCCATCGACGTGCACATGGGCCGCATCCGCGCTGCGATTGAGGTGGATGCCAAAGACCCGAAGCGGATTTTGACGGTGCGGGGTGTGGGCTACGTGTTCGCTAAGCAGCAAGACTGATGAATAACGCAGCCACACCGTTCTTCAACCGCCTCTACGTCCGCATTTGGCTGGCGGTGGTGCTGTCAGTGGCTGTATTGATTTTCTTGGTCGGCTGGGCTTGGCGCGAGAGTGCGGAGCGCAAGCTGGCAGACTATAGCTCGTCGCCCGTGGTGCGTGAGGTGGTGGTGCGCAACGCCGCTGGCGAAGTGATTGGCACAGCGACCGCAGCGCCGCGTGTGCCAGGTATGGGAACGGAGTTTTCGTTGAAGCTGACCCAACCGCTGGCTTCTGGCGACGTGGTGAATCTGCAAATGCCGCGCCCGCGCCGAATGAATCCACAAACGGGCGAATTGGAGCAAATTTCCCCAGAAGAACTCCGTGAACGAATGGGGCGCTTGGGTCGCATGAACCGAGACAAGGAGCGGGGCAGAGACAGAGAGCGCGACAAAGAGCGGTCAGATCGCCCAGATCACCCCTTTGGCTCAGGCGGTCCGCCCGGCAGCCCTGCGGACAAAAGCTGGTTCAAGCCACCCTTTGGCTTTGTTTGGATGCTGATGCTGGTTGGCCTTGCCGTGGCGCTGGGCACGTACCCGCTGATTCGCCGTTTGACCAAGCGCCTGAACACCCTGCAAAGCGGCGTGGAGCAGTGGGGGCAGGGCGATTTGTCCACCCGCGTCAAAGTCAGCGGTCACGACGAAGTGGCGTTTTTGGCTGAGCGCTTTAACACCGCCGCCAGCCGAATTGAAGCCTTGGTTGGCTCGCACAAATCGCTGCTGGCGAATGCTTCACACGAGTTACGTTCCCCTTTAACTCGCATCAAAATGGGGTTGGAACTGATGACCCCCACGGTTGGCACTGACGTGTCCGCCCTGCCCCCCGAGGGGGCTAATTTCCCTAGAGGCGGCTCGTCGGGAAATTCAGCTGCACAGCTCATTTTTAATAAGCACAAAGACGAAATCAGCCGCAATATCAACGAGTTAGACCAGCTGATCGCTGAAATCTTGCTCGCCAGCCGGCTTGATTCCGCACAGGCGGATGTGGGTACGTTTGAAACCGTTGATTTGACGGGCTTGGCCGCTGAAGAGTGCGCCAAATCCGGGGCGGAGCTACAAGTGTTGTCAGAATCTGCCATAGCCGTGCAGGGCGTACCCAAATTGTTGCGCCGTTTGATGCGCAATTTGTTGGAAAACGCGAATCGCTATGCCAAGGCTGGTCATTCGCAGCCTGCCGTGCTGAGTTTGCAGCTGGATGCGAAACAAGTGACGTTACGTGTGACAGATCACGGTCCAGGCGTGCCCGCCGAGCTGCGTGAACGGATTTTTGAGCCGTTTTACCGCGCTCCAGGCGCGAGCGAGCGCGACGGCGGCGTTGGTTTGGGCTTGGCTTTGGTCAAATCCATCGCCCAGCGCCACGGCGGTACGGTTCGGTGCGAAGCGGCTGCATCAGGGCAGGGTGCTTGTTTTGTGGTAACTTTGCCCCATTAGGCAAAGTTATTTATAAGGCAAGGTAAATGGGCAATCGACTCTCACAAATCGCCACCCGCACGGGCGACGCTGGTACCACGGGGCTGGGTGACAACACCCGCGTGTCTAAAGACCACCTGCGCGTGCACGCCATGGGCGATGTGGATGAGTTGAACTCACACATCGGCGTCTTGCTGTGCGAAACGCTGCCAGATAGTGTGCGCGATGTGCTGGTAGAAATCCAGCACCAGCTCTTCAATTTAGGTGGCGAATTGTCGATTCCAGGCTTCGAATTGCTTAAAAAAGAGGCCATCGTCGATCTGGATGAAGCGCTGGAGACTTACAACGCAAGCCTGCCTAAGTTGGCCGAATTCATCTTGCCAGCCGGCAACCGCGCCGCTAGCCAAGCACACGTGTGCCGCACGGTGGCACGGCGGGCGGAGCGGGCTGTGGTGGCGCTGGGCGAGTCGGAAACCATCAATGATTCACCGCGCCAGTACCTGAACCGCTTGAGTGATTTGATGTTTGTGCTGTCCCGCGTGCTGAACCGCATGGACAGTGGTGACGACGTTTATTGGAAAAGTGAGCGTATGGCGCGTGCTGCCAACACATCGGAAGAGGTGTAAATGCGGCTACAACAGCGGTTACAACAGCAGTTATGGCAACGATTCTCAGTTGATTCAAGTTTAATATTTGCTATTGTATTCATAGCTTTTCAGGCAGTAAATACGCTGGCTAGTGCTCAAAATGTAGCTCCTAATAAGGTCGAAACCGACCCTAAAAACGCCCATTTTTGCAAAAACATGGCCAATCACCTGCCCGGGGTGTCGCTGAACCTGTGTTTGCAAGCCAATTTGGTCGATACGGGCGCGCGTTCTGTCAAAGGTGTGCCGCTGCTCAAGCGGGACGTAATCACCCCAGGAGACGACCCCAGCAGCCCAGCGAAAATCAAAGTGATGGTGGTTGGCGGCATCCATGGGGACGAGTTGTCGTCCAGCGCGTTGGCACTAAATTGGATCAAGCTGACCACGCAAGCGCCCAGCAACGCCATATCCAACACCCCCGCCAGTTTTGCTGGCGGCATCCATTGGCGCTTTATTCCCATGCTCAATCCTGATGGGTTGACGGCACAACCCGCCAAACGGGTGAATGCGAACGGCGTTGACCTGAACCGCAACTTCCCCACTCCCAATTGGGCGCGTGACGCTAAGATTTATTGGGAGCAAAAAACCAAGAAAGACCCTCGCCGCTGGCCAGGCAAAGAGCCACTGTCTGAGCCAGAGTCCAAGTTTTTGCATGACGAGATGGCTAATTTTAAGCCTAATTTAATCGTCAGCATCCATGCACCCTACGGCGTGCTTGATTTTGATGGTCCCACCGTGCCGCCCTCCAAGCTTGGGCGCTTGTATTTAGACCAAGTTGGCATTTTTCCGGGATCTTTGGGTAACTACGGTGGTGTACATAAAGGCATGCCAGTAGTTACGATTGAGTTACCGAATGCGCAGCGCATTCCGTTGGATAGCGAAAACCGCCAAATGTGGGTGGATTTGCTGCGTTGGATTGGGGAAAAGGTAAGACCTTAAACTTAAATATTGTCCAACTTCAACTTATTTAACGCTTCAATTCGCAGGCAGCTTTAAATGTCAAATAAGTCACGATTTTATAACTTCCGTATGCAAAATTGATACAGTTTACAAAATTAATTTACCAAATGTTTCTTTTTATGATGGTTGGTTAATGTTTTTTCGTAAAATCGCGTCAATTGAATTCATAGATTGAGGTCGGAAGATGCTGTTTGCAATAATAAAAGTGTTAAAAATGTTTGCCAATGCTTGGCATAGGCGCTGCTTTGTTTTTCTTGCATTAGCGCCGCTTCTTAGTGCGACTACGCTGTCGCAAGCTCAGAATTTACTTGTTAATGGCGATTTCGAGGCAGTTGTCCAGCCAACCTTCGGGAACCACATTCCTGGAAACGTTGCTGTTGCTCCTTGGTTGATTGGCAGTGGTTTCCCGGCTAACGTTGTCAAAGTAGGCCCTAGTTATGCATATGGTCCTGGGGGGCCTAACTTTGACCATACAAATCCTAGTGGCAATGGTCAATATTTAGATGTGGTAGGCGGTGCAAACTCTTTTTATCAGGTTTTTACGGTACCACAGTGCCCGTCGGCACCCACCAAAACTTACCGTTTAACAGGTTGGTTTAGTACGAGGGAGAACCAAGCAGGCCTAGCTTCAATAGAGCTTCGGAGTGGTTCGGGTCTTGGTGGAGCTACCATCCCTGGATCTTTGGCAACTGTGAGTTTGCCTGCTCGTAACTCGGCTACAGCCCCTTGGGTGTTCGCTAGTGTAGATGCATCACTAACTTCAGGCCAAACATTTTCATTTGTTGTTACTATGAATGACTTTGCAAATGCGGATGATCTTTCACTTGTTTTACTGGATGCGCAGTGTCCGCCAGATCTTTCGTTGGTGAAAACTGATGGGGGTCTAAACTTTGGTATTGGTTCTACTGGTGTTTACAACTTTACAGTAAGTAACGGCAGTGTTATCAATGCACCTACCAGCGGTACGATCACGGTCAAAGACGTTTTGCCTGCGGGCTTATCCTTCCAAGCGCCGCTAACGCCAAGTGGTGCAAACGGCGCAGCTTGGTCCTGTGTTGTATCAACAACAAGCAATCCTAACGACACGGCTACCTGTACCTCAAGTGCGGTGATTGGGTCAGCAGGCGCAAGTGCCTTTAGTTTGTCTGTTGCTGTGGCTCTTACTATTCCTGATGGAACGGTACTAAGCAACAAAGCTAAAGTCTTTGGTGGTGGGGATGTCAATAAATCTACAGAAACATCAACGGGTCTTATTTCTTCATGTGCTTCAGATGGCCTGGGCGGTGACAGCCCCAACGGGGGTTGTGGCTTTGAAGATACGACTATAAGCGTGCCAAAAATTGACGTTGTCAAAGCCGTGAGCGGCACATTCACGCAAGTGAACCCAACCACCTTTGATGTACCCTACAGCATTGTGGTCAAGAACACAGGCACCGTAGTGGCGACCA
>JAAFJF010000052.1 GCA_013298815.1 Polaromonas sp. | reverse complement strand
AGGGGGCAGATCCTCTGATTGAGCAGATTCTGCGACGCTGAGGTTGAGGAAGGACATGCCTGCGAAGCCCAGCCTTGCGGCTAATTCACGGGATTTCTGAACCAGCTCGGCGCGGGTTTCTATGCCGTAAATATGGCCTAGACGCTTCGTATTCACCGCGTTGAAGAACAGGTCGTAAATGATGAAGCCTAGGTAGGATTTGCCTGCGCCGTGGTCGGCTAGGGTCAAACCTTTGTCCGAACCCTCACGTCCAGCTGGCAGCTCAAGGAGCAGCTTCTCGATGAAGCCGTAGAGGTGGTAGACCTGCTTGAGCTTGCGGCGCGAGTCTTGGTTGAGCTTGCCTTCGCGGGTGAGGATGTGCAGTTCTTTGAGGAGTTCTATCGACTGGCCTGGGCGGATTTCTTGGGCGACCAGATCGGGTTTAGGGATGTTTTTGGTATTTTTCATGTAGTTTTCCCAACTTCTAAAGCTTTCCAGCCTTCAACGCCCAAACGTTCCATCGTTTCCATGTTCACCTCAAAAATCGCCTCGGCTTCAGGGAAGGCTTCAACAGCTTGGTCAATACTGGATTCGCGCAGCAGGTGCAGCGTGGGGTATGGGGCGCGGTTGGTGTAGTTGGTTATGTCGTCTGGTTCGGTGCCGGCGAACTGGTATTGGGGGTGAAAGTTGGCGAGCTGGATAGTGCCTTCGAGCTTCATTTTGGCGACCAATTTATCTGCTTTGCCTAGAAAATCATTGAAATCTAGGAAGTCCTGCAGGCAATATGGCGCTATTAAAAGCGTAGTATCGTAGACAACAGATACGCTGGCTACATCAGAATTGGCCAATAAATTTAGCTCATTTTTGAGATCAACCAAAAATTCTGCAGGCGTTGTTGCTTCGCTCACGGCGTAGCGAATCAAGCCTTTGACGTGAACGGCTTTGGCGAAGGGGCAGAGGTTCAGGCCGATGACGGCGCGTTCTAGCCAGCGCTGGGTGTCAAGGATTGCAGTAGCGGCAATGGTGACTTCAGGGTTATTCATGATGTGATGAAAACTTTTTGACCAGTCAAACGCTCATGCTCGCGGGCGGCGAAGCGGTCTGTCATGCCGGCGATGTAGTCGGACACGGTACGATGCAGGCTGACGGTAGCAGTTTTCTCATCAAACTGAAACTGAGCAGGGTCGTTGCAATAGGCATTGAATAGTTCAACCACGATATTTTTGGCTCGTTCGGTCGTATCCATCACCTGAGGGTGGCGATAGAGGTTAGCGAGCAGGAATCGATTCAATTCTGCACTTTGAGCGTGCATGGGCTCACTGAACGCGACCCAAGGATTGGCTGTTCGCACATCGCTGATACTTTTCGGGCTTGCTTGCTGAATGTTTTTCGTAGTCGCGTCAATCACGTCATACACCTGTGCACTCAGCATGCGGCGAATCGCTTCAAACAGCAACCGGCGACCGGTGAGCTGCGGGTATTGACTCAGGGTCTCTAGGCGGTAGGTTTCAAACAGGCGGCAGTCGCTGAGTTGATGCAAACTGAGTAGCCCAGAGCGCACGCCGTCGTCGATGTCGTGGGCGTTGTAGGCAATGTTGTCGGCTAGGTTGCAGAGTTGGGCTTCTAAGCTGGGCGAACGCAGCTTAGAATTTTGTAAAAAGCGCTCTGCCACACCGCTTGGCTCAACCGCTTCAAGACGTTTGGCATTGGCACGGGAGCAGTGTTTGAGAATACCTTCGCGGGTTTCAAAGCTGAGGTTCAGTCCGTTGTACTGCGGGTAGCGCTCTTCCAAATCGTCCACCACGCGCAGGCTTTGCAGGTTGTGCTCAAAACCGCCGTGGTCGGTCATGCAAGCGTTCAAAGCGTCTTGCCCTGCATGGCCAAACGGGGTGTGCCCCAAGTCGTGTGCCAAGGCGATGGCTTCGACCAAGTCTTCGTTGAGCCTGAGCGTGCGGGCAATGGAGCGGCCCAATTGCGCCACTTCCAGAGAATGCGTCAACCTCGTGCGAAACAAATCGCCTTCGTGGTTCAAAAAAACTTGCGTTTTGTAGACCAAACGCCTGAAAGCGGTGCTGTGGACGATGCGGTCGCGGTCGCGCGCAAATTCGGTACGCGTAGGTGCAGCTGGCTCAGGAAAGAGACGGCCGCGCGACTGCGTAGGGTCACACGCGTATGGCTGCAAGGTCATGCTTACTTTGTGAATTAGCTGTAAATTAGCTGCATGCGGCGATGACTTCTCGCACCAGCGCATCAGGTGCTGTTTGCACCACGCACTGGCCAGGCTGGTTGATCAAAATGAACTTGATCTCACCTGCCTCGGCCTTTTTATCGACGCGCATGAGTTCTAAGTAACGATCCGCGTTGGTTTGCGCAGTTAACGCTAAGGCTGGAGCGACTGTTGGCAAACCAGCCTTTTTGATCAAAGCGGTGAGGCGAGCCACAAACGCAGCATCCACCAAACCGAGGCGCTGCGACAACTGCGCCGCCATCACCATGCCGCAACCCACTGCTTCGCCGTGCAACCAAGCGCCGTAGCCCAAACCTGCTTCAATGGCGTGACCAAAGGTGTGGCCGAAGTTTAAAATCGCCCGCAAACCAGCTTCGCGCTCGTCTTGGCCGACGACATAGGCTTTGATCTCGCAGCAACGTTTGACGGCGTGCGCCAATGCGGCTGGATCACGCGCTAACAAGGCATCGATATTGGCTTCAATCCAATCAAAAAACACCATGTCAGCAATCGGGCCGTATTTGATAACTTCGGCCAAACCAGCACTTAACTCGCGTACGGGCAAGGTGTTGAGCGTGCTCAAATCACACAATACCAACTGTGGCTGGTAAAACGCACCCACCATATTTTTTCCCAACGGGTGGTTAATACCTGTTTTGCCGCCCACAGAAGAGTCAACCTGCGCTAGCAGCGTCGTCGGCACTTGCACGAAGGGCACACCGCGCATGTAGCTGGCAGCGGCGAAGCCCGTCATGTCGCCCACCACACCGCCACCAAGAGCAAAGAGCGTGGTTTTGCGGTCGCAAGAATATTTGAGCAGATCGTCGAAAATCAAATTGAGTGTTTGCCAAGTTTTGTACGCTTCACCATCAGGCAACACAATGGTGTGAATCGTTTTGTACCTGCCTTGCAATGATGCTTGCAGGCGTGCGGCATAGATGGGAGCGATAGTTGTGTTGCTTACGATAACCGCTACGCTAGCCTGAGGCAAACCATCAAATAAATTTGTGGCATCTAACAAAGAAGCGCCTATATGGATGTCGTAGCTGCGTTCAGCAAACTCAATATGAACGATTTCTGTTAGGTGAATTTTGGAATTATCGCTAGAAGTCATAGCGCAATTTTAAGTCAATCAGGCAAGCGACCTGAATGCGTAGATCAGTGCAGAGATAGCACGCCAGCTAATTCCAGCTGCATGACGACCATATTCAGAAGATTAGCCACAGACGGACGACCCGTCTCAACGACGAAGTGGGCAGTTTCGCGATACAACGGATCACGAATTGCGTATAAGTCACGTAAACGTGTTAAGGGGTCATCGACTTGCAACAAAGGACGCTGCATGTCATGACGTAGACGACGGAAAATCTCTTCAGGAGAAGAGCGCAGATAAACGACGTGGCTTCGCGAGTGCAAATGTTCGCGATTGGCCAAACGCAAAACACTACCACCGCCAGTTGAAATAATACCGTTGTGCGATTGGGTCACGTCGTCGATCACGGTTTGCTCGACATCACGAAAGCTGGCTTCGCCCTCGCGCTCAAAATATTCACGAATCGAGCAACCCAATCGTTGCTCAATCACATGATCGGTATCAATTGAAACTAAGCCTAAACGCCGAGCTAGTTGCCGACCAATGGTTGATTTACCAGACCCAGGAAGTCCTACAAGCGCAATCCGTAACACTACAGCTCACGCTTTTACCGAGCAGAAACTCGGTCTGTAATCATTTTTGGCGTAATGAAGACTAAAAGTTCACGCTTTGACGAGTTTCTAGTTTTGGTTTTAAATAGATTGCCCAGCAACGGAACATCACCCAAAACAGGTACCTTGGTTTCTCCGTCAGTTTCTTCCAGCAAGAATATGCCACCAATAACAACAGTTCCACCGTTTTCAACCAAGACATTGGTTTTGATGTGTTTTGTATTGATTGCAACCGTACCAAGTAAGACTTCACCACGGCTGTCTTTGTTGATGTCCAGGTCGAGAATGATGTTCCCTTCAGGCGTGATCTGTGGCGTGACTTCAAGCTTCAACGAAGCTTTGCGGAACGCCAAGGTGGTACCACCGTTAGGCGCTGTCACTTGATATGGATATTCCGTACCTTGCTCAATCAATGCTTTGGTTTGATCTGCAGTCACAATGCGCGGGCTAGCCACAACCTTGCCCTTGCCATCATTTTCCAGCGCGGAGAGTTCCAGATTCAAGAAGCGGCCAGCAACGCTACTGAACAATGAAACACCGATGGAGGCGGGACTAAATCCGCCCAAGCCAGTAGCCCCTAGGCTCAAGATTTGTGTATTTAGAGTATCTAAAGTGTTCACTGCCTCGCCTGTCGTGGATGCTACTGCATTGTAGTTGCCACCAAATGCTAAGCGATTACCACCATTAGCGCCTCCTGTGATTTGCGTGCCGGCTTGTCCACCACGCACACCAGTAAGATCACTTCCGCCCCACTTGACGCCCAATGATTTACCGAAGGTGTCTTCAGCTTCAACAATACGCGCTTCGATTAGTACTTGGCGAATAGCAATATCGAGTTTCGTTATCAACTCTTGAACTTGCTCTAGCTTTGAGGGAATGTCCGTTACAAACAATTGGTTTGTGCGAGGCTCAGAGATAACGTTTCCACGAGCAGATAACAGTCCACGTGCATTTGCCGCTGTACCGCTTCCACTAGGCTGAATCTGCAGGGCAATATCTGCGGCTTTGGTGTAATTCAACTGGAACGACTGCGTCTTCAACGGTTCAATATTCTGAATAGCCGCTTTTGATTCGAAATCTTGCTTCTCTTTAGCAGCAAGCTCGTCTTTGGGAGCAATCCATAAAACATTACCTGTTTTGCGCATGCCCAAGCCCTTGGCTTGCAAAATAATATCAAGAGCTTGGTCCCAAGGCACATCTTTTAAGCGCAGAGTGACTGCACCAGAAACAGAGTCTGAGGTGATGATGTTGAAATTAGTAAAATCAGCGATAACCTGCAGCAACGAGCGAATCTCGATATTTTGGAAGTTCAAGGACAATTTTTCACCGTTAAAGCCAACGCCTTGGGTTAGTTTTGCAGGATCTACTTTTTGAGCACGTACTTCAATAACAAATTGATTGTCACTTTGGTAGGCTGAATGCTCCCAAGTCCCTTTTGGCTCAATAACCATACGAACACGGTCGCCAGTTTGGAAGGTAGAAATAGCCTGAACTGGTGTACCAAAGTCAGTTACATCTAAACGGCGACGCAAACCTTCTGGCATGCTCGTTTTGAGAAACTCAACGACCAAATTTTGACCTTGTTGACGAATATCAACACCCACTTGATTGTTCGCTAGATCAACTACGATTCGACCAGAGTTGTCCACACCGCGACGGAAATCAACATCTTTCAAGGCAAGAGTCGCGTTATTTAAATTTTCAGCAAAAGTTACAGCGGGTTTATCAGTAGCAGAAGCGGCGACTGGATCTAAAAATATCAACACAGACTTTCCAGAAAGTTGCGTTTTGTAGGTCACTGATTGCTTCAAGTTCAACACAAATCGTGTCCGCTCGCCCGCCTGAATAACATTAGCTGATTTAACATTTCCTTGATTGATACCAATTGCAGACTGAATAGAACCACTGCCAACGTTAGGTAAATCAAGCACAACACGTGCTGGTGTTTGAATTGAAAATCCATTCGGTAAAGTAGGCAAAGCTTGCGATAAGTCAATTTTAATAACCTCAATACCGGCCTGGGTTGAGGTCGTCACCGCTTCAATCACGTTCTGCGCAAGGGCGCCGACAGCTGCAAAACTGAACGTTAGTGCAACAGAGGTTTTTCTCAAATATGAAATCAACATACTGCACTTGGCAGGAGCTGGTATAGCAATTTGCATCGGAGTACTCTTAGGTAAAAATTTGTTTTTCATTTTTCTTTCGCTTGCAATTGCAAGTTCACTTTTCGTTCAGTCCACTCGCCAGATGCATCTTGCGCAATTTCTCTTAAAACGATTTCTGAGTCCGAGATTTTTGTAATGCGACCATAATTTTGACCAACATAATTTCCAACCTTAGCTTGGTAAAGTAATTTATCAACTTTGAGCAATACAACTGGTGAATTCTTCTTATTTAAAGTACCCACCATGGCAACAGCATCCAACGGAAAGCTCTCTAAAGCCTCTTTACGACGAGCAAGTTCAGGAGAGATAAGCGCCAAGTTTTCTGCAGATTGCGCAGAATCCTTGCGAAGTGCTTGCAACAGTTTTTGATTATTGAATGGCTCCATAGCACCTTGCTGTGTATAAGCCTGCGGAACAAATTTTTTAGGCGGAACTATAGGTGTCACCTTGGCCGGAGTATTGCCTTTCTGCTCAACCATCCACTGTTTAAGTTCAGCATCTTTAGAACTTAGACAACCGCTCAGAAGCAGAACACTCATACACGCGCCCGACAACGTCAACATATGCGTGATGTTTTTAATTTTGAACATCATTTTTTGGCTCCAGCAGCTTTATCTTTTGCTTTACGCTGCTCCGCTATTTCGTCAACATCCAAGTATCGGAAAGTTTTCGCAGTCGACTCCATTGCTAAGACGCCGTCTTTGCCAGTGACTGGCGAGAGTGACAAATTATTTAATGTGACGATGCGGGATAGATTTGCAACGTCAGCAACAAACGAACCAATATCATGATAACTTCCCGTTACTTTGACAGCAATTGGTAATTCAGCATAGTATTCTTTAACATTGACTTGCCCAGGTCTGAATAATTCGAATTGCAAACTTCTACCAAGTCCAGCTTGGTTGATGTCAGACAACAGCGCATCCATTTCCGCTTTACTAGGTAGTTGTTTTTCCAACTGAGTGACATATTGCAAAACCTGCTCACGCTGTTTTTTAAGTGCCTCTAAATTGACTGATTGCGCTAGTTTGCTGGTGTACTCAGTTCGCAAAGTAACTTCTTTGCCCTCTTCTGCAGTTAGTTCTTCATTAGAACTGCTTAACCAAAAATACCAAAGCAAACCCAACACAAGCAAAGTAACTACTAAAAAGGATAAGTAGCGCGGATAAGCAGGCCAAGATCCTGGGTCATCCTTGTTTAAACCTTGAAATTGACTGGAAATATTCCTGCCGATTTGGGCTAAATCAATATTTTTAGCTGATTTGATTGGCATAGTCTTACTGATCAAGATTTCACAGGTACAGCGGCAGCTGAAGAAGGCGTTGTTGAGGCGGCAGCAGGAGCCAGCTGTTTCTTGTCCTCTGCGACTTTCTTGAGCTGTATTTTGATAACGAAATTGGAAACTCGCCGCTGATCTTTAGGAGTTAATGCCGTAGTACCAGCAACAATTTCCACCAACTCAGGCTTAGTGATATATGGGTTATCGCCCGATAAATTTCTTAAAAACTCAGCAACTCGTTCGTTCGACTGGGCAACACCTGTCAAAGATACAAGAGCTGCTTCTTGCTTCAGATTTTTCACAAAAACGCCATCTGGCACCTGCTTTACGATCTCATTCATGAGATGCACAGGCAAATTTCGCTCAGTTTGCAAATCTTCAACTGCTTCTTGGCGGGATCGAAGCCCTGAAATTTCTTTTTGTAAGGTCGCAACTTCTTTGATTTGCACATCTAATCGCGCATTTTCAGAACGCAGCACAGTGTTTCGAGCTTGCTGCTCGGTAATTTGTACTTGATATAGAACATAGACAACACCTGCTAGCAGGCAGCCCAAAATAGCCGAGGCGGCCAGAGAAACAAAAAATGACTCTTTACGCTTAAGTTTTGCAGCCTCTCTGTGAGGTAAAAGATTAATCAAAATCATTTTTGATATCTCCGCATGGCTAAGCCACAAGCAATCATATAACTAGGCGCCTCAACACGTAGCTTCTTTTCTCTAACGCTTTGATCAATTTCCATACCTTCAAATGGGTTGATAACAGCGCACGGAAAGGTTGTTTGCGCAGTAACAAGTTTGGATAAGCCAGTAAAAATACCTGCTTCACCAGACAGCATGATGTAATCTACGCTGTTGTGCTGCGTGCTGGTGAAGAAAAACTGCAAGGCTCTTCCGATTTCATTGCTGATACCAGTAACAAAAGGGTCCAACACAGAAGCACTGTAATCGTCAGGCAGGTCCGCGTTTCGACGCTTGATCACTGCCTCCTCCATAGTTAAACCATATTGTCTAACTATCAGCTTCAGCAATTGCGCCGAACCGAAAGGCTGCTCACGCTCATAAAGTACCACATCGTCTCGCAAAACTTGCATACTTGTCGCTTGCGAGCCAACCTCAAACAATGCAACGGTAGCACCCACACCATTGTTTGGAAGCTGCGCTATGAGCCTTGACAAAGCTATCCTGCCCGAATAAGACTCAACATCCATAACAGTTAACTTCAAGCCAGCGGCTTCAGCAAGGGCGAGTCTGTCTTGAACCTTTTCTTTACGCGAAGCTGCTATCAGAACCTCAACATCTCCCGGGGAATTAGCAGCAGGTCCAATGACGCAAAAATCTAAACTCGCTTCCTCAAGCGCAAAAGGGATGTATTGATTAGCCTCGGCCTCTACTTGTGACTCCAACTCTTGGTCGCTCAATCCGGCCGGCACAATCATTTTTTTAGTAATTACGGCTGACGGCGACAGCGCCATTGCTATATTTTTGGTTTTGGTACCCGTTTTTTTCAACAATCGTCGCAAAGCGGCCAAAACCTCATCGAAGTTCTCGATGGTGCCATCTACGATCCAACCATGGTCTAAAGGCTCGATGGCGCATTTCTGCAAAACCCATTCCTTGGACTTACCTTGCTTTAGCTCAGCCATTTTTAAAGCAGACGAGCTAACGTCCAGCCCTATTAATGATGCTGGTTGACGGCTAAATAATGATTCAATTAAGCTCAATTCATTTCCAAAGTTGGTTTATCGTGTTTTCAATAGCCCTATGCCAATTGTTACAGCAAATACACCTTGTAGCGCTAATGCTAGCAGCAAGTTGCGAGTTTTCAGGCATTTTCTGATTATTGCTGCTTCAGTTGTAGTCTCAATCCAACAAATGCGATAGCTCTAAAGCTTATAAGTGACACAAACTTACGTAATTTTGTTGAAGTATAAGCAGAAATAAGTACTTCAGATGTCGTGGATAATCCCAATACTTGTTTTAATGCCTACATAGCTAGCTCAGAACGCTTTTTTGAATTTAAATATTCTCACCTTTTTGTAGAACAAAATGTCGTCTAACATTACTGAAACTATGGACAAATCGGAACATAGAACTCATTCGCCGGCTTTAGCTTGGTTCAAAAAGGTTGCTTTTTGGGCGCTGAGCATTTTTACCGCTGTTGGTGTGTCTGTTTTATTGGTTGTGGCTGTCGCTCTAGCTGTGGCTTACCCCAAACTGCCCGATGTTTCGGATTTACTCGACTATCGACCCAAACTGCCTTTACGCATTTTTTCTGCGGAGGGCGTCCTGCTTGGTGAGTTTGGCGAAGAATTGCGTAATCTCACACCGATTTCACAAATACCCAAAGTCATGAAGGACGCAGTCTTAGCCATTGAAGATGCGCATTTTTACGAACATGGGGGTATTAATTACAAAAGTGTTTTGCGCGCTGCCATAGCCAATTTAGGCCAAGCAAAAAGTCAGGGCGCCTCGACAATCACCATGCAAGTCGCAAAAAACGTGTATTTGTCTTCGGAAAAAGCATACACACGCAAAATTTATGAAATTTTATTAACGTTTAAATTGGAAAGTTTGCTCACCAAAGACCAAATTCTCGAAATCTATATGAATCAGATCTTTTTAGGCCAACGCGCTTATGGCTTCGCCATGGCTTCGGAAGTCTATTTTGGAAAACCGCTCAAAAGTATCACCGTCGCTGAAGCAGCCATGCTGGCAGGCCTTCCTAAAGCACCCTCGGCTTTCAACCCGATCGTCAACCCTGACCGTGCACGTACACGTCAGCTGTACATCATCGAACGCATGCTCGAGAACGATTTCATCACCAAAGCACAGGCAGATGCCGCCAGCAAAGAAACTTTAAAACTAAAGATAAACAATGACAACGACAAGGTGCATGCTGAATTTGTTGCTGAAACTGTGCGGCAGCTTGTATTTGCTCAGTATGGCACTGAAACCTACACCCGCGGCTTAAACGTCTACACAACACTTAAGGCTGCCGATCAAAACGCAGCCTACCGCGCCCTGCGCAAGGGTGTGATGGACTTTGAGAAACGCCATGCTTACAGAGGGCCTGAAGTGTTCATCGACTTACCGAAAAAGCAAGAGGACGTTGATGATGAAATTGATACCGCTTTATCAGAACACCCGGATAACGATGACCTAAAAGCAGCCGTTGTGATTGAAGTCAATGCTAAAAAAATTATCGCTATTCGGCAAAACTCTGAAAAAATTGAATTAACTGGAGATGGCCTTAAACCTGCGCAATCGGCTCTCTCTGACAAGGCACCGGCAAACATCAAGATTCGCAGAGGCGCATTGATACGGGTTATCAAGACAGCTAAAAATACTTGGGAAATCGCTCAACTACCTGAAGTTGAAAGTGCTTTTGTCGCTTTAGACCCTAGAGATGGTGCCATCAAAGCTTTGGTGGGCGGTTTTGACTTTGACAAAAACAAGTTCAACCATGCGACCCAAGCATGGCGACAACCCGGGTCAAGTTTCAAACCATTTGTGTATTCAGCTTCATTAGAAAAAGGACTCTCGCCTGCGACAGTTATCAACGATGCGCCCTTGTTTTTTGATGCATCGGTAACGGGTGGCCAGCCTTGGGAGCCCAAAAACTTTGATGGCAAATTTGATGGGCCTATGACTATGAGAACAGGCTTAGCGAAATCAAAAAACATGATTTCGATTCGAATTTTGAAAGAAGTGGGCACACAAAACACGCAAGATTGGGTTACCAAATTTGGTTTTGACCCTGAACGTCATCCGCCCTACCTCACCATGGCTTTGGGTGCTGGATCTACGACGCCTATGCAAATGGCCACGGCATATTCTGTTTTTGCCAACGGCGGTTATCGTGTCAACCCTTATTTGATCAGCAAAATCACCGACTACAAGGGTGCTGTTATCGTGCAAACCAAACCCCCAGTTTTAGACGAATCCATGCGTGTGATTGATGCACGCAATGCGTTTGTGATGAACAGCTTGCTCCAAGAAGTCACCACAGCGGGTACTGCAGCTAAAGCCAAAGCCGCACTGGGACGGTCTGATATTTATGGAAAAACAGGTACAACCAACGATGCTATTGACGCTTGGTTTGCCGGCTTTCACCCGACGTTGACCGCCGTAGTTTGGATGGGTTATGACAACCCCAAACCACTTGGCAGCAGCAGTGCTGAGACGGGTGGTGGTTTGAGTTTGCCAATATGGATTAACTTCATGCAACAGGCCCTGCAAGGTGTACCAGTCGTTACATTAACGCCACCCGACGGATTGACCAAAGCGAGTGGAGATTGGGTTTACACCGAATTTGCAAGTGCCGGCGTGCGTAGTTTGGGCTTAGGCGATTCTTGGGGACTACAAAAGAAGGAACAGGATGAGCTGCTCAACCTGAGTCCTGGGGATGCCAAGCCTGCAAGCGCAGAAGAAAAAAATACGATACTAAATATGTTTAAAAACTAAATTTGCTTGCGCCTGCTCGCTGGCGCAAACTGACAGATGGGTAAACAACTCGGCCTGGGTTTTTGTGTCTTGCCACTGACCATTGACAAACTTGTAGTGGTAGCCGCCCCGCTTAGCTGCTAGCCATATTTCCTGCAGTGGTTTTTGTAGATTCACGATAATTTGGCTCTTGTTTTCAAAGCTCAACGTGATCATGCCTCCCGTGCGCTGATTGTCGATATCAGCCTGTCCAGCGTCATTGATGCGGTCGCAGCAAGCCTCAATCGCTCTAAGGGCGCTTTCGGCTTTGTCTAAAAATTCAAGGTCAGTCATTACAATGCTAGTCAGAAAGAGTTAAAACATGAAAAATAATCATTTGGACCATGGTAACAAAATTACGCACCGATTGCTGAAATCAACTGCTATTGCTAGCATCACCATGAGTTTATTGGCAGCCTGCGGCCAACGTGGCTCGCTTTATTTGCCTACTGCGCCTGAGGCAGCGCAGCGCTCAAGCATCGTAGAAACACTCAGCACGCTAGCCAATGGTGACACTGACAAAAACAACACCTCCAGCACGCGCTCACCCATGACGCCAGCAGCTACCAAATAAGCACCCCTTCAACAAGCGCTCCTACCATTCGTTATGTCAGCTACAGCACCCATGCCCCTAAATTCCGCCGATTCGCTGCCTGGACACCCCCACATTGCCTACAAAAACGGTGACTTGTATGTTGAACATCAACGTGTTGCAGACTTAGCAGCACAGCACGGCACGCCTTTGTTTGTCTACTCCAAAGCCTCCATGTTGGATGCTTTGGCTGCTTACCAGCGCGGTTTTGTAGGGCGCAAGGCACGTGTTCACTACGCCATGAAAGCCAATTCTTCATTAGGTGTACTTCAAGTCTTTGCCCAAGCGGGGTGCGGGTTTGACATTGTTTCTGGTGGCGAGCTTGACCGTGTGATTGCTGCGGGTGGTGACCCTGCTTTGGTTATCTTCTCAGGCGTAGGCAAAACCCAAGCTGAAATGAAACAAGCACTGCAAGCGGGTGTGGGCTGTTTCAACGTGGAAAGCGAAGCTGAACTAGAGGTTTTGAGCGATGTTGCCCTCTCTGTCGGTAAAACTGCCAACGTCAGCCTGCGCGTCAACCCCAACGTCGACCCACAAACCCACCCTTACATCTCCACAGGCCTCAAAGGCAGCAAATTTGGCGTAGCGCATGACCGCACAGTACTGACGTACCAACGTGCTGCCGCATTGCCTGGCCTGAAAGTTGTTGGCATTGACTGCCATATTGGCTCGCAAATCGTGCTGGAAAGCCCGTATTTAGACGCTGTAGACCGGATGTTGGACTTGGTTGAGAGTATTGAAGCGGCAGGTATCCCGATTCACCACCTCGACTTTGGTGGCGGCTTGGGTATCAACTACAACGGTGAAACACCACCCGCTGCAGACGCTTTGTGGCACAAATTATTGGCAAAACTAGATACACGCGGCTTTGGACAGCGCCAACTGATGATAGAGCCGGGTCGCTCACTCGTGGGCAACGCTGGCATCTGCGTCACCGAAGTGCTGTATTTGAAGCCAGGTGAGCAAAAGAACTTCTGCATCATCGACGCTGCAATGAACGACCTCCCCCGTCCCGCTATGTACCATGCTTATCATGCTATTGTTAACATAGCTACTCAGGCATATAATACGCCGGCTAGAGGCTCAAATAGCATGATTTACGAAGCCGTTTACGACGTTGTAGGCCCTGTTTGCGAAAGCGGCGACTGGATTGGCCGTGACCGCGCTTTGAATGTCAAACAGGGTGATTTACTCGCCGTTTTGTCCGCTGGCGCATACTGCATGAGCATGGCCAGCAACTACAACACACGTGGTCGCGCGGCTGAGGTGCTGGTTGATGGCGATAAGGCACATGTGATTCGTCAACGTGAAACCACAGCTGATCAAATCCGACTGGAAAAGTTAGTTTAAATGCTATATTTTTTATAGCTGCTTAGGCGGTAAATACGGCGGATAGAAGCGTATTTATGCCATTTAAAAGCATTTTTTACGCTTTTAAGCGTATTTTCTCGTATTTTGTTGCCTTTTCTTGAGCCACTGAACCAAACGCCACCCGAGCAGCACGGCTAGTATCGCGGCGTACACAAAAACCTCGTTGAAGTTGTTTTTACCTGCACGCATCCAAAAGAAGTGCAAAATTCCCAACCCAGCAATCAGGTAAACCAATTTGTGCAGCATCTGCCAGCGCTTCGCCCCAATTAGCTTGATAGCACGGTTAAAAGAGGTCAAAGCCAGCGGCGTGAGGAATACAAAGGCGGCAAAACCTACCAAAATAAATGGCCGTTTATAGATATCTTTGGCAATGTCTGCCACATCAAAACCCATATCAAACCAGCTGTAGCTGAGCAGGTGAATCACCATATAAAAGTAGACAAACAGACCCAACATGCGTCTAAAACGCGCTAACTGTGGCGTTTTACTGATGGTTCGCAGTGGTGTGATAGCCAACACTATGCATAAAAATCGCAGTGTCCAGTCGCCAGTGGCGCGAATCAGCGCCTCTTGCGGGTTGGCACCTAGATTGTTGATGATGACGTTGTAAGCCAACCAGACAAAAGGCAACAAGCAGAGTAGAAAGACCAGCGGTTTTGCCACTGGCTTGAGTAATAGCTGACGCATGAATTGCTGAGATTAAAAGTTCTTCTTCAAATCCAAACCAGCATACATGGCAGCCACTTGCGCCTCGTAGCCGTTGAACATCTCAGTTTTACGCTTTTTAGCGAACAAGCCCCCCTCTTCGCCAATGCGACGCTCGGTCGCTTGGCTCCAGCGGGGGTGGTCAACGCTGGGGTTCACATTTGAGTAAAAACCGTATTCGTTGGCGGCAGCTTTGTTCCAAGCAGTGCCGGGTTGTTTGTCTGTAAAGCGGATTTTGACCAAGCTTTTCGCGCTTTTGAAACCGTATTTCCATGGCACCACCAGGCGCACAGGTGCGCCACTCTGGTTGGGCAACACCTCGCCATACATGCCAAAACTCAGCAAGGTGAGCGGGTTCATGGCTTCATCCATGCGCAGGCCCTCTACATAAGGCCAATCTAAGACACGAGAGCCGACAAAAGGCATGGTTTTTGGGTCTGCTAGCGTCACAAATTCCACGTATTTGGCATTGCTCAAGGGCTCAACCTTTTTAATCAACTCTGACAACGAGTAGCCCACCCACGGAATCACCATAGACCAACCTTCGACGCAGCGCAAGCGGTAAATGCGCTCTTCTTGGGCGCTGAGTTTCAACAAATCTTCCAACGTGTATTTCGCTGGTTTTTTGACCAAACCTTCAATCTCCACCGTCCACGGTGTGGTTTTTAGGGTGTGGGCGTTTCTGGCGGGGTCAGATTTGTCAGTGCCGAACTCATAAAAGTTGTTGTAGGTGCTCGCGTCTTTGTAATCGGTTAGTTTGTCGAGCGCCATCGCACCTGCGACTTTTGAAGGCGTATTGGCCAGTGCGGCAAGCTTGCCCGGTTTGGGCGTCATGGCATGTGCTTCGCGTGACGCCCAACTGGCCATCGCCGCGCCAGCGACACCGCCAGCCATGAGCTTCATCAGGTCACGGCGGCCTTCATAGACGCTTTTCGAAGTGATTTCGCTGCTGGTGAGGTGGTTGTAGCCGTCGTTGTTCGTCTTGATAAGCATGGTGAGCTCCTTGTTGATACCGAGTTAACTTTGAATAGTCTGTTCAATAGTCTTTGTACGCAGCTATTTCTTACATAGATTCAATCATAGCCGTCACAGCATTGCACTTTCAGGGACAAAAAAGGGCTCCAAGAGCCCTTTTTACATCAGTTTCACAACTTCACAGCGTGCCGTAGCTGTGCAATCCACTTAAAAACATATTGACGCCCAAGAAAGCAAAGCTTGTCACCCCCAAGCCTGCCAGCGCCCACCAAGCCGCCACGGTACCGCGCAAGCCCTTCATCAGGCGCATGTGCAACCATGATGCGTAGTTGAGCCAAACAATCAAAGCCCACGTTTCTTTCGGATCCCAGCTCCAATAACCGCCCCAAGCTTCAGCCGCCCACAAAGCGCCCAGCACGGTTGCAATCGTGAAGAAAGCGAAGCCGACCGCGATGGATTTGTACATCACATCATCCATCACCTCAAAGCTGGGCAAACGCGCTGCAATGCGCTGGCGTCCCCACAAAATACCGCCCACGATCAAGCCTGAAATGATGAGGTAGCCCAGCCAATAGCTGCCGCCAGCATCCAGCGTGGTCTTACGGAAAACCAAAGGCATGAAGCAGAGCACCACACCCAGCATCAGCAGCGGCGTGAGCTTGTACCAGCGCGTTTCCGTCGCTTGCTGCTTGATCAAATAACCAAAAGCAATCATGGCGGAGATGGCAAATGCACCGTAACCCACAAAATTAGCAGGTACATGGATTTTCATCCACCAGCTTTTCAACGCAGGAACCAAGGGCTGAATCTCATGCGCGCCACGTACCAAGGTGTACCAGAGTAAAAAGCCCACTGCGGCGCTGACGACCAGCATCACAAAAGCACCCAAGGCGCGGGTTTTATACTGTGCCTCAAAATACAAGTACATGGCAGCGGTTAGCCAGCTGAACAGCACAAACACCTCGTACAAATTACTGACAGGGATATGTCCAATATCTGCACCCAGCAAGTAGCTCTCGTACCAACGCACCATCGTACCAATCAGCGCCATGGCCACTGCAACCCACGCCAATCGTGAACCAATCAATTCCATCGCAGCACTTTGTTTGGTAGCGGCAACACCTATCCAATAAAAAATACTGCTCATAAAAAACAGCACGCTCATCCACAAAATGGCAGACTGACTTGATAAAAAGTACTTGAGCCAAAAGACAGATTCAGCGCGGGCCAAGGATGCTCCACCTAATTCAGCTGGTGCTTGGTATGACCAAATACCCAACAACGAAAAAGCGGTGACGGTTGCCATCAACACTTGCAGTGGTCGCCAAAACCACCCCAACCAAACAGCAAAGGGAATAGCGGCCAGCAAGATGCCCTTTTCATACACATCCATGGCACCCAAATAACGCTGAAATACGTACAAACCACCGAAAACGACCAAAGCTGCAAACGCCCAATCAAGCTTGCTGCGTTGGGCGAAAAAGCCTTGGTTCAAGCTCAGGTTATTACCAGTTATCGTTGTTGTATTCATCATTCTGCCTTTACATTCGCTTTAAGATCTGGCTTCACATCCGGCTTTGCACCAATGAGTCTTTCAGTTAAATGTGCAAACTCATGGTCGCCATCCATGGTTTTTCGATTGGCGGACAGCGCCATACTGGCCCGCGTTCCAGTTGGACCGTCACCAGGAGTCAGCCACACCCAAACACGGCGTTCGCGGATATATAACATCGCAAACACGCCCAAAATCAAGAAAGCACAACCGGTATAAACCACTTTTTTCCCTGGCGCACTGGCTACTTGAAAGACACTAGCTTGCACCTGCGTGAAGTCTTGCAACATAAAAGCCATAGGCGCGGGATAAATACTGGCGTCGCTGAGCGACAACACCGTTTGCATCATGTAAGACTGCGTTTTGTCGCTCAAATCCATAGGTTTGAAGCCTGCTTCTGCGCGCGTCAACTGCACCAGTTCAAACAGCGCACCGTTCAAAATCCGAATCAACACTTCACTGGCTTTTTCACGCTCAGCTTCTGGTACATTTTTTTCGATGTAGTCAGCAACCGCTTGTAAGCCTGCCGTGGTTGCCGGCGTACTCTCAGGCGGTTTTACAGCAGACCCAACCAAGGCTTCCGAGCTGACAGAACCTGCAAACAGGCTCATGGCTTTGGAGGCAGAAAGCGCTAACTGGCGCGCCATGTCAGGCCGATCAGCACCGGCCGCTTTTTGAGCATAGGTAGCCACTGCTCGGTCTCGCTTGAATGGGTCAGCCAAAGCGGCACGAAGCTGCCAAAAACCGTCCATGCTGCCTTTGTCATCAGCCGGGACACGCAAATAACGGAAGGCTTCAGCGGTTGATTCACGCATGCCAAGTAAAAATACAGACGGCTCATTCTCATCAGCACCCATTTTGACGGGCAGCATATAGTTATGAAACTCTTTGGCTTGACCAGCTGCATCACGCAGCTTGTAGGTGATACTCGGCCCCACATTACGCAACTCTTTGTTGGTTTTTACCTTATTGGCTGCGCCAAGTTTGGCATCTAAGGTCTCACGCAAATCGACCTTACGCACATCAACTGATGAGCCGCCTGCGCCATCTTTACCAAAGTTTTCGATGTTAAAAACCCGCAGAGCCGCAAATTCCAAGGTCAGCTTATCATTGGCACCATTTTGTAATTGGGTACTGTTTCCAATGACACCTTCAACTTCGAACGGCTTTGCAGCCGCGATCAAAGGCACAGCTTTGAGTTTGACAGTGGAGCCGCCATCATCAAAACTAGACTGGAATATCTCGACCCCTTTGTAATTGACAGGGTGGTTCACCTCTACCCGAGCTGGTGTTTTAGCGCCGGTTTCTTTGTCGTGAATCACAATATCGCTGGCGAAAAGCTTGGGCATACCAGTAGAGTAATGCTCAACGACAAACTTTTTCAGCTCAATAGAAAATGGTAAATCTTGAATCAATACGCCTGTGCCTTGGTTCAAAATTGCTGTGCTTGACTGCGCGCCCTCTGCCACCAAAAGATTGGCCCGAAAAGTGGGGTTGCTGGGGCTCAAGCGGTGCTCAGGCTTCACGTCAGATATCAAACCGCCGCCACTGTAGGCGGTTTTGCCATTCAACAGCATTTGTGCTTTGACTATCAGGTCACCATCAAGCAGCCCGCCTATGCACACCAAAACAATAGCACTATGCGCGGCAATATAGCCCAGCTTGTTAACGCGACCTGCCTTGGCAGCCACCATCCAGCTACTTTCGCCCATCGCATGTGTCGTATTTTTACGCTCTTGTAGCTTGACCTTCCAGCCACCACCAGCCAGCATTTGGCCTATTCGTTGCGCTGCAGCTTGCGGCGACTCGCTTATATTGGCCTGTGCCGTATGACCAAAGGCTTTGAGGCTTTGCGCACGAATATCTTCTTTGAAAATACCCCAGTCGCGCATGATTTTAGGCACATTACGAGTTACGCATAAGCTGGTGCTGACGACCAAAAAGGCCAAAATCAGCATGAACCACCAAGCGCTGTAAACCGACGTCAAACTGGCTGACGCAAATACCTGCGCCCAAAAAGGTCCAAACTGGTTGATGTAATTATTGATTGGCTCGTTTTGCTTCAGCACTGTGCCAATGATTGAAGCAATACAAATGACGGTCAACAACGAAATTGAAAACCGCATGGAAGACAGCAACTCCACACCCAACCGCCATGCCTGAGAGCCGTTTTTCAGCCGTAAACCGTGTGTTGATACTGTCATTTAAATATAGTGGGCTTTGAATGCAAGAAGGGCGAGCTACCTAAGATAACCCGCCCTCTGAAAGACTAGAAAATGGGGTTTGTATCAGGTCAAATTTTAATCAATAAGTTCCCTGAATCTAAAACCTTTAACATTTTAAGTTATTTGCTTATCGCAAACCAGCTATATAGTCAGATACAGCTTTGATTTCGCGGTCATTCAACTTGGCTGAAACTTGCATCATTTGCAAACTATTTTTACGTGAACCTTCGCGGAACGAGTTCAACTGAGCCATCGTGTAGTCGGCGTGCTGTCCGCTCAAACGCGGGTATTGGGCTGGAATACCAGCACCAGTAGGGCTGTGGCAGCTGGCGCAAGCAGGAATTTGGCGGTCGCTGATGCCACCACGGTAAATTTTTTCGCCTAAAGCGACCAACTCTTTGTCTTTTGCAGAGCCTGCTTTGGCCTTCTTGGAAGCTGCCCAGTAAGCGATGTTGCGCATGTCTTCATCACTCAAAGCAGTGGCGAAGCCCTTCATAACAGCGTTGTTACGCTTGCCTGATTTGAATTCTTGTAACTGCTTAACCAGGTACTCAGGATGTTGCTGAGCCAATTTGGGATTGACAGGCGTACCTGAGTTGCCATCAGCACCATGACAAGCAGCACAAACGGCAGTGAAGCTGGCCTCTCCTTTGACTAAATCTGGTTTAGCAGGCTTTGGCAAATCGCCAGATGCATAACTCAACACTGGCACGCTCAAAGCCACCAAAACAGTAAAATATTTAACCAGAGATAAAGTTGAAAGTTTCATGATAAAAATTATTGTGGCTATGCCAAATATGTGAGCCGTTGCAGAAGTGCAGCTCTGAAAGTTTACAAATGCCTCACTATTTTACATTGAACTTTTGCGCTTTACTCTTAAGTGTCTTACATACCCTGCAATTTTGATCTGACGATAAATCTCTTTTGACTTCAAAATGTTACATATGAATTTTTACTCTTAAACCACCCAAACACGGTGAACGATCCACTTGGATTTTAAAATCCAATACAGTAGCAATTTGAGTAACAATTGACCAACCCAAACCACTGCCTAAACTAAAATCTCTAGTGACCACACGGAAAAAGCGTTCTCCAAGACGACTGATTTCCACCTCAGTCATCCCAGCTCCTCCATCTTCTATAACAACCTCGTGGCGACCATCATTATTTCCCACAGTTATTTGGACGACAGAATCCGCTGGACTGTAGCGCAATGCGTTGTCGATCAGATTACGAAACATAACCATTACTAGTACTTCATCTGACAGCATGCTTGTGACTTGCTGCATCAGGCTCTTAATAATTATTTTTTGATTTTTTTCCTTGGCGGTAGATGAAAAATTAGCAACCAGATTTTTTATTAACTTTTCCAAATTGATTACTTCAAAAGACTTGTGAAATTTCTCAGTTTTCTCTAACCGCGCTAAAGCAAGTAATTGATCAACCAAATGGCTACTTCGATCGCAACCAATCATCAACTCTTTTAAGGCATATTGCTTTGTAACATTATCAGTTGCCATAATGGCCACTTGGGCTTGTGCACGAATAGCTGACATTGGAGTCCTGAGTTCGTGGGCAGCATCAGCTGTAAACCTATTCTGCTTTTCTACACTTGCTTTGACTCGCAGAAATAACTCATTCAGTTTATTAACCAACGGTACTACTTCGTTTGGCAAGTTATTAGTATTCAATAATTCTATAGACAATGCATCGCGGTTCTCTATAGCTTTACCTAGAGTGAGCAAATCTTTGTTAATTATATGAACAACAAATGAAATTGTAAGAATTAATAAGGGAATTCCCAAAATAAATGGCCAAACTAAATTCCACAGCAGTAAACTTAAAATATCCTCTCGCTCGTGCTTCATAACAGCCTGAGCTTCTACAGTGGTAGAAATGTGCGTGAGCCACTCATCTAATTCATTACTTGTATCAAACCAAATAAATGCAGAAATACCAACCCAAATCAACAAGTTCCCTAATAAAATCCAAATAATTAATCTAGATTTAAGTGAATATTTATTCTTAGTACAGTCTATCATTAGTCTTGAGTTGTATTTGATAACCGACTCCACGAACAGTATGAATAATATCTTTGCTGATTTTTTTTCTCAGATTATGAATATGAACCTCAACTGTATTACTTTCGATTTCTTGACCTCTTATATAGATTTTTTCTTCTAAATATTGTCGCTTTAATACTCTTCCGTTTGCAAAGACTAATACACTCAGTAAGTCGAATTCACGACACGATAGATTGATCAACTTATCGTTGAAATATACCTCACGCGTACTGCTGTTTATACACAAAGCGCCATACTTAATAGTGCTTAAATTTTCATCGTTAAGCACTCGCCTAGCTAATGCTCGCAAACGAGCAGCCAAAACAATCAGATCGACAGGCTTCACTACATAATCGTCAGCGCCAGCATCCAAGGCTTCTGCTATATCACGATTATTATCGCGCGCAGTAAGTACTAAAACGGGGGTTTTTTTGTTTACTAATCGTAATTTTTTTAAAACTTCTAAACCATTTAAATATGGCATAGCAATATCTAGTACGGCCACTGTGTATGATGACCTAGCCAGTTCATTGTTAGCCATAAAACCGTCCCGCACCCAGTTCACCGCTAAACCCTGCAATTGTAAGCCTCGCTGTATTGCATCTCCTAATTGCATGTCATCTTCAGCCAATAAAACATTCATAAAAATTTAAATTGTTTAAATAGAATTATTTTGAAGATGAGAAATAAATTTTTCTGGCGCTAAATATCCGATTACACGCGCAGTTGATATTTCGTTGCCTTTTGTATCGAAAACCAAAAGTGCTGGCGGACCAAAAATTTTGTACATTTTCATAATTTCAATATCGTCTTTTGTATTTTTTGTAACATCTATTTGAAGTAGCAAAACGTTATTAAGCTTTTGCCTAACATTTGCGTCAGAAAACGTAAACTTATCCATTTCTATGCAAGAGGTACACCAGTCAGCATAAAAATCTAATATAACATTTTTATTTGTATTTTGTAATTTTATTTTAAGTTCTGCCAATGTTTTAATACGCTCGAACTGTAGTTTTTTATCAGCAATATTGTCCTGAACGAAACTTGACGCTGCTCGTTCAGATTTAAAACTCGTGATAGGCTCAAAAGGTTTTAAAACATCTTTCGCTCCTAGTCCAGCGCCTATAATTTCTAAAATGCCTAAGACTAAAAAAATAATTCCAAGCGTTTTGCTAAAGCGTGACAAGACGTTAACTTGATGATCTATTGCATCAAATACTTTTAAAAATACAGCTGTAAGTATTAGCCAAGTACCACACAATGCGATCCAAGCAGAAGACGGTAGTACTGATTGCAACATCCATATAGATGTCGCCAGTAACATCAAACCAAAAAAGTATTTAACTGCATTCATCCAAGCGCCCGCTCTGGGTAGCACGGCACCAGCAGACGCACCAGTCAATAAGAGTGGAACACTCATACCAAGTGCCATAGAAAAAAGGGCTAAACCGCCTAAGAATATATCTCGCGACTGGCTTATGTAAATCAATGCACCCGCCAGAGGTCCAGCAACACAAGGTCCTACAATTAAAGCAGATAAAGCCCCCATGATGAATACCGATATATAGCGTCCACCCTGCATATTGGCGCTTGATGAATTAAGACGATCCTGAAGAAAACGCGGCATTTGTAGTTGATAAACATCAAACATTGAAAGTGACAAGGCAAATAGTACAGTCGCGAAAAAGATAAGTACGGATGGTTTTTGCAACGTTGCTGCAAGCCCCTCACCGGCCAGTCCAGCAGCTACACCCAAACAGGTATACACCATTACCATACCCAGCGAATAAGCTATTGATAATAAAAATCCATTCTTAGGCACACTATTTTCTACGTTACCGACAATGATACTTGACAAGATAGGTACCATCGGTAACACACATGGAGTAAATGCTAACAACAAACCAAAACTCAAAAAGCTCAAAATAATACCTATAAAACTACCTTTTTCTAATGTCGACTGAGCAAGAGAAACCTCATCAATAGGTGTTTTAATTTTTTTATCAGCTGATTCGATATTATTTTTATCTAATGTATTTTTGTTATTAACTTGTTTAGTATAAATTCCATCAGTGTCATCATTGACTAAAATTATTTTTCCATCATTAATCTGAAATATTTTATCTATAGGTGAATAACATAAGCCATCATCTGCGCATCCTTGATATTGAATGCTTATTTTATTATTTTGATTTAAAAGCTCTTTAGACACAAAGATTGATAATGAATCAGGCGGATTCAAGCACGAAGTGCAACACGGTTTAAAGACTGATGAAATACCTCGTGCGGGGTTTTAAATCCTAATCGTTTACGAGGTCGATAATTCAAACGGTTTTGTATCATTGTAATTTCTTCAT
>JAAFJF010000051.1 GCA_013298815.1 Polaromonas sp. | reverse complement strand
TGACTCAGTCCTACAATCATGGGAGAGATGTCGACAATCGGGGAAAAGTCCCAACGAGCACGTGGAATTCGATCCAGTCGACAAAAGTAAACTCGCATTCTTGTTTGAATCAGAAAACAATTGGCTCGAAATAGCTAAGATTGAGCTAGTGCAACTAGCCAAAGCCATTTCTGATGCCGGCTACGTAGCCATGATTACTAACGCGCATGGGTCAGTACTGGCAGTTTCTGGCGCTTTCGAAAAACGGTGCGCCCCATTACGATGGGCTTTTAGACCAGGCGTTGACGTTTCAGAGCGCTCGATCGGCACAAGCGCTATGGGTCTAGCATTGGCTGAAGGTCGTGAGGTGAGCGTACTGGGCGCGGAACACTTCTTTTCTAACAACCAACTTTTTCATTGTTATGCTGTGCCTATTTTTGACCCTAAAGGCAAGCTACTTGGATCTCTAGACGTAACACGAGATACACCTGGATTTTCAAATGCTGTTCGAACCTTGACTCGTCAATGTGCAACCCGTATTGAGAGGCGGTTTTTTAATGCATTGCCCGTTTACTTACGCTTAGACTTTGATACAGGCAGCGATGCAAGCTTAGCTTTCAGCAAAGAGGGACAGCTGATCGCGACTAACAGGGATGCCCGTAAACTTCTCGATCTACATTCAATACCAGTTTCATGTGTATTTGAAGACATTTTCGAAGATCGCTTCGAATTTTGGGCATCAAAAAACCAAGGTGAAGGGAATCATCCACCGCAGATCGTTCTCAAAGGTGGTGTATGTCTTGCTGTTCAACAGACGAGAAATCTTTCGAAGGTGTTGTCTTCTGCATCAAAACAAGAGCCGTCACAGGTAAACAAACTGCGCTTGCCCAGTGATATGGCTTTTCACGCCAAATTGAATCTAGCCATAAAAGCTTTTAATGCCAGCCTTCCTATTCTGATCACTGGAGAAACAGGCGCAGGGAAAGAAGTTACCGCTGCAACTTTGCATGCATTAGGCGATCGTCCAAACGGTCCATTTGTGGCTTTCAACTGTGGCGTTCTGCCAGCAGAATTGATTGCATCAGAACTATTTGGACACGTCGAGGGTGCGTTTACCGGCTCTGTCCGTGGTGGTAGCATAGGAAAAATCGAGGCCGCCAGTGGTGGAACAGTGCTTCTAGACGAGATAGGAGAAATGCCGCTTGCACTACAAGTAGCCCTATTGCGTGTACTTGATACGAGTGAGGTTCTACCCGTTGGTGGTGTGAAGCCCCGTATGGTAAATGTGAGGTTCTTGTGCGCAACTAACCGAAATTTAGAAAACATGGTTCGCGACGGACACTTTCGATCCGATTTGTATTATCGAATTTCTGGCATGCAAATTACTGTACCGCCTTTGCGTGCAAGGCAGGATTTTGAAGATGTTCTGAGCAGACTTTGTGTCAAACTTGAGCATGGTGTTCATCGTATTAGTCCCGATGCTATTGATAAGCTTTCGAAGTTGATGTGGCCCGGTAATGTCAGACAACTACAGCATTTATTAAAGTTAGCATTCGCAGTTTGTGACGAACTCAGCACGCTTGAGTTTGAGTTTTTTCAAACACTACTGGGCGAACAATCAACCATGACTTCATATGGTATGCAGCTACAAAAAGTGCATGCTCCAAATAACTTGATTGATGAAGCTCTGAAGCAATGCAATGGAAATATTGAAGCAGCTGCAGCCTTTTTGGGCATTAGTCGTGCAACTTTCTACAGACACCGAAAAGTCAACAATCAACAAGTGAAATCCTCAAAAGCGCTTTTTTGATTTTTTGGGTAAACTTTGTAAGTAAAGAGAGAAATTTTCCAGTTACAATTAGCTATGAATTTAATAGCAATTAAGGCAATAAATACGCCGGCTAAAGCCAAAAATACCCCTCAAATCGGTTCTGTAGACGTTTTCGCCTTATCCGGCGACCCTTCTAGCCCCGCCAGCAGGGCTTTGCTATTGCCGGGGATGACCATTTGGAATTTGTTGTCTACAAAGGTGTAATCAAAATAGCCCATCCTTGCCAACGGCTGGATTTTGAGGACGTCGACCATGCCGTTGACGTCGATCACCTCGTCGGCGATGTGCACAGCCACGACTCGGCCGAAGACGACGTCTGCGGTGCCCATGGGCGGGACGCCGGGGAAGCGCAGGGTGTTGAGGTAGACGCACTCAAACTGGATGGGCGAGCGGGCGACGCGCATGGGTTTGACAATTCTTGAAGGTGCTTTTTCTAGCCCTGCCCGGTCAAACTCGTCAACACCGTGGGGCAGCTCTTCGGCGGAGATGTTGACTGCGTCGCGTAAATCGTAAGTAGCCATGTTCCAGACAAATTCGCCGGTTTGCTCAGCATTACGAACCGAGTCCTTGCGGTTGCCTCCCGTGTCTTGGTTGGCAGAAAACATGACGATCGGTGGGTTGAAGGTGACGTTTTGGAATTGGCTGTAGGGTGCGAGGTTGTGCCGGCCTTGGGCGTCAACGGTTGAAATCCAGCCAATCGGGCGTGGCACGACGCAGGATTTGAAGGGATCGTGCGGCAGACCATGGGAGGTGACGCCGGGTTCGTAGTACATGGTTTGACTCCGTATTTCGAAAATCTAGATACCAGCACTCAAACTGACAGGGCGCTTCTCGCAGCGCCTCCGACTTTGATCGATATTGTGTTCGCTGCGGTTCCTAGTAAGGATGTTACTTCTGGAATTGACTTCCTTTGGTTTTGATCAATGCGTTCGGCGTAAGGTACGGTTATTGCAGCTAGCGCGCGCCCCTGAGTATCCAGAATTGGAAAGCTAACGGCATATAAGCCACGCACCTGCACACTAGGAACTGACTCGTAACCAATTTTTCGAATAGTTCCTAAAATAATCTCGATTTGAGGGTTAGATTGATCTGGACGGCGCTGGATTGACTCCTCTATCCACAGTTTGGTAGTTTCCGAATTCTGGAAAGCCAAAAGTACCCGACCTGATGCAGAAATTAAAACGTCTAGCTCAGATCCAGTACGAACACTAAATCCCATGCCACTTGGAGCATCAACTTTGGCAAGCACTAACTGCTTTCCTTGTGAATAAACAGTGAGATGGCATGACTGATCAAGCTCCTTAGCCAGTCTTTGCATCACGGGCATCGCTTCAAAAAGTAATCTTTGCGTTGGAGGATTAACGTGCGACAGTTCATACAACTTGGTGGTAATCGTGTAAGTGTTCTCATCAACTTGAGAAACGTAGTTTCGTTCAAGCAGACAGGACACCATTCGATAAATTTCACTGACACTTCTACCAAGTTGCTTCGCTATCTCTTTCTGAGACAGCGGCGTATCACTCCTGCAAAGCATTTCGAGAATGTCCAAGCCTTTCTCTAATGCTGGTGCAGCGTAAATTCGCCGTTCGGCGTCTGCCACGCTATCTGCCGCCGTCAATTTATCCCCCATTGAAAACCTCACCAAGAAAATTTATATCTGAACATGAAGCTAATCATACAGGTGAATAACTTAATTTACAGATGAACGCCTAGGCAGTATTAAATTTAGAATCGTAGGTCAGCTTGAAATTTTCCCTTTAAACATGACAATATATCTTTGTGTATTTACTGTTGAAATCTCTTATTCAAAACAACTAATTCACCAATTCTTATGCTTTTGAGCAAATTTCTCAGCTAGAAAGTCAATCAAGGCTCGCACCTTGGGCGAGACGTACTTGCGGGTCGGGTAGACCGCATAAATACCCAGCTCTAGGGCGTGGAACTCGGGTATCAACTCCACCAGCGTGCCCGCCTTTAGGTCATCCCCCACCAGAAAACCAGGCTGCAGGATGATGCCTTGGTGCGCCAGCGCTGCCGCACGGCAGGTGTCACCGCTATTGGTGTGGATGCAAGGTTGTGTTTTGACACTGACAGCCCCCTGCGGCCCCTCGAAATGCCATTCGTCTCGGGTTGACAAATAACTGTATGAAATCACCGCGTGCTTTGCCAGTTCGTTGGGATGGGTGGGTGTGCCGTTTTTCTGCAGGTATTCGGGCGACGCACACAGAATCAGTCGGGTACTTGTCAGGCGCTTGCTGATCAGCGTAGAGCTGGGCAATGTCGCGATGCGGATGGCCACGTCATAGCCCTCATCGACCAGATCCACCACACGGTCGGCCAGCGTCACATCCAGCGACACCTGCGGGTACTGAGAGCGAAACTGACCCCAAAGCGGGGCCAGATGCAAAATACCAAAGGTCACCGGGGCATTGATCCTCAGCAGGCCGCTGGCAGCACCGCTGCGGGAGGTAATTTCAGCCTCGGCTTCGTCGACACCAGCCAACAATTCCTTGCAGCGCGTATAAAACACCTGCCCTTCTTCCGTGAGCGACAGCCGCCGCGTGGTACGCTGCAGTAGCCGCACCCCCAGACGAGTCTCCAACTCTCCCACATAGCGCGACATGGCCGCTTTCGACAGACCCAACACCTCAGCCGCTTTGACAAAGCTACCTGCATCCACCACCGCGCTGAAGGTCTGCATTTCCAGAAATTTATCCATAGTATTTGTATTGTGTCTATTATTGGAACAATAAAACTTATTTTATGCTGTTTATCTCATGATTGATAGCTTATACAGTACGTCCTATGCATTCCCAATGTGCATCCGCCAGAAAAGCGGTTCACTTCAACTTTAAGGACACATCATGAACATTCTCGTACTCGGCGCCGGCAACATGGGCGCAGCCTTCGTCAAACAACTCACCCGCGCAGGCCACCAGGTCAGCGTCACGGCCCGCGATGGGGCCAAAGCTCAGGCGGTTGCCGCCGCCAACCCGGGGGCAACAGCGGTGGCCTCGGCCAACGCTGCCGCCGCAGTCGACATCGTCGTGCTGGCCACCGGCTATGCGGACGCCGTGAGCGCCTTGCAATCGCTAGGTGACCTGAGCGGCAAAGTCGTGATCGACATCACCAACCCGCTGACCGACGACTACATGGGCCTGACCCTGGGGCACAGCACCTCGGCATCTGAAGAGATTGCCAAGGCCGTGCCAGCAGCGCTGCTGGTCAAGGCTTTCAATACCGTGTTTGCACCGGTGCTGGCCGAAGGCGCTGATTTGGGCAAGGGTCAGACCGTGACCGTGTTTGTAGCCAGCGACAGCGAACGTGCCAAGCAGACAGCGGTCTCTCTGGCGCAAAGCATGGGATTTGCGACCATCGACGCCGGCGGTTTGAAGAATGCGCGTTATCTGGAGCCGCTTGCAGGCTTGAACATCTATCTGGGTTATGGTGCCGGTCTGGGCACCAGCATTGCGCCGACCTGGATCCGCAAGGCCTGAAGCGCCGCGACTTTGCGACTTTGACTTTCTCTGAACCTGGATATCACCATGAACGTAACCACATTAAGCAAAGCACCCGCCTTATTCATCTCACACGGTGCACCCACCTTCGCCATTGAACCCGGCTTGCTCGGGCCAGCATTGAACACTCTTGGGCAGCAACTGTCTGACGCAAAAACAGTCAAGGCGGTGCTGGTGGTGTCGCCCCATTGGCAGACCCGCGACGTGACAGTGATGACCACCCCAGCACCCGAAACGGTGCATGACTTTGGTGGTTTCCCGGCCGTGCTGTATGACCTGCAGTACCCGGTAGCAGGTCACCCGCAGCTCGCCGCCGAAGTGAGCCGTCTGCTGACCCAGGCTGGCTGGAAGGTGGGGGTGGATGCGCGGCGTGGGCTGGACCATGGTGCCTGGGTGCCATTGCGTCACTTGCTGCCCCAGGCTGATATTCCCGTCTTTCAGGTTTCCATGCCTATGGATTTGGACACGGTCAGTGCGTACAATTTGGGCAAAGCGTTGGCACCGATTCGGGACAGCGGGGTGATGATCGCCGCCTCCGGCAGCATGACGCACAATTTGTACGAGTTTCGGCACTCGGGTGCGGCAGAGCAAGACTATGCCATTGAATTCACGCATTGGGTCCGGCAGGCCGTCACCACCGATGACATCGAAGGGCTGCTGGACTACCGGCAACGCGCGCCGCATGCACAGCGGGCCCACCCCACCGAGGAGCATTTCCTGCCCCTGCTGGTCGCCCTGGGTGCACTAAGCGACGGTGAGGCCGCCCAGGTCATTGACGCGGGCATTGCCAACGGTGTGCTGTCGATGGAGTCCTACGCTTGGGGTATGACTGATGCCCATACCATTGAAGCAAAAAATACAGAAGGAGTCGCAGCATGAGCAGTTTGCACAACACCCTCTGCCCATTACAACAAAGTGTGGACTTCGGACTGGCTTTTCGGATCAAACAACCGCAACCTGCCCAACCCAAAGCCTGCGTCATCTTGCTGCATGGTGTGGGTGGCTCGGAGACGAATCTGGCCGATCTGGCGGCAGGCATCGACCCTGACACGCTGGTGGTGCTGCCACGGGGGCCACTTGAGTTCGCGCCCGGGCAGTTTGGCTGGTTTCGGGTTGCTTTCACAACCGCCGGGCCCCGTATTGTGGAAAGTGAGGCCGAGCAAAGCCGTCTGACTTTGATTCGCTTTATTGAACAGTTACAGTCCGCCTACGGCATTGCGCCGCAGCACACGGTGATTGCCGGCTTTAGCCAAGGTGGTATTTTGAGCGCCAGCGTGGCACTGAGTGCACCAGAGAGCGTCGCTGCCTTTGGCGTACTGTCCGGACGCATCCTGCCAGAACTGCAACCGCACTTAGCCGATAAACAGCGACTAGCAACCCTGCGCGCTTTCATCGGTCATGGCGAGTACGATAGCAAATTGCCAGTGGTGTGGGCGCAGCGTTCAGACCAGTTGCTGACCGAACTAGAGGTCGAACACCTGACCCGTCTTTACCCCATAGACCATAGCATCAGCCCGGCCATGCAGGCTGAGTTTTTGGAATGGTTACAGAAACTAGAATAAGTGAACTAATATGGAAAATGACATCCAAGTGCAATATAAGGTCACACGACTTGGCGTCTCGACAGGCATGCCGATTAGCGTGCTCCATATAGGCGAAGAGCAAACGACTGTTGCCTTTGGGACAGATGCAGAACCCGAAGCAGTGCTCGTGCTTTCCATAGGTTCAAACAAGACGGCAGTTGATTTTTTCAAACACACACCGCCCACACCCGGCGAAATGGAGACCGCCATCATGGTGGTCGAGGACGAGGTGACCCGCGCGGGAAAGCTATTGACGGGTCATCCTACACTTTTCACCAGAGATGCATCCATCCGAGAGCTTGCGCTTATCGCCGGAGTTTCTGACCAGTCTGAAATGATTCTTTCACTCGAAGCGGTTGAACGAACTTTCGATTTGTTGGCGTCACTGGTACTTGGTAGACCGGCTTCGAGCGCAGGAATTCCAACCAATTCCACATTTGCGGCAACACTGTTGATTTTGCGTGAGTTTATGCATCACTTGCAGTTTGACTCGATACGTATTGGTACTCCATCTATGTGATCCGCACCTAGAAAGTTTAGCAAGAAGCTGTTAACCGCAAATCAATTCGTGCAAAGAACCTGAAATGAATAAAACAATTATTCAAATTAGGAATGATGATATTTATTTCAAAAAGTTGATAACCATTTTTGCGAAAAGTGCGGGTTGTTCAACCGCGCTCAAGTGTGCAGCGGGTATGCTGAGATGCTGCGCACCAGCAATAGCCTTGCTTATGGCCACAGACATATCGGGCGGCGTCGCCTCATCCTTCTCACCTGAGATAATCAAGGCCGGACAAGTGATCTGTGAATTGCTCTCACGAAAATCAATCGCTGACACTGCTGCACAGCTTGCCGCGTAGGATTGCGCATTGCAATTTTCAAGCTGAGTCTTTAGACTGCGTACGCGATCTGCTCCTCCATTCTGCTCATCAACACGAAATTCGGGCGTAAACCATCTTTGCATGGCCGCGTCAGCAATGGAAGATACACCTTTAGTCAATACATTTGCGATCCTTGCATTCCACATACTTTTAGCCACATCGTCGTAATAGCTGGCCGAGTTGGCAATGACGATACTTTTTAGCCACTGTGGGTGCCGAGCTGCCATGTCCTGCGCTACCATGCCCCCCATAGACAATCCGACAAAATGAACAGATTCACCGAAGACATCTTGAATGAGCGCCACAGCATCATCAGCCAAGTCATGCATGTCGAAATGATTAGATATAACTTCTGAAAATCCGTGCCCACGATGGTCATAGCGCAGAACAGTGAAATGATCCTGCAGAGCTGCTGCAACCTCGTCCCACATATGAAGGCTACAGCCTAAGGCATGGCTAAGCACCACAGGAGAGCCACTGCCTTGTTTAATAAAATGAAGTTTGCTCATTTACCTGTCCAATGTCTTTTAAGGTATGCCGTACTAATCGGATTTGATATTTTGCTCCGTGATCAGTTTTCCCCATCGACCAATTTCACGATTCAAATGTGCACCCAATTCCTCTGGCGATGAACCGATAGATTCTGCCCCAATTGTTTCGAATTTAGCCTTGATATCCGGTTGTTTCATGGCCTCCAACAACGCTGCATTCAGTTTTGCGATGATAGGTTTAGGTGTGGATGCTGGAGCAAAGACTGCAAACCATGGGGAAACTTCATAGCCTGCAAGACCCGACTCAGCCAATGTCGGCACATTAGGTAACGCTGCGGAGCGTTTGGTCGTTGTCAGACCTATTGCTCGAAGCTTGCCAGACAAAATATGTGGCTTCGCTGATGTGATGCTGTCAAACATGTAGTTCACCTGTCCGCCCAGCAAATCGGTAACGGCTGGGCCACTACCTTTGTAAGGAATATGCAGCATATCAACTTTTGCTTGTGATGCAAACACTTCGCCTGCGAGGTGAATAGAAGTTCCATTACCGGCTGAAGCATAGGTTAGCTTACCTGGTTGTGCTTTAGCATTAGCTATGACATCGGCAACAGTTTTAACCGTCGGTTGCGTGGTATTAGTTACCAGGACATTGGGGACGATAGCGAGCAAACTGACCGGCGCAAAGTCTTTGACTGGGTCATAGCTCAGCTTTGGATACAAAGCCTTGTTGGTGGCCATGCCAATAGAGGTAATCATGATGGTGTAGCCGTCACCGGGTGATTTGGCTACTTGATCAGCTCCAATATTGCCACCGGCTCCTGGTTTATTTTCAATTACAAAGGGTTGTCCTACTGATTTTGAAGCCTTTTCACCCAGTGCTCTGGCGATAGCGTCCATGGCTCCTCCTGGCGGGAATGGCACCACCCAACGAATCGGTTTGGAAGGCCATTCGTCCGCATGAGAAGGAAGTGCAGTGCCTGCGGTGATTAGTGTTGCGACCATCAAAAATGGTGACAAAAATTGAGATTTCATACATTATTCCAATATAAGTTAGAGACTATAAATACATCACGCTAAAGCTGAGGGATGACGAGCTAAAGGGGTTACCACGATTTGCATGTAGGGGAACAAGGGCAACTTGGAGAGCAAATCATGAAGTTCATCGTTTGAAGCCACATCGAAAACACTGTAGTTAGCGTATTCACCTACGACGCGCCATAAATGTCGCCATTGACCGTCTTTTTGTAGTTGCTGTGCGTAGATTTTTTCGCGAGCCTTTATTTCACCTGCTAACTCTTCACTCATATCGTGCGGAATCTTCACATCCATGCGAACCAAATACAACATAACGATCTCCTAATTGCTCTTAAATGCTGTTTGACGACCCATATCCACATGTACGGCGGTTAGCCCTACTCTGGCACGGTCGAACCGAGCCAATTTAGCCTCATCTACCGTGACGCCATAGCCAGGACCATCGGGAATCACTAACTCAAAATCGCGCACAATCATCTGGCTTTCAACAATGTCATCTACCAACAACTGCGGTCCAAACAATTCGCATCCATGATGTGTACCGGCAAGCGTTGCAAACACATGGGCTGAGGCAGCACTGCCTAGTGAAGTTTCCAACATCGTGCCGCCGTACCAGCCAATATCGGCGGCTTCTGCCACAGCTGCCACTTTACGGGTTCGGTGCAAGCCACCATGCTTAGCAACTTTGAGCGAAAAAACATGCGAAGCGTGTTGATGTGCCAGTGCATAGGCATCCTGTGGCGAACAAATGCTCTCGTCAGCCATGATGAGCGTACGCATGGGCATTGCTACTAGTGAAGCCATCGCCTCGGTATTCCACTGTGCCACTGGTTGCTCTATCAGGTCCACCCCTGCGTGGGCAAGTTCTGGTACATAACGACGTGCGGTATTGCCATCCCACGCTTGATTCACATCGACGGTGATCTTGGCATGGCCAGCCAATGCCTTTGCAATTTCTGTGACAAGTGCCACATCTTCCTCAGGACGACGCGCTCCGATTTTGATCTTGAAAATGCGGTGCTTGCGCTCGGCTAGTTTACGGGTGGCTTCCTCCAAGTCTTTATCAACATCGCCCGTGGCCAAAGTCCAAGCCAATGGCAACTGTTGATGAAGTTTTCCGCCTAACAATTGATAGGCGGGGATACCCTGAGAACGAGCCACTGCATCGATCAATGCCATTTCCACGGCGCTCTTGGCGAAGTAGTTGCCACGACAGCTTTTATCCATGCGCTGCAAAAGAGTTTCAAACTCGCCAGCTTCATGCCCCATGACAGCGGGAATAAGATACGACTGAATGGCATGCTGGATACTTTCAGGAGACTCCTCGTTCCAAGAAGCTCCGCCAATAGTGGCAGCCTCACCCCATCCCACAGCACCCGATGCCAATTCAGCCCGAACGATGCAATAGCTTTGTTGCTGTATTGAGCCAAACGACAACTTGTGCGGTCGCACCGTTGGGATATCGATGATGCGGGTTTGAAATGAAAGGATGCGCGACATTTAATCGAGACCTTATGCCTTGTGTGGCGGTGTATTGCCCAGAACGAGTTCGAATGAACCTTTGTCCTTACTCATTTTGACCATATGCTTGGAATATTTAGCCCATGGATCTTTGGCGATTTGAGAGTCTCCAGTGAAATAAAGCTGAGTTGTCAAGGGTAGGTATACAGGATGTGTCACAGTCAGATGAACGTGGGCTGGACGTAGATAGCCTTCAAATTTTTCGAAATTTTCCAAACCTGGTGGAATTTTGTATTTTCCGGGAACCACCGTGTTTATCGTGAATTCTCCGTTAGCGTTGGTACGGGCTTGTCCCCGTAAGTTGTAATTTGCAGGTGCAATCACTTCATCTGGTGTCTTGACATCGTACATACCCTGGGCATTTGCTTGCCACACGTCCACGACCGCGTTAGCTACAGGCGTTTTGCAATCTGGGCGAAGAATTCGTCCCGTCAGCGTAATATGAGTTCCCTTCTCGCTAGCACTAGCGAGTTCGATAACCGAAGCCGCAGCCATTGAAGCGTTGGGTCGATAAAACGGGCCCAAAATATCTCCACCGGATACGCTACAGCTTTGTGCTGCCTGGGCAGAACCTGCAACCGCTCCTGCGGAAACAGCGGCTGAAGTAACTGCCGTTCTAAGAAATCCACGGCGACTAGACGTTGATGTGTTTGGTTTATTCATACTGCCTCCAAAATTTTGTGTGAATGATTTTTTCTACTTGTCGTTAGCCCTGAAACCAACAACAACCCTGACGATAGACACATTTAAACAATTAATCTAATGAGTTATTTTTGTGATATTGTTCGTTAAAATCGAACATTCAAAGGAATTCGAACTATGGAACTACGTCAACTTCGGTATTTTTTGAGCGTTGCTGATACCGAACACTTGACTCAGTCAGCGCACGCAATGTACGTGACGCAATCAACGCTATCTCATGGGTTACGCCAGCTTGAAACAGAACTGGGTGTGAGCTTATTTGACCGAGTTGGTAGAGGTTTGAAAATTTCTCAGGCTGGCTTACTTTTTAAAGGCTATGTTGGGCGCGCCGTTCAAGAAATTGAGGCCGGACGGATGGAGTTATCGCGACTCAATGGGTTGCAGGCTGGGACACTGACTGTTGGAGTCATCCCAACGTTCATGAACTCACTGATCCCGAATGCTGTTGCCATTTTTAGCGAACAATACCCTGGCATCAAAGTCTCAATTCGTGACTTGCGCGCAGATCTCATCGAAGAACTGCTCATGGCAGGACAATTAGATGTAGGCATCGCCTTTCACCCTACAGAACGAGAAGAGATCAACACCACGCATTTATTTACTGAACAAATGCAGTTATTGGTTGGCAAAAATCATCCACTAGCAGACAAACGGACTGTGTCGATGAAGACGCTTAAAAACATGCCCTTGTGTTTGTTGCCGCGCAGCTTTGCCACTCGACGTATGCTTGATGAATCGTTCAAAATAGCTGGTATTTCACCATTAGTTCGAGTGGAAATGGAGTCTGTGAGTGCCCTAATTGCCGCATGTGATTCAGGATTACTTGCGACCATCGTGCCAGAACGCGCAGCAAGGGACAGCGCACATATGCACGCCATAAAATTATCTGATCCGCAACCGTCACGGCATGCAGGAATTTTATGGAGAAAAGGAGCATCACGCTCGGTCGCTGCTCAAGCCTTCGTCGCTTTACTAAGACCAGAAAAATGAGATCAATATCTTAAGGTCTCAAGGCAGCATCTGCGAAATGCGATAAGCGCTATGCAGCAAAGCTGGCAATAACTTGTCTTGCGCCTCTTTTGCATTCGTCCGGTTGGCTTGTCCGCTGATGTTAATCGCGGCGATTGTTCGCCCAGCTCTGTTGGTAATTGGTGCTGCTAATGACATCAGACCTTCTTCCAGTTCCTGATTCACAAGACACCAGCCCTGCTTGCGTACCTGTCGGATCTTCGCCATCAATTCATCCAAGTCAGTAGCAGTATGTCTGGTGCGTGCCTGCCTATCAGATGCCTTTAGACGATTTACTATCTCATCGTCTGGCAAACCGGCTAGCAATATCCGCCCCATAGACGTGCAATAAGCTGGCAAGCGCGAGCCAACACCTAATGTGTTGCGCATGATCTTATGTGTTGGGACACGCAATACATAAACAATATCAGTCTGCTCTAGCACAGCGGCCGAGCAGGACTCTTTGACCAGATCCACCAACTCTTCCATCACAGGCTCAGCCAGATTCCAGATGGGCATGGATGACAGATACGCAAAGCCCAGATCCAAAATGCGAGGTGTCAGATAAAACAATTTGCCATCACTTTCTACATAACCTAAAGTTTGTAGCGTGAGCAAAATACGTCTAGCGCCCGCGCGGGATAACTTTGTTTGTGCAGCCACCTCAGTGAGCGTTTGTTTTGGCGTAACTGCGCTGAATGACCGAATGACATCTAAACCACGCGCAAAGGATTGCACGTAGGTGTCACCTGGTTGGGGTAACGCTGGCAATGGTGAGTTGATCGCTTTTGTCATGGTATTCTGAAATCTGATAAAATTCATTATACGAACATTTGTTCACAATACGAACAAATTTAATGATATTTATTCATTTTTTTGAAATCCTACAAATTGATTAGGGCCTGTTAATGATCAATAAAATCGCACCTACAGTTGCTGATGCACTGCAGGATATCCAAAACGGAGCCACTATCATGATCGGCGGTTTCGGCACAGCCGGCATTCCCAATGAACTGATTGATGGTTTGATTGCCCAAGGTGCCCGTGACCTCACCGTGGTCAACAACAACGCTGGCAATGGCGACACGGGTCTGGCAGCACTGCTTAAGGCTGGTCGCGTACGTAAAATCATCTGCAGCTTCCCCCGCCAAGCCGACAGCCAGGTGTTTGATGCGCTCTACCGCAGCGGTCAATTGGAGCTGGAACTGGTGCCACAAGGCAACCTCGCTGAACGTATCCGAGCTGCAGGTGCAGGTATTGGCGCCTTTTTTACGCCGACCGGCTTCGGAACCGAGATGGCAAAAGGTAAGGAAACCCGCGAGATCAACGGTCGCCAGTACGTGTTGGAGCACTCCATCCATGGTGACGCGGCCTTGATCAAAGCCGAGAGCGGCGACCGATGGGGAAATTTGACGTACCGCATGGCAGCACGAAACTTCGGCCCGGTTATGGCCACAGCTTGCAAGAAAACAGTGGCCACGGTACACGAGATTGTCGAACTGGGTGAGTTGAACCCGGAGCACATCGTCACCCCTGGCATCTTTGTCCACCAAATCGTCAAAGTCGATCGTCAAATCACCCAAGCAGGTGGATTCAAGAAAGCAGCCTGATATGACTTACCAAAAAACAAGCAAAGACCAACTCGCCGCTCGCGTAGCACAGGCTATCTATGAGGGTGCAACCGTTAACCTCGGAATTGGCATGCCCACGCTGGTGGCCAACCACATACCCGCCAGCCGTGAGGTACTGCTGCACAGCGAGAACGGTATTCTCGGTATGGGTCCGGCCCCTGCCGAAGGCGAGGAAGACTACGATTTGATCAACGCCGGTAAGCAACCTGTGACGCTGCTCAAGGGTGGTTCCTTCTTTCACCATGCCGACAGCTTTGCCATGATGCGCGGTGGTCACTTGGACATCTGTGTTCTGGGTGCCTTTCAAGTGTCTGCCACTGGCGACTTGGCCAACTGGCATACCGGCGAAAAAGATGCCATTCCCGCCTTGGGTGGTGCCATGGACTTGGCGGTAGGTGCCAAGCAGACCTGGGTCATGATGGACTTGCTCACCAAGCAGGGCGTCAGCAAGATCGTCCAGTCTTGTACCTATCCCTTGACAGGGATTGCCTGTGTCAAGCGCATCTACTCCGACTTGGCAACTTTGGCATGCACGCCACAGGGACTCAAACTCATCGACAAGGTTGATGGACTCGAACACAGCGAGCTAGAGAAACTCATTGGACTTGCCATCGCCAACTAAACGTATCAATCAAAAAATCAACCAATATGAATCACGCCTACATCATCGACGCCATCCGTACCCCTTTTGGCCGCTACGGCGGCGCTCTGTCATCGGTTCGTACTGACGACTTGGGAGCAATTCCGATTCGTGCCTTGATGGCTCGTAACCCCAGCGTTGATTGGGCAGCCGTCACCGACGTGATTTATGGCAACGCCAACCAAGCCGGTGAAGACAACCGCAATGTGGCGCACATGTCGTCCTTGCTGGCTGGTTTACCGGTTGAAGTACCAGGAGCGACCATCAACCGCCTCTGCGGTTCGGGTTTAGATGCCATAGGCACCGCCGCCCGTGCCATCAAGTCCGGCGAAGCCAGCATGATGATCGCTGGTGGTGTCGAGAGCATGAGCCGTGCGCCGTTCGTCATGCCCAAAGCTGAAACCGCCTTCAGCCGCACCAACACCGTGTATGACACCACCATAGGCTGGCGCTTCGTCAACAAAGCGATGAAAGCGCAATACGGCGTTGATTCCATGCCAGAAACGGCAGAAAACGTCGCTGCTGATTTCAACATTGAACGCCTAGCCCAAGACAACATGGCGCTGCGCTCTCAGCTCAACGCTATCGCCGCACAGAAGCGCGGATTCTTCGACGCTGAAATCATCCCAGTGTCAATTCCGCAGAAAAAGGGCGATCCAATCATCGTCAACCAAGACGAACATCCCCGCGCCACCACCTTAGAAGTGCTTGCAAAACTCAAACCCATCGTCAAACCCGAAGGCTCCGTTACTGCCGGCAATGCCTCTGGCGTCAACGACGGTGCTTGTGCTTTGTTGTTGGCGAATGAAGAATCCGTCAAAAAGTACGGCCTAAAGCCCCGCGCCCGCGTGGTTGGCATGGCCACCGCTGGCGTTGCACCGCGTATCATGGGTTTTGGCCCAGCACCTGCAACTCGTAAAGTATTGGCGCTGACAGGTTTGACCCTTGAGCAGATGGATGTGATCGAACTCAACGAAGCCTTCGCCGCCCAAGGCTTGGCTGTCTTGCGCGATTTAGGCATTGCCGACGACGATGCCCGCGTCAACCCCAACGGTGGGGCGATTGCGTTGGGTCATCCGCTGGGGGCGAGTGGCGCGCGCTTGGTAACGACAGCCTTGAATCAGCTTGAGGCCATCAAAGGTAAATACGCCCTGTGCACCATGTGCATCGGTGTGGGTCAGGGGATTGCGTTGATTATTGAACGTGTTTATGGATAAAATATGGCTATGTCCGGCGTATTTAATCCTTAATTAGCTATTATTAATATAGCAATTTGAGATCTACTTCCACATTCAAAAATATTTAAACCGACACAACAAAGCGCACTAGGCTGCTTTGTTGCGTCGTTTGGTACAGCTAGATCAGAATGGGTACTGTTGCTCGTAAGGCTCGATGGTTACCCATTTCAGTTCTGTGAACTCATCAATCACAGCACGACCATCAAAACGTCCATAGCCACTATTCTTGGTTCCACCGTATGGCGCTTGAGCTTCGTTTTGCACAGTAGAGCCATTCACATGAACTGAACCATATTCGAGCTCCATCGCAACGGCCAATGCGCGATTCACGTCGTTCCCAAATACGCCAGACGAAAGGCCATATGCGCTATCGTTAGCAACTTCAATGGCTTCTTTAGTATTTTTAACACGAATAACAACAGTGATAGGCCCAAAGGTCTCTTCATCGTAAATGGTCATTGCGGAAGTAACGTGGTCCAAAATGGTAGCGTTCATCACAGCACCTTCAGCAGCAGCGCCACTAACCAGTTTTGCACCTTTATTGAGAGCATCTTGAAGCATGTCGTTGATGCGAGGGCCAGAACTAGGGTTAATCATTGGTCCAACAATGCATCCAGGGTTGACTGCAGGATTATCAGAACGCAACTCATTTGCGCGAGCAGCAAACTTAGCAACAAATTGATCGGCTATTTTTTCGTCCACGATCAAGCGTTCTGTAGACATACAGATCTGACCTTGGAATAGGAAAGATCCAAAAACCGCAGCTTTGACTGCCTCGTCAATATTGGCATCATCAAGCACAACCAAAGGCGATTTACCACCAAGTTCTAACAAACAACGCTTCAGATGTTTAGCAGATTTCTCAGCAATGATACGCCCAACCTTGGTCGATCCTGTGAAGTTAATTCTGCGAATTGCCTTATGAGAAATTAATGTATCAATAATCTCTGGTGCTGATTGCGTTGAATTACTCAAGTAGTTAAGAACGCCTGCTGGGAAGCCCGCTTCAACCAATGCTTCAGCCACTAATGCATGTGTCTTTGGGCTGACTTCTGAACCACGGAAAACAACTGTGTTGCCGCAAACGATGGGGTACGCAATAGCTCGCGCGGCCAAAACGACAGTTCCGTTCCATGGCACGATACTTAAAATTGCACCCACAGGCTGACGTATTGTCATTGACAAAGCACCAGGTTTGTCCGTAGGAATTGTTTCACCTTGAATTTGCGTAGCCAATGAAGCTGCTTCACGAAAAACGTTTGCCGCTAAATGAACATTGAAGCCTGCCCACAAAGCTGAAGCGCCAACTTCAACCGCCATGACTTCGATGAATCTTGGTGTCATGCCTTCAAGAATGTCAGCAGCCTTGAGCAATAAACGACGACGCTCGCTCGGTGGTGATTGGCGCCAAGTTTTGTAAGCTGCATGCGCAGATTCGGCAGATTTTTTTGCATCGCTGATGCTTGCTGATGCCGCTTCTGTGACGACAGAGTTATTGAGAGAATTACGGCGTTCGAAGGTCGTGCCGTTTTCAGCGTTTACCCATTGGTTGTCAATTAGAAGTTGCGATTTCATGTTTTGCGATTCTATAAAAATGTTGTTAAAAATAATTTCTTTAAAAATGTAAGAACGATCTAGTGTTTGCTTATCCGTTTGTCAAAATGTCTGCCATGCGTTCACCAATGAGCGCACAACTGGCCATGGTGGCAACAGAAGCGATTCGAGGCATGATAGAACTGTCTGCGATGCGTAAACCTTGGACACCATTGACCCTTAGTTTTGCATCAACGACAGCATCTTTGTCTGTACCCATGCGGCAAGTACCTGCTTGATGAAAATAAGTGGTTGCACCGTTGCGTACAAAATCTTCCATTTCTTTGCCTTGCAATTTCTTGCCTGGCGCAACTTCTCGCTTCACGAAATCCTTCATGTCCGAAGAGTTACCAATGTCACGGCATACTTCAATGCCGAAAGCTATTGCTTTGACATCGTCCGGATGACTCAGGAATCGCGCATCGACCACAGGACGATCCTTAGGGTCAGCAGAACTCAGCTTGATTTCACCACGACTTTTAGGAGCAACTAAACCTGCACACAATGCCCAGCTGGTCGCTGGAGGCGCATATTGCTTACCCACTACATCTGAAGCGTAGGGAATTTCAATCTGTACGAGATTAACGTCAGGTGATTCCAAAGATGACTTACTCTTGAGAAAGCCCGCTGCATTTGCTGCACTGTTGCGATGTGGAATATGCTCTTTTGGTTCAAACAAGCAACCACCATGTAATAAGTGATCTTGGAAGTTTTTACCCACTTCTTTTGAATTGACAACAGTTTTGATGCCATGCTGACGCAATTGGACTTCATCACCAATACCGCTAAGCATCAGCAGCTTAGGCGTATTGATACCGCCAGAGCAAACAATGACTTCCATCTTCGAATTAATCACACTTTGAACACCAGCGCGATTGATTTGAACGCCTGTGACTTTGGTTCCTGCTAATACCAAACGATCAACGTGTGTATTGACCATCACCGTGACATTTGGACGTGATAATACGGGATAAAGATAAGAGCGCGCCATGCTTTGCCGGCGACCGTCGCGAATGATTTGATTCATTAACGCAAACCCAATACCGCCCTCTTCCCGCTTGCCATTTTGATCTTCGAAAATTGGATAACCCAATGTTTTGCAGGCTTTCAACATCGCTGGTGCTAGCGGGTGTGGGTCATGTGCTGGCTGACACCAAACAGGGCCATTTTTGCCACGATATCGGGCATCAGGCTTTCCTTGCCAATTTTCCATGCGACGATAAATCTCAAGACCCGATTCATAACCCCATGCCTTATCACCTGCCTCTTTCGCCCAAAACTCCAAATCACTCTTGAAGGGTCTTGCCCAAATCGTGGCGTTGATACTACTACCACCACCTACAACACGCCCCATATGCTCTGGAATGGCGCGGTTATTGGTGTACTCAGAAGCAATAGCTTTATCGCCCCAATCGCGCTCGGTACCAAGGTTGGTGAACCAGACGCTTGGATTCATGATTGACGGAGCAGTATCCCAATCACCCGCCTCAATCATCAAAATTGAAGCATCTTTACGTGTAGCCAGCCGACCCACCAAAGCACATGCTGCCGACCCTGTTCCAACGACAACATAGTCATAGCTACTCAGTGGTTTTGAACTACGCTCTACCTGATTTGCTCGTACAGCATCAAGTTCATCGGCAAGAGCACTCAGCCCCATTGTGCTAAAACCAGTGGCAGCTGCAGCTCGCATGAAACCACGGCGATCAAGTCTGCCTGAGATCAAAGCACGCTCAAGTCGTTCCAGCAAGCCATCATTTAGGCTCTCAACTTCATTTATACGATTTTTCATTTATTGATTTCCTATTCAGTGGACTATTTAAGACAATGTCTCCTGTGAGAAAAGCCCAAGGGCAAATACCACAGTGAAGTACTGTAAGAAACATCCTAGGAACATAAAACATCGGGAATTCCCTTATGTTTTTTGTTCTGAAATAGAACAATTTGAAGTGTCTTGGCTTGAGTTATTTATGAATTTTTTTGAATAAAGCTGGATCGATATTCAACTGTTCAAGCCGCCGATAAATCAGCCCTCTGGATACTTTGAGTCTTTTTGCAACCTGCGAAACATTCCCATTAAATTCCACAAGGTATTTTTGAATTAGGTACGCATCCGCTTGTTTCAAGCTTTCCGATATTGGATCATTTTGATTTTCAAATATCACCTCTGCAGGTTCGACTGGAATGTGCGAAACATCTAACCTGTCGCGATAGTTTTCTGAAACTTTGAAAGGCAGACCCAACGACTCCGTTGCATATTCTCTTGCACTCAATTCACATTTAAGAAAAATGTGCAATCCATTGCTAAGCCGTTGCGAAGACAAGCCTCGTCCCGATAAAGATGCAAGTTGAGAAAAATTGCACTCAAAAATATCTTCAACGCAACGAGATGTTCGTTCCGTTTGAGAAACGTGAACCCCAAGTAAATTACTAGCTACTGAATTAACCCAAACCAATTTTCCATCTAAATCGAAGCCTATTATTCCAACCATGGGGGTGTCCAAAATGGCTGAAATGAATTGAAATTTAACAATCAAGTGGTCGTGTGATTGAGCAATCATCAAGCGATTCTCGATCGATGCAGCGTATAGACCTACAACTGCTGATGGATCAAAATGGAAAGATGATCCCTCGCTGGAAATATCGAGTATTCCCGCCAACTCACCTTGAATATTTCGAATGGGAGCAGCTGTACAATACATGGCACTGACAGACTCATAAAAATGTTCCGAGCCGAGTACGCAAGCTTGCTTCCCAGTCCGAGCAACGATGCTAGGAGCCGTTGTTCCAACATATTCCTCGGAAAGATTGATGCCTACACGGTGTGCAACTGGAATAATGTTCTGATTATGATTTCCAGACGGACTTACGCCAATAAGTACACCGTTGGCTTCTGTAAGTATCGCGGAGCAGCTGGCAGAACCCAAGGCGGCTCCCAAGGCAGGCAACTCTTCTAGCCACGCTTCATGCAAAACACGATTTTTTTGAAGTGCTAATTGACTTCGACTCATTGAAACCGGCTGAAACTCAATCTTATCGTTTGGCTGTTGGTGAGAACGATAGCATCGCGCCCAAGATTGGAAGACAGCATCACTCACAAGACCCGAAGGTAGAACACCTTCTTCAAAATACCTCTTTTTAGCCAGTGAAACTCTATCCGAGTGTGTTACAAAAAAGGGCGACATCATATGCTGGCTTTGATGACAAATTATTGATTAATAATTAGTAACACACACAAAAAAAGTTTAAGCTGTCTCAATAACCTGTTCAACCAGCGTCGGGCTGTAAATGAGGCGCAGCATTTTTAAATGCGTCAAGTTCTAAACATGCTTTTTCAACGGAGCAGATTGTCGGCCAACGAGACAAATCGACATGAAAACGACGTGCACTTTCGATTTGTGGAATCAAATAGACATCAGCCAGAGTTGTGGTATCGCCAAAACTAAATCGTCCGCGATGATTATCCGCGACGATTAATGCTTCATAGGCGTCAAAGCCACATTCGATCCATTGTTTGCACCAAGCATTGATAGAGTCTTCGCTTGCACCAAAATGGTGTCGTAACATCTCAAGAATTCTGCGATTATTTATCGGGTGAATGTCACAGCCGACAATAGCGGCTAGAGCGCGCACCTGAACGCGCTCATCCGCATCAAACGGCAGTAGCGGTGGATTCGGGTATTTTTCTTCTAGCCACTCTATAATGGCCGGTGATTGAATCAAAACCTGCTTTCCTGTATCCAGAGCAGGCACAAATCTTTGCGGATTAATCGATTTGAAGGCATCTTCTAAATGCTCTTCATTTCTTAGGTCAATGGCCACATACTCACTGGCGATACCCTTCAGATTAAGGGCAATACGCAATCGATGCGAAGTTCCGCTACGAAAAAAATTGTAGAGCTTCATGGTTTCTCAGCCAAACCCACTGTAAAAGCGATTTCTCCAATGCCCTCAACCCGACCAGTCACTTTATCTCCTGGCAATAAAGGACCAACGCCTTCAGGGGTACCTGTGTAAATCAAGTCTCCTGGCTCCAAATGATAAAACTTGGAAAGATCAGCAATCAACTCCCTAATATCCCAAATTAACTTGTTGACGTTAGACGATTGCTTGACTATGCCGTTGACCTCGAGGGCGATAGCGCCTTCGCTAATTATCTGTCCTTGCATTGGTACAATCTCAGTGCATACCGACGATTGTTCGACATCTTTTCCCAAATCCCAAGGTCGACCTTTATCACGAGCTACCAGTTGCAAATCACGACGGGTCATATCCAAGCCTGCGGCATAGCCGTAAATCAATTTATGGGCATTTTCAGCACTCAGTCTGAAGCCTGCTTCACCAATAGCAACAACCATCTCCATTTCGAAGTGGTAGTTTTGAGTTTCAGGTGGATAAGCCACTGTTGCGTTGTTCTCTACCAAGGTTTGTGGTGCCTTCGTGAAGTAGAACGGGCGCTCGATAGATTTGTCAACGGGTTTACCCATTTCAACAGCATGAGCGTGGTAATTTCGGCCAACAAAGAACAAGCGATTGATAGGAAAGCGTTCAGACCTTCCGCGAATTGCCAAAGATTGAATAACGGGAGGGTTGAATATGTATGTAGTCATGGTGATCTGATAATGTGAAAGTAAATTTGCATTCGTTAATTCATCTGCTTTAAGCAACTAGGCCTGTTGTCTTTGGAGGCTTAGTATGTTGGTTGGCGCATTATTTATCCGCAGCAGAAATAAATGAGTCGGCATAGAATTCTTCTTCTGGCAGGCTTCCTTTTGAAAAATAATCGCGTTTAGCCGATTCCACGACGATAGGAGCACCGCAGGCATAGACCTGATAGCCTGACAAATCGGGCGTATCTTCCAGCACAGCTTGGTGAACAAACCCAACACGTCCCGTCCATTTGTCATCGGCTTCTGCATTGGAAATCACGGGTATGTATTTCAAATTGGGCATTTCAGCCAACTTTGTTTGTACCCAATCGTCCATATACAAGTCTGAAGGCCTACGGCCACCCCAATACAAAGTAGCAGGACGTGTAATACCACTGTGCTGCATATGCTCTATGAGGGCTTTGATTGGGGCAAATCCGGTTCCAGAGGCCAATAAGACGATAGGTTTACTACTGTCTTCGCGTAAATAAAAACTTCCGAACGGACCTTCTCCACGCAAAACATCTTTTTCCTTCATGCTCATGAAGACAGAATCTGTAAATTTTCCACCCGGCATATGCCTAATATGTAGCTCTACTGTGGGTTGTGTTACTTCAAGGGTATGTGGAGCATTTGCCATACTATAACTTCTGCGAGAGCCGTCGCGCAGCAAAATTTCTATGTACTGACCCGCATGGAACTTCATCACGTCATTAGCAGGTACCTGTATTTTCATGACGATCACATCGTGCGATTTTTTCTCCAAACCAACCACTCGCATGGGCATCTTCTTAACAGGCAGGCTACTTTCATTTGTAACTTTACGCGACTCAAGCACCAAATCGCTTTGAGCAGTTGCAGAACAGGTCAATATGAAATCTTGGTTTTTTTCGTCATCGCTTAATGCCTTAGACTGGTAAGAGCCATGCAGAACAGTGCCCGATATTTTTTTACATTTGCATGATCCGCAGGCACCATCCTTACATCCATATGGCAGCGCAATCCCTTGTCGAATGCCTGCGGCGAGAATGGATTCATTACTCTCAACAATAAATTGACGCCCACTGGGCAGTACAGAAACTTGAAAACTCATCTTGGTCAGTCGGTATTCAAGCCGATAAGTCCAGATAGACTCTGTCGTTTTCAATTTTTACTGGCCATGATTTCACAGGCTCTGTTGCAGGCCCACAATTCACAGAGCCATCTCGTACATCGAACAAAGCTTGGTGAAAGGGGCACTCCACCATATGTCCGTCCACAAAGCCATCGCACAGTCTGGCATGGCCATGGGTGCAAATGTTGTCAATCGCATATGCGCCGTCATCCATCTTGAAGATAGCTATGTCGCGGCCTTCGGGAGTGACGGCGATGCCTGCGCCTTCAAACAATTCGGCCTCAGCGGCCACATCAGTCCAATTAGTCATAGTTTTTTTATTTGTTCTTAGTTAAATCGGGTAAATCATTGAGTTAGGAATCATTTCACTGTCAAAAATACACAGCCTCTGAGCAAACTTCATACCTTGCTCTGTGGGCACAATAATGTCTAGGTAGCGACCAACGTTGTAGACAGTGCTTTCCTTGTCGAACTTCGTCCGAAATACGGCGTAGTTCGCCTCAACATGCAGGCACTCGCCCTCCACTTTGCGCACGATGGGTGCCCCCACGACGTGGCGTTGATAGTAAGGATCGTGGTAAATAGTTTCCGAAATGCCATAAACACGGTCTTTCAGCATCGCCTTGCTAGTGAAAGCCAGCGTAGCTAATGGAAACCCGCGTTCATGGTTCTCACGCGACTGAACTTTATAGACGCACTGATCGGTAAAAAATTCAGGCCACAAATCCCACTGACCGCTGTCCACGGCACTTGCGTAATCAGAATAAAGTTGTTGGATACTGAGCCAAGTTTGCATATTTACCATCATTACGCCTCCATCACTTTGCGCCAATACTCGTACATGCCCCGAATCAGTGTTTCGGTGACCATATGGTCAGTCTCAGTAACATCGCGCCCACCCAGCTCTGCGAGTGTGCGATGTTTTTGTTTGACTTCGAACGATTCTTGTGAGAACTCAATGACCTCGCCATCATCTGCCGATACAAAACCAGCAGGACCAAACAAATTGGCTTGCCGTAAGCGTCGTTCTTGCATCTCAGGCGTGTCGTCCTCAAAGCCAAAATGTGTCCACACAAAATCAAAAGCGCCGTGACCATCAGGCTGGATATGACGCGTAGAAACGCTGTTGACCTGCTGCTGAATGATCACACTGGGGAACAGGGTCATCATCACCGCTGTTGGGCCGTTCCACCATGGCTCGGGCACGATGTCTAAAAAACTAGGGTCATTGAGCTTCATGCTTTCTTTAAAGCTGCTCACCTGAGTTACTTGCGCTGCCTGACTGGTCGGCCCGCCTGTACCGCGTGTAGAAATCATGGCTGCATGGC
>JAAFJF010000050.1 GCA_013298815.1 Polaromonas sp. | reverse complement strand
GTTGCTTAATAAATAGGCATTTTGCGGAACATGTTCCGCAAAAGCTGTAAAACCTAGCGCAATGGCTGCACCTTTTTACCGGCTGTGTGGCGGATGTAGTCTGCGGTCATGCCTTCGGTTGTGTGGCCTAGAAGTGCCTGGGCGGTGCGGGTGCCGCTGGCGTCGTCGGCTTCGGTGGCAGCTTTGGCGCGTAGGTCGCGGAATTGGAACAGTTTTTTGTCAATACCTGCAGCTCGGCGGGCGTCGTCAAAGCGGTTTCTGAGTGCGTTCATGGTCAATGGTACGCCTGATTCGTCAATTAACAGTGGAAGCGCTTGCACGTTGAAGCCGGCTTTAAAGGCGCGGATCTCGGCCAGCAAAACAGCCAGTTCACCCACTATTTGCATGCGCAGCTTGGATTTTGTTTTGCCTTGGCTGATGAATAGCTCATTGCCTTTGATGGCGGTTTCCGACATGCGCACCACGTCGCTAGGGCGTTGGCCTGTCAAATGGGCTAAGCGGATCGCGAATTGCAGGGGTTTGGCTGCAACGGCCATGACTGAGGCCATCAACGGGTCGTCAACGTACACGCCACGCGCGTGCTCGGTAAAGTCTCTGATGCCGGCGCATGGGTTGGGTTTGTTGGTGTAGCCTTCGCTTCGGGCAAAGTTCCAAACGTGTGAGAACAGCGCTTTTTCGCGGTTGGCGCGTACTTGCCCGATTTTGGGGTTGATTTCTACCTTTGATCGGCCAAGTTTGGCACGTTCGGCGTTTTTGGCTTCGGCTGCGGTTCGGGCCTCGTTGCAGCGCCAGCGCTGGTACTGTTTGATGTGGGTGGGCTCAATGCTGTCAAGCGGGGCGGGTGGGTTGCCAAAGAATTTAAGCAGCCAGCCGCGTTCGGCTTCGTTGTCTTTTTGGGTACGCACGGCTTTGGTGGGCACAACGTGCTTCCAGTACACATCTAAAATATGCGGAAATGTGCCTTGGCCAGCGGGTGGTTTTTTGCCGCTGGTTAGTTCTGCCCACTTTTGAACCGCCAAAACATAGTCGCTACCGAGCGGGATTACTTTTCGCGGTTTTGCGCCAGTGTCCGGATAATAGTGCACCATTTGACCGCGCGGTCGTGCCCGCATTCCTTTTGGCAAATTCAGCCATCGACTAGGTTTTCGACCCATGGTCTAATCCTTTTTTTGAGGTTGAAAAACTTTAGGAACCCAACCTATTTCAAGCATCGGTTCGGAGTTTCCAACAACTGCGGCCCGTGTAACCACTGGGTGTCCTGTTGCATTAATTCGATACGGCAAGCCTGAAGTTCGCAACCACGCGATTTGACGTGATTTTGTTTTCCTTCCAGTCAAAATTAATAACTCTGAAGTGTTAATAAATAAGTTTGTTGAGGTCGTATTCATGGGATACATAGTGAATATTTTTTATAAAATATTTAGCGATATAAATTAAAGAATACACTGGCAGACTTTGTGTGCAAATTCAAAAGAGCTACAAAAAATAGTCGTATTCAATGTAAAGTCAAATCAAATGACCTACCGTTAACATCTGCGGCACATCAACCAATGGCGTTTTCACGCCACTGCGCCCTGCAGACTACACCACGTATTACCAAACGCACAATATTCGACAAACTACAACTGCTAACTGCACAGGTGAAGGTGATGGGTATGTAGATGGCGTTTGTACAGTCCTAAAGTCCTCGGTTGAAGTAACGCCAATGTTTGTCCCGCAGCGCATCAAAATCGGCTCTGGTCCAAGCGCCTATTACTTAGATCCAACAACGCAGTACAGTTCTTGGGATAAATGCACGACTGGCGTTGGCGCTCAAGACTGTACATGTGTAGTGCCTTACCGTTACGGTGTAGCGGCTGGTTTGGCCACTATCACGGCGTCCTTCTCGCGCACATCACCGGTCATCGGTGGAACCGGCACATCACCTCGCTGGACGACGACAAACGCGGTTAGTCTAACTGTCAACTGTGCTGGTGTCGCCACGTATAACAACGCCAATGCACCATTGCAAGCGAATCCTAGCGGCATCAACTTCAACTCAGCTACGGCAGGCCCTGTAACTTGCGTATTGACTGCATTAAACTCTGACAACGAGCCCACAACGGCAACAATCACGGCGACTTTTGTTCCTCCAACATCTCCGACTTTACAAGTTGGTTTTACCCGTCCAAACTTTAATGTTGGCACAGGCGGTAGTCAAATCTATTTGGCGACTCAGAATACAAAAACATTGTATGTTGCATGTACTGGCTTTAACTGGGGGCCAGGTTACATCGGGCTCCAAGGCAACCCAAGTGGTGTAACTATGGACAGAACGACAACTGGTATCATCAGCTGCACATTCACAGCCACTAATGAAATTGGTCAGACTGCAACTGCTACAGCAACGGCCAATGTAGTACGGCCACCTCCGCCGTCAGTGAGTGGCTTCTATAATCCAGCCAACATCACTGCCGGCCAGCAAAGCCAGTTGATCTACAGTTCTGCCAATGCCGTTTCTCTTGGCTTGGTTTGTAGTGGTTTAGATGGGTTTGCCGTGCGCGATCCGAGTTTATACCTCAACCAATCTTCGTACTTCTTTTCGCAAACTTGGAACAAGCCAGGCACGCAAGAGTGCGGCATTGCGGCCACCAACTCTTTAGGTGAGATTTCTTACGAATACTTTAGTCTGGTGGTTGCACCAGCAGGATTTACGCCTACTGGTGGCGGCTCGTCGGGTGAGACTAGCTATCCTCCTGGCACGCCTGGGTTGCCAACTGGCGGGAATAGTGGTGGTTCTGGTAAGCCACAATGATATCTAGGCGCTGATGGACAAGTTTATAGTAACCCCGATGGCACATCTTTGTGTGGTAGCTGCAGTACGTCGGCGGGGTTGACGGTGAATTCGAAAGCTGCACCTTCAAGTGAGCCTGGAGGTGATGATGGGGGTGATAACGGAAACAGTGGGGGATATAGTAATTCTGGAATGTAGATTTACATGTAATCACTATTTCACAATACTCACCTTGTATTTTGGGTGGGTATTCAATTAACTAATTTATAGTCTGCTGGATATTTTTCTTTATCGTTCCATTTGGTAAAGTTATTTATATCCACAAATTTGCGTTGCTCCCTCAATGGAATAGCAAAATACCAGCCTTCGTAAGGTTTCCCATTTTCATCGGTTCGAAAAACGTAAGCCATCTTGATATCACAAGCAAATGACTTTGTATTTGCCGACTCATATCTGACAAATCCTAGGGTCGTAGTTTTAACAGCTTCTGTGAACCCCTGGTTACAAGGATGTTTCTGTCCATATTCCATCACTTCCCAACCCACTTTGCCTGGCTTGTCGTAAAGTCGAGTATATCTATATCCACCAGATAGTCGCAAATCTATTGACTTGAAATCCCAAGCCCCAGGTTCTTTGACAGCAATTTGCTGCTCAAGAGTTTGAGTAGCGCAGCCTACCAACACGGTAAATGAAACAGCTGTCAAACCCAAAATTGCAAATATTTTTTCATGGACTATTTTCATAGCTAAAACTCCTTGTTGTTTATTATTCATGAGTTCAGTTTATCAAAGATATTTCGTCGCGCAACTCAAGTTTTTGGCTGAAAAGTGGGCTGATTCGACAGGGATTTATTTACTGCTAATTCAATAAGTGATGCTGTTTACCAATTGCATCGCATTCTTTCGTTTGCACACCCGCCACAACTGAAAAATCTTGCCAAGCTGTTATTGCTTGCCGCACCTGTGTAATGACCGACTTTGCATTACCAATACCAAACCTGTCAGCTACCTGCATCAAATCGGCTTGTGTGATGTTGTTGAACTTGCCATTCACAGACATCAAGTGCTGATTCGTCCATTCGCCTTTTGGGTTATGCGCGAACGTGATGTCATACGCTGGTGACAACTCCCAAGCGTGGCCCTCACGCAAGCGAAATGAGAAATTTTTAGTGTGGTCATCACAGTTGCGGCTCATCACGTTAAAGACCATACGCCTGAACGCTTCTTCCTTTTGCTCATAAGGCAATCCAAGCGCATCAATCGCCTGAAAATACTGGGCATAGCTGTTGGCACCGCGTTTTTTGTAATCGAGGTGACTCATGGCGCATAGTGTTTGAACATGGTGGCGCACGCCATCAGACTCGCGGTCAAAGCGTTTGGTCATAAAGTGTGCGCGGCCATTTTCAGAGAGCAGGCGACTTTCCATCATGTTGATGCCTGCTTCTTTGGCCATCAGGTAATAGGCGTACTCAATGCGGCCATAGTCTTTGCTTGCGCCTAATTCATTGTCCAAACCCATGCCGTCAAATTTGAGCAACCAATACTCAAAGCCCTCAGCTGCTTCCAGCTGACCGGCGCGTATTTCTTGGGTATGTCGATTCCAAGCAATCACCGCCTTGGCTCTTGCGCCACCAGCTGAGGTTCCCACTTCGATGATGTTGCGTAAAGCTGCATTGGCATGGTCGTCATCGTCAAACGTGCCATTGACAGCCAAACGTGCTTGATTGACCAGTTGACTCAGTTCAATGGATGTAGCTATCTTGGTTTTTGGGCCACGCGCCGGTTTGAACTGCAAAGCACCCATTGCACGGTTGCTCATATAGGCCAAACGGTCTAATGCCGTAATGTTACCCGCGTCAATACCATGATCGGCCATATAGCGGTTAACCAAAGCATTGCCAAAGTCATCGGGCAAAGCGTCACTAAGCATGGCGGGTAGTCGTTTATAGGTGTCGGTCGGCAAATCATTAAACATGTAGACTTGCTCGCCGTTAAGCGGCATATTCAAAGGTGAGGGCTCAATGCGTGTTGCGACAAATTCAGGCGCATACTTGAAGACGTAATAGCCATACGTCGGGTCGAGTGCGACTGCGCCCATGCGAGTACCCCACAAATAAACCTCCACGACGTTGACGTGTGTGAGTGGCCTCGTAGGTTTGATTTTTTTGGTTGTTTTTTTCGTGACCATTATTTTTCCGATTTAAGCCTTGCGACTAGCACGTTCACGGGCGTTGGCGGTTCGCGTGATGGTTAGGGGGTCGAGCGTTGGCATAGGTGCAATTGCCAACAAGCCGTCGATATGACCCAATACACGCAACACGGCGATCAATGTTTTGATGGTGGCTCCTGCGCCTGATTCAAGATTTTTGATAGCTCCGACGCTGATACCAGCTTGTAGTGCAATAGTTTGCTGATCTAAGTTTTTACTCAAACGCAGCTTGCGAATGCGCTGACCGAAATCAAACTGGATCTCGTCTATAGTTTGATGCCTTACTTGTGTATTCATAATTAAATTATAGACACAATAACGGCTATTGCAATTTATTTATAAATTAAAAGACATATATATAGCTTTTATGGTTAAATAATTTTAAGAAAATATTTTCGTATTTGTGCCAATTCAAGCAATCGTTTTGATGTCCAAGAGCAAATTTGCGGAAGGTAGTTAGCGCGGCAGGCCTGCCGCGCTATCTTTCCGTCATTGAAAGTATTCAAATTTACCCAAAGCATGCGCGACGTAGTTGATCGCTACACAAGCAATCATGGCCTTGACCCAAAAACCGTACTTTCCTGGTTCAGGATAGCCGAGGTGAGGGCGTACCTTGAGTTTGGTCAGTAAAGCATGGCGCTCTTGGTAGCCTTTGACCATGTCATTTGAAGGCGTTAAACGCATCATGTGAGAGTGCAAAGCCATGTTGTCCTGATCAAAACAACTGTCCAGCGCCATCGAATTTTTCAGGACATCGGTAAAAGTTTTACAGTCATCACGCTTGGCGCGGAAGTAATAACTCAACTCACTGATGTGCATGTATTGCGCTGGCAGCTTGGCGCTCAAGCTGCTTGTTTCATCTGTAAACACAACCAAGGCTTCGCTTGGTATGTTGCGGCCAAACTTTCTATTGAGGGCAGCGAGTTTTCTTTGTGTTTTTAAAAGTGGTGCAGGGCGTTTGGACTTCACCCGCTTTAATAGACACCAGATAAGGTCGAAATTAAAGAGGAGTGAAGAAATGAGAGTGTCCGGATTTACGGCGGAATTTAAAGCTGAAGCGATCAAACAAGTCATTGACCGAAGGCACAGCGTTATTGATGTATCCAAACGTCTTGGGGTATCTGATAAAAGTTTGTATCTATGGCTAAGGCAAGCCAAAGAACCCAAGGGAGCTATCAGCAGTGATATTGCGACTTTAAAGTTAGAAGTGAGCCGATTGAAGGCCGAACTCAAACGCGCCAGCGAGGAGTGTGATATCTTAAAAAAGGCTGCCGCGTACTTTACCAGAGCATCCGAGTGAGGTACGCATTCATGGCCGAGCACCAAAGCACGTTTCACCTGAGTAGCATGTGCAGAGTACTACAAGTACAGCGCAGCGGCTACTACGCTTGGCGAAACTGTCCACAGTCCCATCGTCAACATGCCGACACAGCGCTCTTGGTGTACATCAAACAATCCTTTGAGGACAGCCACGGTATCTATGGCAGCCGACGGGTGCATCGAGATCTACGCGAGGTTGGCCTGCACTGTGGTCAAAAGTGGGTGGCACGGCTGATGCATAAAGCCCAACTGCGCTCAGTGCGTGGCTACAAACGACCACGATACAAAGCTGGCAAGCCTACCAGTACAGCACCGAACCTGCTGCAACGCCAGTTTACCTTTGAGCGCCCCGACCCAGCCTGGGTCAACGACATCACCTATATCCGTACTTATGAGGGCTGGCTGTACTTGGCTGTGGTCATTGATTTGTACTCTCGCATGGTGGTGGGTTGGTCAATGAAATCCGCCATGACCACCGAGCTTGTATTGGACGCTTTGATGATGGCCTGTTGGCGCAGGCATCCTAAAAATCCGGTGATCATCCATTCAGATCAGGGCAGCCAGTTTGGCAGTGATGACTTTAACTGTTGGTGCAAAGATAACGATTTAAGACACAGCATGAGCCGTCGCGGTAATTGTTGGGACAATGCAGTTGCCGAGTCGTTCTTCAGCAGTTTAAAGAAAGAGCGAATCAAACGTCAAATTTATGCTTCAAGACAGGAAGCGAAATCAGACATATTTGACTACATTGAGGGTTTCTATAATCGAGTGCGACGGCACAGTCATCTTGACCAGCTGAGCCCGTTTGCGTTTGAACAACTTCAACTTGGAAGTTGATGTTTGTCTACAAAAGCGGGTGAAGTCCATCTGTGCTGCCCGTGACGTTGTAAAGTACGCCTGTAAGATCAACGAGCTGAGCGCCTGTACTTAAAATTCTGATGCCGTTGTAACGGGTTATGAATGCTCTGACTTTATCGGTTTCGTTTGTGGTTGTCATATATCGATCCCTTTGCGATTAAGTAACTTCCGTTTCACCCTGATTTTTTTATTAACTTTACTCGTCTACTGTATAGGGAAACGTAGCTAAAACGTAGCTGAGCATGGTAATTTTCGACTGTCTACGGCTTAACGTAGCTGACTTCAATACAAAGCAAGCGATGCAAGGTATTGATTTAATTGAAATTTATTAAAGTCAGCCCGTCTTTTAATCCGTTTGTCGTGGGTTCGACCCCCGCTGGTCCCACCAAATTTAAACCCCGTGAATGTCATGTTCACGGGGTTTTCTTTTATCAACTACAGAAATATTGCAACGGTGGCAGTAAACTAACCGTTTATTTCCTCAACTACCGTATATTTTGACTGCAAAACGAGCTTTAAAGCTTCGCTAGTTTTTCTAACGCCAAATTCAAAGTTTCGTCTTTCTTCGCAAAGCAAAAACGAACTATCCGTTGGTCAAACCCATTGCCATAAAAAGCGGATAAAGGAATAGCTGCAACGCCAATTTCTGTGGTCAGCCATTTGCAGAACTCGGCTTCAGGCAAATCGCTCACATCGGAAATATCTACACATTGAAAATAACTCCCGGTAGTGGGCAAAATCTTGAATTTTGTATGAGTCAGCCCAGTTTTGAATAAATCGCGCTTGTGCTGGTAGAACGCTGGCAATGTTAAATAGGGTTGATCGTCAGCCATGTAGCTAGCCAGGCCGTATTGGACAGGCGTGTTTACGGTAAATACATTGAATTGATGAACTTTGCGAAATTCAGCAGTTAAAGCAGCAGGTGCTGCCACAAAACCTACTTTCCATCCGGTCACATGGTAGGTTTTCCCAAAGCTAGAAACAATAAAAGCGCGTGCCGCAAGGCTGGGAAAGCGTGCTGCACTTTGATGCTCTTGGCCGTCGTAGACCATATGCTCATACACCTCGTCACTGATGAGTAGAACATCTGTAGGAGCTAGTACCTCTTGCAACTTCAACATGTCCTCTTTGCTCCAAATCGTAGCGCTGGGGTTGTGAGGCGAATTGATGATGATGGCGCGTGTTTTTGAATTGATCGCCGCGCTGATTTTGTCGAAATCGGGTTTGAATGTTCCCGGTGTTAAGGGAACACGAACAACGGTACCGCCAGCAAGTTCAATGTTCGGCACATAGCTGTCATAGCAAGGCTCCAAAACGATAACCTCATCGCCTGGATGTACCACTGCCAAAATCGCGGTGATGATGGCTTGTGTGGCACCAGCAGTGATGGTGATTTCGGTATTTGCGTCGTAGTTTTTACTGTGCAAAGCCTTCACTTTTTTCGAAACTGCATCGCGCAGCACTTGCACACCTACCATGGGCGGGTATTGGTTCTGACCTGATGTCATCGCCTGATTGACGGCTTGGACGAGTTTTGGATCACAGTCAAAATCTGGGAATCCTTGGCCTAAGTTCACGGCTTTGTGTTCTGCAGCTAATGCAGACATGACAGTGAAAATAGTGGTGCCAACGGCTGGTAACTTGGTTTTTAGGGCAGGTGTGCGTGCTGTTATAGCTGTTGTCATAACGATTAACAATAAAGAACGATAAAACTTATGCTGAAACTCGGACGACTTACATTGAAAAGTCTTCCCCATGACCAGCCATGGCTTGAATAATCAAGTCGCGGCTGAGGCGGTCGCTCAGTAGTTCTGCAAATTTGTAAACAAAATTTCGTAAATAAGCGCTTCTTTTGAAGGCGACGCGCGCTACATTGTGACCAAATAAATGCCCCACAGGGATAATTGATAAATCTTGGTTAGATTCTTGGCCCATGCCAGAGCCCTCGCCAAGGTTAACGGCCATTTCTGCCACGATACCAACACCCAAACCCGTGCGCACATAGGTTTTGATAACGTCAGAGTCAATCGCCTCAAGAGCAATACGCGGCTGCAGCTTTTTGAGAGCAAACGCTTGGTCTATTTTGGTGCGGCCAGTGAAAGATGGATGGTAGGTAATCAACGATTCTTTTGCCAAATCATCTAAGCTGAGATTTTTGGTCTTTGCCAATGGGTGGTCTGTTGGCATCACCAGAACGTGTTGCCATTCATAGCACGGCAGCGTCACGAGTTGGTCGTCATGGGCTAGTGATTCAGTTGCAATACCAATTTCTGCAACTTCATCGATCAGCATTTTTGCCACTTGATCGGGCGATCCTTGATGCAGGCTGATATTGACTTTGGGGTATTCTTCGCGCAACTTAGCAATCGGGGTTGGCAGCACATAGCGCGCTTGTGTATGCGTGGTGGCAATCGACAGTGTGCCGCTGTCTTCAGCACTGAATTGTTCGCCAATCCGCTTGAGATTGCCCAGCTCGCGCATGATCAAATCAATACTTTTGAGAACATGTTGACCTGGCTCAGTGACACGTTTCAAGCGTTTACCATGCCGTGCGAAGATTTCAACGCCTAGCTCTTCTTCTAACTCAATGATGGCTTTTGACACACCAGGTTGAGACGTATGCAAAGATTTTGCTGCTTCTGTGAGGTTCAAGTTGCGTCTGACAGCTTCTTGAACAAAACGAAATTGATGTAAGTTCATATTGAATTCCAGCTAAAGGATGGATTCATTATGCATTATCAGTTCGAGATTTCATGCATACAACGTACAGTTATAAGCAAAAATGTATTAAATTCAATGGGAAGAAAGGGCGATATTGGCCAGCAAATCAAGCACGGCTGGGTTTTCACCAACAGCAGGTTGCACGTGAAACGCCGTGCTGGGGTGATTTTGCTTCAACTCAGCGATGAGCGCTGGCAAATCTTCGCGCGCATGCCGCCCAACGCCTAAAAACATAGGCAAGATGGTGATGTCTGACACACCTGTGGCGATTAAGCTAGCCGCTGCATCTGGCAGAGACGGCTCGGTTAACTCCAAATAAGCGCAAGTTACTGTCGTGCTGGGCGATGTGATGCGAATACGTTCTCCCACGGCCTGAATCGGCAAATGCCACAAGGCATCACGCGAGCCATGACCAAAAAGAATGATGGCGGTTTTTGTGGCTGCTTTTGTCGTTGAGGTTGCGTTTGTCATCGTTGAAGATATCGTCAAAATTATTGTCAAAGTTATCGTTTAAAGACCAAAACACTGAAGGCGACCAGCGACAGCAGCAAATAAACCATACTGGGTGCAGCAGCTGTGAAAAGCGGGTTCCAAGCCAGCAAATTGCCAAAATAGTCAAAAATATTGTTCAGCACAAAAAAACTGATACCCACCATCACGCCGCCAAACACATAAGCGGTGATGCCACCGGAGCGAAAGTGCAAATAGGCAAACGGCAACGCTAGCACCAGCATCACAATGCAGCTGAGTGGATAAAACACCTTTTTCCAAAATTGGATTTCGTATAACTGGGCGACTTGCTTATTGGCATCCAAATGCCGAATGTATTGGTACAAATCTATGGTACCCATGCGATCAGGTTTCAGCAGAGCCACAGTAACCATGTCTGCATTGAGCTCGGTCGGCCAGCGATAAGTTTCTATTTGCGACTGCTTGATAGAAGCTTGTTTGTTTTTGACTGTATTTTCTTTGGTTGCGTTTTTCGATGTGTTGCTCAGTGTGCCATCAATCGCATAGTCACTTCGGCGCACGTTTTTCAATGTCCAGCTCTTGTCGTTTTCAAAAACTGCTTCTTTGGCATGTGTCGTCGAGAGAATCGAGCCTGCTGCATCAAACTCAAACACCCGCACATTCAGCATGTCTGCATTGGCTGACATGGCTGACACATTGACCGCATAGGATTTGTTGTCTTTTTTTTCTTTCAACCAAGCACCCGTTTGGCCAATGGATATTTGCCCCAAATATCTGGCTTTGAGCAGTTGTGCGGTTTTGTCTGCCAAAGGCGCCACATAATCGCCAACTATAAAAGTGATGGCAACCAGAGCCGTGCCTAATATCAGCATCAATTTCAATGCCAAGCCAGGGCCTAAGCCACTGGTGCGCAGAATGGTGAACTCTGAGCTATGCGCAAAACGTGCCATGACAAACACGCCGCCAATCAGCACGGCAATCGGCAGTAGTTCATATAAATGGTTTGGAATTAAAAGCGCCACATACAGCAGAGCGTGCTGTATCTGATAGGCGCCAAACATGCCGCCAGCAAACGATTTGCCGATATGTGTCAACTCATCCACCAAGTCGAAAAAGAAGAACAAAGCCAGAAACCCCATAGCCACAAAGGCGATGGAAGCAAAAGTTTCTTTGTACAGCAGTTGCCTAATGGTTTTCATACGGCAGCTTTCATCGCGGGTATTTTTGAGATTTTTCTATGCTTCAAAACTGCCAAAAAAGACCAATTGTTGTGTCTTTTAGCTAGCCACAGCGCGCTAATGATGAATATCCCGCCATGCATAGCCAAAATCAAAGCAGTGAACCTGAACTGCCCACTGGCTATCCAGCTTTGGCTCAGGTTGATAAGGTTGTAATAAAACATAAAAGCCAGCAGTGCAAATGCAAAACTAGCGCCTCGGCCAGCGCGCGGGTTACCGTTGGCAATGGCAGCACCCAAGATGATGAAGTTAACCGCTGCAAAGGCCAAGCCCAGTCGCCAAGCCAGCTCGCCCATGTTGCCATTCGTTCGATTCGCCAGCAGGGCATAGCTAGACATGGCTTTGCTGGGGCCGCCTTCAAACGGCGTGAGCTTGGCGCTTTTGATCAAATTGCCGTATTCCTCAAACTCGCTAACTTTGATTTGCCCCGTTTTGCTGTCAATTTCAGCGCGTTGCCCCGAGTTAAGCAGCAAATATTGGCTACCATCGCGGCTTTCAATACGGCCCGCGCTGGCTGTCGTGACGGATTCTTTACCGTTTGAAACGGTGGAAATGAAAATATTGCTTCGGCTGTTTGCGAATTGTTCCACTTCGGCTGATAACTTATCGTTGCCGTTAACTTTTAGCGACGCTGCGTTTTGCTTTTTGGCTTCAGCGCCCTTAGCTCCCTTAGCGACCTTGCCGCCACTCGCGTCTTTAGGATCTTTGGTGTTGGCGGGTTTGTCGTCCTGTTTATCAATAAAAAACACTCTGCTGCCGTTGGCTGATTCTTGAAAAGTGCCCGGCGTGATGCGGTCCAGATCACTGCGCTGCTCAAATTTGGTGCGCATGTTTTGCGCTTGCTCGTTAGACCAAGGCCAAACTACGAGCGCTAAGACAGCAATCGCCACGCAGATAGGCCATGCAAAACCAACCAGTGGGCTGATAAAACCGGTCAAACCCCGCCCGCTGGCGTTCCAAATCACCATTTCGCTGTCGCTGTGCATGCGCGACAGCGCCACCACGATGGCTATAAACAGGCACAAGGTCAAGATCGTCGGTAAATGCCCCAGTACGAAATAGCCCATGATGAGCAGCACATCGGTAGGGTTGACGCGGCCACGGTTGGCTAAAAACAGTACACGAATCAGCATCATGGTCATGACCACGGTGATTAACACCACTAGCGTTGCGCCAAATGTGCGGCTTAATTCTTTGCGAACTGAAGAATGGAATAACATTAGGGCTATTTTACGAAACTAAACGGCTGAAATTAAAACGGAAACCAACTGGAAAGATCAAGATGGAATTGAAACTCATTGCTCAAGACTTAATGCAAACCAGCAAAACCACCTGCGACGCCTTGATTGTGCTGGTTCCGGAGTCGTTTGCTCAATCCAAGGCTAAAACAACGGGTAATTTGACAGACGTGATCTCCCAAGCCCTCAAAGACGGCGATTTTGAGACTAAAACAGGCAAATTGCTGCAAATCTACCGTTCCAACCACACGTCGGCCACACGCACGGTGTTGGTCGGTGCTGGCGATGGCTCGGTCAAAAGTGTCAAAACTGCGGTGACCGCAGCGGTCGCTAGCATCAAATCTACATCATCAAAAAAAGTGGTGATTTGCTTAAGCGAACTTAGCAAAATCAGTGCTGAATCAGTCAAGGCGGCTGTGCTGTGCGCTGCAGACGCCAGCTACGTCTACACCAGTACCAAAACCAAAGTCGAGCCACGCAAGCTCACCAGCATTACCGTGGCGGTTGATAAAGACGCTTTGAATGCTACTGATTTAATAGCTGCTCAGGTATATATCACGCCGGCTATGAGTGGTATTGAGTTCGCAAAAGAATGGGGAAATCGCCCCGCGAATCATGCTACACCAGACCTGTTGGGAAAAGCGGCGAAGAGCTTGTCTAAATACAAAAATATCAGCGTGGACGTGCTGGGGCTCAAAGAAGTGACCAAGTTGGGCATGGGCTCATTCATGTCCGTCGCACAGGGTTCAGACCAGCCACTGCGATTTATTGTTTTGAAATACAACGGCGCGGCCAAATCTGTTGCGCCTACCGTGTTGGTTGGTAAAGGCATCACTTTTGACACCGGCGGTATTTCGCTCAAACCCGCGCCTGAGATGGACGAAATGAAGTTTGACATGTGCGGCGCAGCCAGCGTGCTGGGCACTTTCCGCGCTTTGGCGGGTATTCAGCCCAAAATCAATGTGGTCGGTTTGATTCCCGCCTGTGAAAACATGCCTAGCGGCAAAGCCGTCAAACCGGGCGACGTGGTGACCAGCATGAGCGGCCAAACCATTGAAAACCTGAACACCGACGCCGAAGGCCGCTTGGTGCTGTGCGACGCGCTGACCTACGCTGAGCGCTTCAAACCCGCCGCTGTCATCGACATCGCCACCTTGACCGGTGCTTGCGTCATCGCCTTGGGCGCGGTGCGCAGCGGTTTGTTCAGCGCGAACGACGACTTGGCCAATGCCTTGCTAAAAGCCGGCGAATCCAGTGGCGACCCGTGCTGGCGCATGCCTTTGGACGACGAATATGGCGAAGGCCTCAAATCCAACTTTGCCGACATGGCCAACGTCGCAGGTCGCGCGGCTGGCTCAGTCACCGCCGCCAAGTTTTTGCAGAAATTCACCGCCAGCTACCCATGGGCGCATTTGGATATTGCGGGCACGGCGTGGAAGAGTGGGGCGGTCAAAGGCTCCACGGGTCGTCCTGTGCTCTTGTTATTGAATTATTTGCTGAATTTAGAGAAAAATACTGCTCTAGCCGGCGTATTACCTGCCTCAACAGCTATTAAAAAAGTAGCAAAAAAAGCGCCTAAAACTGCAGTAAAAGTTTGATTCGGCATGACCGAAATCGCCTTTCACGTCAATGCACCAGACAAGCTGGACTACGCCTGCCGGCTCTTACGCGCCACGCAAAAAAAGTCTGCCCAAGTGCTGGTTTTGGGGCAGATGGATGCACTGAAATCGCTCAGCGCCAAGCTTTGGGCGCTGTCGGCGACTGAGTTTCTGCCACATTGTTTGGCAGATGCAGCGCCAGAAGTAGTCTTTCACTCACCCATCGTTTTAAGTGTGGAATTACCAAGCTCCAGCCCAGATTCGCAAGTTCTGCTCAATCTTGGTGCAGTTTTACCTGCAGGGTTTGAGCGTTTTGAGCGTTTGATCGAGCTAGTAGGTCAAGATTCGGACGACTTACAGGCTGCTAGAACTCGCTGGAAGCACTACAAAGACCGAGGTTATGCACTCAGCCGGTATGACGTGGTGAGCAAGGCGCAGACTTCTCATTAAAACCGCTATCAAAATAATAGTGATTTTTTGAAGGGTGAAAATGCATCTAGCCGGCGTATTTACTGCCTAAGGTGCTATCAATAGTGTATTAACTTAGATGATTGTCACAGTCGTTGTGCGCCGCAGCAAATTGGCACAATGTTTGCATAAAAATAGACATGAACCCCGTCTCGATCAAAGCTAGTCCATCGTTGCAACCACTTCGCATCGTCGTGATTGCACCAGAACTGGTCATTAGCGACCCGACGGATGCTTATGCCATCAGCCAAGCCGAGCGTTCACGCAGTTTGCGGATTGGCTTGCTTGAAAACGGCTTTAACTTGGTGGCGGTGCTACCTGCAGACACGTTTTTGAACGAGCGTTTGACGCAGCTTCAACCCGACATGATCATTGTGGATGCAGAAAGCCAAGCGCGTGATGCGTTGGAGCATGTCGTCGTTGCCACCCGCGACGCACGCCGGCCGATTGTGATGTTTACCAATGACAACGACACCTCGCATGTGAAAGACGCTGTCGCTGCGGGCGTTTCGGCCTACATCGTCGCTGGCTTGTCCAGCGATCGGATTCGCCCGATTTTGGACGTGGCGATGGCGCGTTTTCAGCATGAGCAAGCGCTGCGCCAAGAGCTGGCAGACACCAAAGTAGAGCTGCAAGACCGCAAAATCATAGACCGAGCCAAAGGCATGCTGATGCAAAGACAAGGCTTAAACGAGCAGGCGGCGTATGACAAGCTGCGTAAAACCGCGATGGACAAGAGTTTGAAAGTGGTTGAAGTGGCGCAGCGGATGTTGGATGTTGCGGAGTTATTGGGTTAACAATGCACAAATTTGAAAAGTTGGCACGAAGATTGCTTAGTAGTTATTAATATCAAAAAGCCCAAAGGCGGGTTTTTTGAATAGCGACTCCCGATGTTGGGAGTTGCATAGATTTTCGGACAAAGGCGTCCCCACAAGCTGGTTAGCGATTCTTTCGCTAGCGGCTTAGTGAGGACGCCTTTTTTCGTTTTTGATTTGAATTTTCTCGTATTTTGTAATTTTGATTTTTATAAACCTAAGGAGTTAAACGAATGACTGACTTGATCTCTACACCAGTTCCTTCAGCGTCTTCCGTATTGAGCCGCCGCACAGTTTTGCAGTCTGCCGTTGCCAGCGCTTTGGTGATTAGCCCAGCGTTACGCTCCATGGCTTACGCTGCCGGCTCAGACGCACCTGAGAAAACCGAGGTCAAAGTCGGCTTCATCCCCTTGACTGACTGCGCCAGCATCGTGATGGCGTCTGTTTTGGGTATCGACAAAAAGTACGGTGTCAAAATCATTCCGACCAAAGAATCCAGCTGGGCTAGTGTGCGTGACAAGTTAATAAGCGGTGAAAACGACTTTACCCACTTGCTGATGGGCATGGCTTATGGCTCACACCTCGGTATTGGCGGCGCTAAAAAAGACATGGCTGTGTTGATGACATTGAACCAAAACGGCCAAGCCATCACGCTGTCCAAAAAACTGGCCGACAAGGGCGCAGTTGATGGCGCGAGCTTGGCTAAATTGATGGCTTCTGAGAAACGCGAGTACACCTTTGCCCAAACCTTCCCGACCGGTACGCACGCCATGTGGTTGTACTACTGGATGGCGGCGCATGGCATCAACCCGATGAAGGACGCCAAAGTTATCACCGTGCCACCACCGCAAATGGTCGCGAACATGCGCGTGGGTAATATGGACGGCTACTGCGTGGGCGAGCCGTGGAACCACCGCGCCATCATCGACGGCATCGGTATCACCGCTGCCACGACCCAGGACATTTGGAAAGATCACCCAGAAAAAGTGCTGGCCACCACGGGCGACTTTGCCAAGAAAAATCCGAACACCTGCCGCGCTGTGACAGCAGCAATTTTGGAAGCGGGCAAATGGATTGACGCTGGCTTGCAAAACAAAATCAAAATGGCAGAGACGATTGCGGATAAAAGCTACGTCAACACCAGCGTGGACGCCATCAACCAACGCATTTTAGGTCGCTACCAAAACGGTTTGGGCAAGACTTGGGACGATGTCAACCACATGAAATTCTTCAACGACGGCACGGTCAACTTCCCGTACTTGTCAGACGGCATGTGGTTTTTGACGCAGCAAAAACGCTGGGGTTTGCTAAAAGACCACCCTGATTATTTGGCTGTGGCCAAGCAGATCAGCCAGATCGACCTCTACAAAGATGCCGCAACTGCCAGCAAAACGCCAGTACCTAAAGACGTGATGCGTACATCCAAGCTGATGGACGGCGTGGTGTGGGACGGCAAAGACCCGAAAAAGTATGCAGATTCATTCAAGGTTAAAGCGTAATTCCGAAACGCAATTCGGTCAGATTTAGCGATATTTTAGGAGAACCATCATGGTTAGCGCTGTTTTTCATACACCGTTTTCTGTTCGTTCAGAATCGGAAACCGTTCGCCCTGAGCACGTCGAAGGGTCTCAAGCTAAGAAGTCTTCGACAAGCCCTGCCCGAGCGGAGGTTGTCGAAGCGAAGACGGTAGCTGCAACTCGCACGCCTTTCGACTGGCGGGCGATGTGGCTGTCCGTCTTGCCACCGCTATTTGGTTTGGGGCTACTCATTGCTTTATGGGCGCTCGTATCTTCACTAACTGCAGGAAGCATTCCCACACCTTTAGATACTTTCAAGCAAGCTGTGGTAATTTTCTCTGACCCGTTCTACCGCAAAGGCCCTAACGATCAAGGCGTGGGTTGGAATATTTTGATGTCGCTGGAGCGCGTGGCCTTAGGTTTTGGCCTTGCCGCTGCGGTAGGTATTCCGGCAGGTTTTGCAATCGGTCGCTTCGAGTTTTTGAGCCGTATGTTCAACCCGCTTATCAGCCTCTTGCGCCCCGTATCGCCGCTGGCTTGGTTGCCAATTGGCTTGCTGGTCTTCAAAGGCGCGAACCCTGCAGCGATTTGGACGATTTTCATCTGCTCCATCTGGCCCATGATCATCAACACGGCCGTGGGCGTGCAGCGCGTGCCGCAGGACTACATGAATGTGGCCAAGGTGTTGAACCTGTCAGAGTGGAAGATCGTCACCAAGATCTTGTTCCCATCCGTGTTGCCCTACATGCTGACTGGTGTGCGTCTGGCTGTTGGTACTGCCTGGCTGGTGATCGTGGCTGCGGAGATGCTGACCGGCGGTGTGGGCATTGGCTTTTGGGTGTGGGACGAGTGGAATAACCTGAACGTCAAAAACATCATCATCGCGATTTTTGTCATCGGCATTGTCGGTTTGATTTTGGAATACGCCCTCATCAAACTTGCCACCGCTTTCACCTTTGAAGAAGTTAAAAATTAAAAGTTAAACAATTTCCGTTCGCCCTGAGCCTGTCGAAGGGTTTCGACAGGCTCAACCCGAACGGTCAACTGGAGAATCACATGAGTACAATTGACGACTTGAACAAAAAATATATCGACATCGCCGGTGTCGAACAAACCTTCAAAACCAAAAAAGGCAGCTTTTGCGCCCTGCAAAACGTCAGCCTGCAAGTTGCCAAAGGCGAGTTTGTAACGCTGATTGGTCACTCGGGTTGCGGCAAATCGACGTTGCTGAATCTGATTGCCGGTTTGACAACGCCCACCCAAGGTGCACTGTTGTTGGGCAACCGCGAGATCAAAGGCCCAGGTCCAGAGCGTGCGGTGGTGTTTCAAAACCACTCTCTGCTGCCTTGGTTGACGTGTTTTGAAAACGTCTATTTGGGCGTTGAGCGCGTTTTTGGTGCAGGCGATAAAAATGCGGGTGCGCCATCAGAAAACAAAGCGCAACTCAAAGCCCGCACCGATGCTGCTTTAGCGCTGGTAGGTCTGACAGCGGCAGCCCAAAAGCGCCCAGGTGAAATATCCGGCGGTATGAAACAGCGCGTCGGCATTGCCCGCGCCTTGGCGATGGAGCCTAAAGTACTGCTGATGGATGAACCTTTTGGTGCATTAGACGCTTTGACCCGCGCCAAACTGCAGGACGAGCTGCTCGCTATCGTCGCGCAAACTCAAAGCACGGTAGTGATGGTGACGCATGATGTGGACGAAGCCGTGCTGTTGAGCGACAAAATCGTGATGCTCACCAATGGCCCTGCCGCGACGATTGGTGACATCCTGACGGTTGATTTGCCAAGACCGCGCGACCGCGTCGCTCTGGCTAAAAATCCGCAATATGCTAGCTACCGGCAAGCGGTGATTGACTTTTTGTACACCCGCCAAAGCCATGTGGAGAAACAAGCGGCCTAATTCATCTTAGATCATTCCGGTTTAGACGGAATGCATAAGCCCTAACGCATTCCCGCTCAGGCGGTAATGACGATTATGGTGCATTGCACCAAAAATTGGCACGAATTTCGCTTAACAAGCGTATCTGTCAATTTTTAGAGGGTTTGTGCACCATGTCGGGTAATACATCAGGGTTTGGTAGTTTTTTAAAAAGCGGGCATTCGCCCACGCTGTTTGCGGCGTTCTTTTACTTTGCTTTTTCATGCTGCATTTGGGTGCTCAACGGTGCAATGGCACCGTTTATTTCAGAGGCTTTTCAGCTTAGTCCCGCGCAAAAAGGTTTGATGTTGTCCGTGCCCATCATCGCCGGCGCGTTGATGCGCTTTCCCTTGGGCATTTTGTCGCAATACATTGGCCGAAAAAACGCAACTTTGGTCGAAATGGCCTTAATCTGCGTGGCGATGCTGTTTGGTTTTTTCTTTGTGAAAAGCTTCAACGATTTATTGGCGATGGGCGTGCTGTTGGGCATCGCTGGGGCGAGTTTTGGTGTCGCACTGAGTTTGGGTTCGGGTTCATTCCCGCCCAAACACAAAGGCTTGGCTATGGGCTTGGTCGGTGCAGGTAACGTAGGCACAGCAGTGTCGGTGTTGATCGCGCCGCCTCTAGCGCAAGCGTTTGGCTGGACAACCGTGTACGGCATCGCCGCCGCCGGTATCTTGATTCCCATGATCGTGATGATCGTGTTCGCCCAAGAGCCGCCAGATTTAGACAAGCATGCTTCTTTCAAAGACCACATCGCCTGTTTGTTTGAAAAAGACGGTTGGGCCTTTAGCTTGATTTACGCCGTCACTTTTGGTGGATTCATTGGCCTGGCGACATTTTTGCCGACTTACTATTACGACCAATTTGCTGTGAGCAAGGTGCAGGCTGGGCAGTTAACGATGCTAGCCGCCTTCATGGGCGCAGCTCTGCGCGTTGTCGGTGGTTGGATTTCTGACCGCGTGGGCGGCGTGAATACTTTGACGATTGTGCTTATCACCATCGCTGTCACTTTAGTGTTGACAGGTATGTCAGGCACGTCATTGGCGCTTACCACCTTGCTCATCATTTTGTGTTTTGCCGCTCTGGGTGCTGGCAATGGTGCCTTGTTTCAGCTCGTTCCGTTGCGATGGCCTTTGTCCACGGCGGTGGCGGGCTCCATGATTGGCGAAATCGGCGCTTTAGGCGGTGGCTTGGTGCCCAATGCCATGGGTTTGTCTAAACAATACACGGGCACGTACATGTGGGGTTTCATCCTTTTTGCAGGCTTATCCATTGCCATGTTAGGCATGTTGCGTGTGATGCAACTGCGCTGGACGCGTACTTGGGCTGAAAAGGGTGGGCGCGCACGCACATAGTTTTAGACCAGCTGTATAGCTTTGGCTTTGATTCTAAAAGTATGCATCAGTCGCTAATTAGTACTTATAAAACAACATTAATGTCTTATTTGTAGCTAATTTGTTACTTCAGTTACCAAAATTACTTGAGTTTTAATACAATGAAATTCGGTAACTTTTTTAATTTGCAGTTAATATTTCATAAGGATTAAGGTTCAAGCATGAAACAAGAAACGTTGATACTGGTTGCTAAATTAAGGCGTCTAGCAGCCAAGCAAGGCAAGTCTTTCGATGTGGCGCGGTTTGTCACTGATTTGGGGTTTGCTAAAACAGTGCTTGATGATGTTTTAGATTCAGATGATGAAGAAGTTTTGCTAACTGGCCTTTCCTTGATGAAAGAATTAGGTTTTACAACTGTGATTCCTGTTGTTCAAGCCCCAATACAAGCTGCAGTCTCTCCCGCGCCAACAGTACCCATTCCACCTAAAACGCAGGGGAATACCTACATTGGTAGGTTGCGTTAATTTGATCGTCACTTGAAACCATAACCACCCAGAACTCGCCACTGGTTAGCCAGCAGGCATATCATATTTAAGTTGAGCGATAAACTGATACTGTTTTGAAAGACAGAAGACTGTTAGCCAAATGATTGTGTGCGTGCACCACAGGGTTTGGTTGTTATCAATTGGGAGCTATAGCGTTTAGATGCGGACTGAGCATTGAATTTGCTATTATTTTCGTAGCTACTCAGGCAGTAAATATATGGGTTATGTACATATAAGAGGGCTGAATTCAAGGTTTTAAGCCGTTTTGTCCATAAATCATAAAATATTAGCATGACAACCCAAACTTCAACCATGACTCAAGCAACCCCCTACGAACTACTAGGCGGTGAAGCCGGCGTGCGCCGTTTGGTGCACCGCTTTTACCAACTCATGGACGAGCTGCCCGAAGCCCACCAAGTGCGCCGCTTGCACCCGGAAAGCTTGAACAACAGCGAGCAAAACCTGTTTGAATACCTCAGCGGCTGGTTCGGCGGCCCCACGATGTACACCGACAAAAAAGGCCACCCCCGCATGCGGATGCGCCACGCCCCCTACGCCGTCACCCCCAGTGCGAAAGACGAGTGGATGATGTGCATGACCCAGTCACTGAATGAAAACGTCCCTGATGTTGCATTGCGCGAGAGCTTGCATGCATCTTTTGCGGGGCTGGCGGAGCATATGGTGAATACGGCTTGATAAGCGACTTAATAAACAGTTGCCGCTGACATATCACGGTTTAAAATCTTTGTTATGACTGATGAACGCTTTGATCAGAGACGTATCGATTTTGTAAAAGCCGTATCGCGCTTGGAAGAAGCTTGTGCGCAAGCCGAAAACAGCTTTATCCGCGACTCAGTCATCCAGCGCTTTGAATTTAGCTGGGAATTGGCTTGGAAAATGCTGAAACTGCGTTTGTCGTATTTGGGCATTGAGGCGTTGAACCCCAGAGAAGTGATTCGTAAGTCTTTGCAGGCTGGGCTGATAGAGGACGGAAATGCATGGTCAGAAGCACAACGGCAGCGCAATTTGACCAGTCATACCTATGACGAAAGTTTGAGTATTGCTGTTTTTGCATTTGTTAAAACGTAAGGTGTTGTCTTGTTGCGCGGCTTGGCAGTAAAAGCTGAAAGTTGGGTCGAATAATATGAATGCAACGACCCAAAATTTAACGCAGCGCACGGGTTTATCGCCTCAAATCACCGAATCCATCAAAACTGAAGTCAAACGATTTCCAGAAGTTCGAGCTGCATATTTATTTGGCTCACGTGCTAGAGGCGATTTTAGAGACTAATCAGATATCGACATCGCCATAGACGCCCCCACGATGACAGCCTCACATTTTGCGCAGCTGTGGAATGCCATCGACGCCTTACCAATCGCCTTTCCACTCGACTGCGTTTGGCTGCAAGCTATGCCAGCCTCGCCGCTGAAAAGTATGATTGAAAGAGATGCATTGGGTTTGTAATTGCTATCAATATAATAGCTGCTCAGGCAATAAATAAGACGGCTATAGCCAAAAAACCCTCTATTTCGGCAAAAACAACAACCAATACACCAGCAGCAGGTTAAACAACACCGAAATCCCCAACCCTATCTTCCAAACCGCCGTTGGGTCGCGTTGGATGAGCGGGGTGGCTAGGGGGGCGCTCAAGGGGCGGGATGCGCCTCGGTCTAGGGCTAGGAGGAGTTCTTCGGCGGTTTCGAAGCGTTGGTTTTTGTCTCTGGCGATGGCTTTGAGGACAATGTTGTCCAGCCATTTCGGGATTTCTGGGCGGTGGCGGCTGGGGGCTAGGGGGTCGCGGTAGTAGCGGCCGGACTGGCCGGGGAGGATTTCGCCGTAGGGGAGCTTGCCGGTTAAGAGCTGGTACAGGGTGACGCCTAGGGCGAAGAGGTCGCTTTGAGCATCAGGGACTTCCTTGCTGTCGTCGGCGTCGTTGTTGCCTGCTTTGCTACTGTTTTTGTAGTTTGATATGTAATGCACACCCCATTGCTCGGGGTTGATGTAGCTGGGCGTACCGGCGTGCAAGTCGCGCATGGATGCAGGTTCTTTGCCGCTGAGCGCGACGCCTAAATCGAGCAAGCGCAACACGCCATCAGCACCTTGGTGCAAGTTGGCGGGCTTGATGTCGCGGTGAATCACGTTTTGGCGGTGCAAATGGCTGAGCGCTTTGGTGATTTGCGTGGCGGCGCTGAGGGCGTGGGCCACCTCGAACGGTGCGCCTCGATCTAACTGCTGCTGCAAGGTTTCGCCGTTGTGCCAGTCGTAGGCAATGTAATATGACGAAATTGGAGCGGACGGGCTGCCTTCCAGCGGCTTCAAATGCACCAACGAATCTGCTGCACGGGTGGCTTGCAATTGTTGCGTCAGCCACGCTTCATGCACCAACATGGTGCGCTCTTCTTTGTCTTTGGTGCGACTCGGGTGCAGGGTTTTGAGGGCGTAGAGTTTGCCAGTTGACAGTTCTTTGACTTGGTAGATGACGTTGATACCGCTGTCTGCCACGGGTGCCAGCACCTCAAAACCGTCCATTTTGTCGCCAATTTTTAATAGTGGCGGGATCGGCAAATTCAAAGCGGCTAGCGTGGCGTCTTCCAACGTGGCGGCGGTGAGGCCTTTGACATGGGCGACCAGGGCGCTGGCGTTGTCGTTGCTGCCTGATTTAAGAGCGGCATCGACCAGGTTTTCAGCCAAAGTTTCGCTTAAAGATTGCCAGGAGGTACCAGTTTGCTGCGCAATGTCTTTAAAAATTGCTTTGATGCGGGTATCCGACAAGAAGCCATACACCCCATCGGATAGCAAAATGAAGCAGTCGCCCAGCATCACTTCGCCCTGCGAATAGTCCACAGCCAAGCGGTCTTCCGAGCCGACGCTGCGTAAGAGCTGGTGTTTGAAGTCGGTGTGGTTGACGATGTGGTCGTGCGTCAATTGGGTAAGTTGCCCATCGCGTAGCAGGTAGCAGCGGGTGTCGCCCACGTGGGCGAGGGTGTAGGTTTGGCCGCGCAGCACGAGGGCGGTCAAGGTGGTGAAGCCCAGCTCGGGGCGGCGTTTGTTGAGGGCGACCAGCCACGCGTTTTGTGCGGCGATGATGCGATCCAGCGCGACGCTGGTGTCCCATGTGGGTGGTGTGCAAAAGTAATCACGCACCAAACTGGTGACTGTGGTTTGCGCCGCCTCTTTGCCCATGCCGCCCATGCTCACGCCATCGGCCAGCGCCATGATGACGCCCATGTCTTTGTCGTCTTTGCCTGGCAGCATCGCGCCTGCGAAGTCTTCGTTGATGGGTTTTGTACCCGCTAAGGAGGTGTAGCCAATATCAATGTCGTTCATGCAGTGTTTACCAATGATTTTTCCATGATAGCCGTCATTTCTACGTCACGCCGTCATTCCCGTGAAGGCGGGAATCCACAAGCGCCACGATAGATTCCCGCCTTCGCAGGAATGACAGAGTTCGGGTTTATAGATTGTCTAGGTTTACAGCAAGAACTAAGCCAAATTGGCACGAGGTTTGCATGGTTATGGTGCGGCGCAGCAAATTTGACTGCGATGGTGCATCAAGGAAAGTATTGAAAACAATGAAAAAATTGAAATTAGTGATGGTTGGCAATGGTATGGCAGGGGTTCGCACGGTTGAAGAGCTCCTCAAAATTGCACCAGACTTGTACGACATCACCATTTTTGGTGCTGAACCACAACCTAATTACAACCGCATCTTGCTCAGCCCCGTGTTAGCAGGCGAGCAAACGCTGGACGAAATCGTTTTGAACAGTTGGGAATGGTACACAGAGAACAACATCACCCTGCATGCGGGTAAAAAAGTCGTCAACGTTGACCGTGCTCGTCGCATCGTGACGGCAGATGATGGCTTGGAAGTCGAATATGACCGCTTGCTGATGTGTACTGGTTCCAATGCCTTCATGTTGCCGATTCCAGGCAAAGATTTAGAAGGCGTGATTGCCTACCGCGACATTGCGGACACCAACCTCATGATCGAGGCGTCCACCAAGTACAAAAAAGCAGTCGTCATCGGTGGCGGCTTGCTGGGTTTGGAGGCTGCGAATGGCTTGATGCTGCGCGGCATGCAGGTCACCGTCATCCACGTGATGCCTACCTTGATGGAGCGCCAATTGGACGCTGTTGCTGGTGGTTTGCTGCAAAAATCACTCGAAGAGCGCGGTTTGAAGTTCGTCATGGGCGGTCAGACACAGGCCTTGATTGGTGATGCGGACGGCGGCAAGGGCGGCCGTGTGATGGCTTTGCAGTTCAAAGACGGCACCGAAATCCCAACCGATTTGGTCGTGATGGCGGTCGGTATTCGCCCGAACACCGAGCTAGCCGAGAAAATTGGTATCCATTGCAACCGTGGCATCGTCGTCACCGACACCCTGCAAACCGTGACCGATGCGCGTATTTACTCCGTGGGTGAATGTGCGGCGCATCGCGGCATCGCTTACGGCTTGGTTGCGCCTCTTTTTGAACAAGCCAAAGTCGCTGCCAACCATTTGGCCGAGCACGGCATTGGCCGTTACACCGGCTCTTTGACGTCTACAAAACTCAAAGTGACCGGCATCGATTTGTTCAGCGCTGGTGAATTCCAAGGTGGCGAGGGCACGGAAGAGCTCATCATGAGCGACCCGTTTGGCGGCGTCTACAAAAAACTGGTGATCAAAGACGACAAACTGATTGGCGCTTGCCTGTACGGTGACACCGTGGATGGCAGCTACTACTTCAAACTCCTGCGTGATGGCCGCAGCGTGGCTGACATTCGCGACAAACTGATGTTTGGCGAATCGAACATCGGCGACGTGGGCCATGAAGGGCACA
>JAAFJF010000005.1 GCA_013298815.1 Polaromonas sp. | reverse complement strand
CCCGTTGGAAAGCAAAGCCTTGTGGCGGGTTCAAGCGGTGGTAGTAGGTTTCTTCCAATTTGGTTTCCACCGGTGGCTGCTCAACATCATGCTTATGCGGCGGGTAGCTGGACGAATGGCTGGCAGGCGTTACCACCTCGACTACCAACAGATGATCTGCCGTTGGATCATCATGCGGCAGGATATCGCAAATGTAGCGTGTGTTTGTTCCTTTGCCACGCACACTGCGGCGCATACTGGCAGGGTCAATAACCTTCACCGGATGATTTTTCTCGCCCGCTGGTGCGGTGCAAAAAGCAATTTCCGAATCGCGCTCAGCTTTGACGATGACTGTTTTACCGGCAGGGACAAAGACAGCTGCTGGAGAAATTTCATCAAAAACGCTGTTACGCGTGCCCAAATTGCTGTAAGTCTGAGAGTCGACAACAACTTCAACCGTACCCGTCAAAACCACCAAGCACAACTCACGGCCGCCAGTTTCCACGGCTTCAGTTTCGTTCGTTTTTAATCGAACGGCGCGGAAGCCAACATGCGTCCAGCCCGCGCGCTCAGGCGTCACGTTGACAATTTCACGCCCTTGCGGCGAAGCTTTGGCAAGCAGTGGGCTGACCATATCAGGCCTCCTGATTCAAACGTTGAACAATCGCTTGCAAGGTGTCAAAGCCTTTTTTAGCATATTGATAACTAGGCGCAACTGCAGGGTCTTGCTCTGCTTCAACGACTAACCAACCTTCATAGCCCGCATTTTTAAGCGTTGACAAAATGGTGTCGTAGTCGATCACGCCGTCACCTGGTACGGTGAATGTACCGTTGAGAACACCGGTTAAAAAGCTCCAGCCATCGTTGCGCGACTGTGCAATCACTTTGGGGCGCACGTCTTTGCAATGCACGTGAACGATGCGTTTTATATGCTTTTTAAGCGGCAAGAGCGGATCGACCGCACCACCGAAATACGCATGACCTGTGTCATACAACAAACCAACTGCTTGCGGGTCTGTCACAGCCATTAAATGATCCACATCCTCTGGCGACTCTACATATGCACCCATGTGGTGATGGTAGGCCAATGTGATGCCGTAAGTGGACTTCAAATGTGCGCCAAAAGCGTTTAAGCGCTTGCCGTAGGCGACCCACAATGCTTCGTTGGCAAAACGGGGACGTTTGGACACTGGCGTGTCAATCTGCCCTTGAATCGTACCTGCACATTCGCCATACACCACAACTTTGACGCTGTTGTATTGCAGCTTGCTCATGTGCTGTTTACAACGCTCGATCTCGGCGGAAACGCTATCTGCATCAGTTTGCCCCGCAGGCACTTCTGCCAAAAAGCCAGAGTACCAGCCAGAGACACAGGCCAAACCAAACTCATCCAATTTAGCTTTCAAGCTAGGGCCATCTTTTGGGAACTTGTTGCCCAGTTCAAAACCAACATAGCCAATTTCTTTGCCTTCTTTCAAAGCTGTTTCTAGCAAAGTCTCACCGCCCAAAGCAGGTAAGTCATCATTCATCCAGCTGATCGGGTTGATGCCGATACGTACGTTCCAAGTCATGGTTATGTTTCTTTCGGTATAAATATTAATGTTTATGGATTAAAGATAAATTTTTATCGTTAAAAAATCTTTGCAGTCAAATTACGGCCGTTGCGATACTTTTGCACTGGCATAGCGCTGGTGAGCTTCGCGAACGTCAGCACGCTCTGACACTTCAGGAATAGCCACCTCCCACCAGCAGCCACCATCAGCTGTCACACGTGTGTGCGTGGTGCCAATCACGATCGCCTGTGTTGTGGTTGCTGCCCGCGCTTTGACCATCGCGGCTTTTAATTCTGCGATGTCTTTGACATGAACAGCGTGTGCCCCCATGCTTCTAGCATGCATGGCAAAGTCGATTTGACTTGAGCTACCGCCCTCTGGCACGCAATCGTCCAGCATGTTGTTAAAGCTCGGCGTGCCTGAGGCGTTTTGCAACCGGTTGATGCAGCCATAGCCCCGGTTATCCAGCACCACTATGATGAGCTTTTTGCCTAGCAGCACAGAAGTCGCAATTTCAGAATTCATCATCATGTATGAGCCGTCACCAACCATGACGATGACCTCATGATCGGGATTTGCCATCTTGGCACCCAGCGCACCTGCTATCTCATAACCCATGCATGAAAAACCATATTCCACGTGGTAGTTGCCTGGTGAAGTTGCGCGCCAAAGCTTGTGAAGTTCGGCGGGCAAAGTACCAGCGGCGCAAACGACGACATCTTTTTTGCCACTATCGCCATGATTGTCATTCAGCGAATCACGCACCGCACCTATCACTTCAGCATCGTAGGGCAGCACATTTTTGGGCACGTGCGTCGTCAATTCAGTGACGCGTTTAACCCAACTCGCTGCTAGCGCTTTGCTATGTTCCGTCCACTGCGCATAAGCTTTCCACTCGCCAACCGCTGCTTTAAGTTGAACCAAGCCAACACGCGCATCTGCCACCATAGGCGCACTATGCCATTTGGTTGCGTCGAAGCTTTGCACGTTCAAACTCAACAACTTAGCTTTGGCAAACAGAGCATGCGAGCCCGTTGTGAAGTCTTGCAAGCGTGTGCCGATGGCCAAAACGACGTCTGCATCAGCAGCCAACGCATTGGCTGCAGGGCCACCGTCAACGCCAATGCCGCCAGCGTTCAAAGGATGATCCCACGGCAAGCTACTCTTGCCGCCATGCGTTTCAGCAACAGGGATGCCATAGGTCTCGGCGAAATCACGTAATTCTTGACACGCTTGGCTATACAAAACACCACCGCCGACCACGATGAGTGGTTTCTTCGCCGTTCTTAACCATTTCGCAACGCGGCACAACTCACGCTCATCCGCGGGCGGACGCCTGAATCGAACGAGTTTGGGTTGCAAAAATTCTTCAGGACAATCAAACACATGCGTTTGCACATCTTGCGGCAATGCCAGACAAACTGGGCCGCAATTTGCCGGGTCGGTCATCACAGAAATCGCTCTAGGCAAAGCCGTCAAAATTTGTTCTGCGCGTGTGATGCGGTCAAAATAGCGGGTCACTGGGCGAAGTGTGTCGTTCGCGCTCCAGTCACCGTTTTGAAAACTCTCTATCTGCTGCAACACAGGGTCAGGTGCGCGTGAAGCAAACGTATCACCCGGCAACAGCAACACAGGCAAACGGTTCACATGCGCCACCGCAGCTGCAGTCACCAAATTCGTCGCACCAGGGCCAATGCTGGTGCTGACCGCCATGATGCGCTGGCGAAACTGCGCCTTGCTGTAAGCAATGGCTGCCAAAGCCATGCCTTGCTCGTTGTGCGCGCGGTAAGTGGGTAACTCGGCACGGTTTTGCCAAAGCGCCTCGCCCAAACCCGCTACGTTGCCGTGCCCAAAGATGGCGAAGACACCACCGCAATAGGGCTCTATCGTTCCATCATTCAATTCAACACGAAGCGCAGCAAGGTGGCGCACCAGCGCTTGCGTCATGGTCAGTCGTACAGTTTTCATAGCTTAATTTTTATTGTTTCCAATTGCTTCTATTGCTTTCTATTTCTTCCTTGCTCGCCAAGCGTCAACCAAAGTTGCGAAATTGTGGGCAACCTGCTTCACGAATACATCATCGTCGATCTCGTTTTTCAACCAACTTAAAGATGCTGTTGCCCACAAAGTACGCCCAACCATGAAGCCTTTCACGATGGAGTTTTTAGCTGATGCAAAACTATCTGCCAAAATCTGCAAGGGCTGGTTCAAACCTAATATAACGGCACCTCTGCAATGCGGGTCACGCTCTGCCACCAAGGCTTCCAAATCAGCCCAGCCTTGCACTTGCATAGGTGCGATTTTCCACCACTCTGGTTTAACGCCAATGTTGTAGAAACGTTTGATAGATCGCAACACTGCTGCGTCTTGCGTGCCAGCAGCTGTCATGGCTGCAGGGCAAATGATTTCCAACAGCAATTCATTGCCACTCTCACGCGTAGCCTCCCACAGTTCCAGCACTTTTTGCTCTTGCTCCAAGCGCAGCTCAAATGCATCGTCTGGGTGGTAGTGAACCAAGCATTTCACCACTTGCTCAGTCGGCCAGTGGATCAACGCGCTGCCAATGGAACGTGTTCCATCAAAGCGCAAAGGGCGCGAACCTGGCAACTCTACCGGCCGCCCTACCCACCAGCCGCGACCCGTGGCACTGGCCAGTGCATCTGCACCATAAGCGCCGCCATCGATCAAAACGCCAGTATGGCCTTGCATGTTGTGACTGGTCTCAACTTGTTCGGCCGCTTTTACCAATAATTTTTTCAATGCAGGAATGCGTGTTTCGCTGACGCCTGCTTCTCGCACCATCTCTAAAAACTGGCTTCGGTGGTCAAACGCCATCACGCACAACTCGTTCCAATCTGGTCTTGCCGCTGTCACACGGTGCAGATGGGCTAATTGCTGGTCTGCATCGACTTTCGGATTGCGGTTTCCGCCAAACCAATGCGACAACTCTGCCGGTGTTGGCATCGCGGCCGAGCACGCATGGCGCGACACCACGATAGCGCCACACGCATTGGCAACTTGCGTTGACTCTGCCCAGCTTTTGCCCTGCAAGAGGCTTGCCATCAAACCCGATAAAAACGCATCCCCCGCACCCAGCACGTTGAGGACTTCAACGTTTTCGCCTTTGTACGTGGGCGCATCGTTGATATTGGCAGGAATATCACCCTCAATCACGCAGCAGCCCAACGCACCGCGCTTGACCACCAAGGTTGCTTTGCTCAACGCACGCACAACACGTAAACTGGCGATCAAATCATCGTGACCCGTCCCTTTAGCGCCACCAGCGATAAAAAACTCTTCTTCAGTGCCCACTAGCAAATCAAACTCAGGCAGAACCTCTTGCAACTGCTTTGTCACATTCGCATCTGGCACGTAGCGGTTATCGCCCGCGCCGCGCGTGGTTAAGCCCCAAAGCACAGGCCGGTAATCAATATCAAGCACACGAATAACGTTGTGGCGTTTGGCATATGCCAAAGCCGTCAAGGAAGCCTTGCGCGTCACTGGCGTCGACAAATGCGTGCCTGTGATGGCTAAAGAACGGCACGATGCAATAAAACTCTCGTCAATCAAGCTCGCATCAACCGCCATGTCTGCACAATTTTCACGCACAAAAAGCAAAGGGAAAGTGTCTTTGTCTTTCAAACCCAGCAACACAAGTGCGGTAAGTCGCTCTGCATCCACTTGAACTTGGCTGGTATCACAGCCTTCTTGCTGCAAAGACTCCGTCAAAAATCGCCCCATTTGCTCGTTACCAACCCGCGAAATCATCGCGCTCTTCAGCCCCAAACGGGCCACACCAAAAGCAAGGTTAGCAGAGCTACCGCCCAAATACATAGCCATGCTGCGCGCATCTTCAAGTCGACTGCCAAACTGCTGCGCATACAAATCGACGGCAAGCCTACCTAAGCAGGCGATATCAACGGGACGACCAGTGGGGAAATTGAAAGTTTGAGACATGGCGAGAAATTATACGGAAATATATTTCTCTTTGCAAACTTATTTGATAAATTTTTTCTATTTAAAAATAACTGTTTTATGACCATTGATAAGCACGCGGTGCTCGCTGTGCCATTTCACGGCTCGCGCCAAGACCTGGCTTTCAGTATCGCGCCCCTGTGCGGTCAGGTCTTCCACAGTCAAGCTATGGTCAACGCGGGCAACATCCTGCTCAATAATAGGGCCCTCGTCCAAGTCCGCAGTGACGTAATGGGCAGTTGCACCAATCAGCTTCACGCCTCGGTCATGCGCCTGAAAGTAAGGCTTCGCGCCCTTGAAGCTAGGCAAAAAACTATGGTGAATGTTGATGGCGCGGCCATTCAAAGCCTTGCACATGTCGTTTGACAGCACCTGCATGTAGCGCGCCAAAATAACCAGCTCTGCGCCCTCAGCTTGGATGATTTCTAACTGCTTAGCTTCAGCGACAGCCTTGGTGTCTGCCGTTACTTTGATGTGGTGAAACGGCACGTTGTAGTTGGCGGCTAGCTGGTAAAAGTCGCGGTGGTTGCTGATAATGGCTTTGATATCCACTGGTAAGAGCCCCGATTTCCAGCGAAACAGCAAATCGTTCAAACAATGGCCTTGCTGGCTGACCATGATGACGATGGGCATTTTTTGGGCTGCGGGATGCAAGTCAAACGTCATGTGCCAACTACTCGCCAGCAGTGCGAAGGCGGCTTGAATATCACCCTGAATGGCTTCTTGCGTGGCAAACTGCACGCGCATGAAAAACAAGCCTGTTTGCACATCGTTAAATTGCGCAGCTTCCTCAATGTTTGCGTCATGTTCAAGCAGCAAAGCCGAAACTGCGTGAACGATGCCAGATTTATCTGGGCAAGAAAGTGTGAGGATATAGGTGCTTTTCATGCATTCATTGTACTTTTAGACCTTTAGAATTCGAATCTAGAATACGAATCTATAATAGAAAAACTTTTCTAAAATATCTTTTCCATGTCTAAACCCAGTGCCAAAATATCAGCCGCAACCAGCGTTGATCAATTGATTCGCCGCATTTCTGACGAGTATGAAACGCTGAGCAAGCAGTTGAAAATCATCGCGCGCTATATTGAGCAGCACAAAGATCATATTGGCTTAGACGGCATACAGCAGGTGGCGCTGCAGTGCAGCGTGCAGCCTTCGGCGGTGGTGCGGTTTGCCAAGCATTTTGGCTACACCGGTTTTTCTGAAATGCAGGCTGTTTTCAGAGAAGGTATTTCTCGGCAACTGGCACCTAGCCGAACCTACCAATCACGCATACGCGACATCATCAGCTCAGAAAAAGCTGGATCAAACAACTTGTCCAGCACGGAGATTGCCAGCGAATTTTTGACTGGCAGTTTGGCGGGCATGCAAGAGCTGAAAAGTGGCATAGCAGCGCCTAGCTTCAAAAAGGCGGTTGATTTACTCGCCGCGAGTGATTGCATTTGGATTGCAGCCTCACGCCGCTCCTTCCCAGTTGCTGCGTATTTGGACTACGCTTTGCAACATACGGACAAACGGATAGGTTTAGTAAGCGGTATTGGTGGCATGCAGCTGGGCCAAATGCGATCCGTCCGCAAAAACGATGTGATGATCGCCATCTCGTTTTCGCCTTACGCCGAAGAAACCGTTTCTGTCGCGAAATTAGCGGCCGAGCGCGGCGCTAAACTGATTGCTATCACCGACAGCTTGATGAGCCCATTGGCAAAAATGGCGCAAACATCGTTGATTGCTCAAGACAATTCGACTTTTGGCTTCAGGTCGCTCACCAGCACAATGAGCATGGCGCAAAGCTTGTTTATTGCCTTGGCTTACACGCTGGAATTGCCTTATAAATCAAGTAACTCAATTGGTAGCGAGCCAAATTGAGCAAGACTGAGTCAAGCTGAGCAAATTAATTCGATTTTGAAATACAATCGAAAAATATTTCTATATTTTTACCTTTATTTCTGTTCCTTTATTCATTTTTTAACTCTTTTTTGGAATCAACATGACAAACGTCGCAGTTTTCGGCGCTGGCCGCATTGGCCGCATTCACGCATCTAACATTGCCGCACTACCCGGCGTGAAACTCAAATACGTCAGCGACCCAGTGCCTACCTATGCCGCTGAGCTTGCAAGCCAGCTGGGTGCTGAAGTTGCCAGCATTGAAGCCGCGTTGGCTGACAAAAGCGTTGATGCGGTTGCCATTTGCTCTTCAACCGATACGCACAGTGACTTGATCACCCGCGCAGCAGCGGCTGGAAAACATATTTTTTGCGAAAAACCAGTTGATTTGTCCGTGCCCCGCGCCGAAGCTTGCGCCCAAGCCGTTAAAGATGCGAATGTGGCTTGCATGATTGGTTTTCAGCGACGCTTTGACCCGACTTTCAACGACGCCAGCAGCCGTCTGCAAGCCGGCGAGATTGGCAGCCCTGAGATGCTCATCATCACCAGCCGCGACCCAGGCGCGCCACCGGCCGATTACATCAAAGCCTCTGGCGGCATTTTCAGGGACATGTTGATTCACGATTTTGACGTTTTCCGCTGGATTTTGTGTGCCGACGGTGACGAAGCTGAGTGGTTGAGCGCCACCGGCTCGGTGCTGACAGACCCTGCCATCACCGCTACGGGCGATGTGGACAGCACCGCTGTGACCATCCGCACCCGCAAAGGCCGCTTGTGCCAAATCAACACCAGTCGCCGCGCCGCGTACGGCTATGACCAGCGTTTTGAGGTGATGGGCTCGCTTGGGCTTTTGCAATGCGGCAACCACACCCCCACAGAAGTGGTGCAGTGGAACGCTAACGGCATCCACGCTGACAAGCCAGAAGCCTTCTTTTTGCAGCGCTACGCGGCCGCTTACCGCCTAGAAATCTCGCATTTCTTTGAAACTTTGCAGTCTGGTGGTGTCTTTAAAACCACCGTGGCAGACGGCGTAGCCGCGCAAAAATTAGCTGACGCGGCCACAGCCAGCTACAAAAGTGGTTTGCCAGTGACGTTTTAAGAGTTCAATTTGAGTAATTCATCTAAAATACGCTCTGCAGAGCATAAAACTGGCTATAGCCAGCATATTTACTGCCTAAGCAGCTATTAAAAATATAGCGTTTTGGTAACTTAACGACATCAACGCCCCGTCCACTTCGGTTTTCGCTTCTCTTGAAAGGCTTTTTGGCCTTCTTTGGCGTCTTCCGTCAGTGTGAACAGGGCAATTTGGCTCTCGGTAAACGACATCGCTTCTTCAAACGACATGGCTTCCGCCTTTTTCATGGTGTACAAACCACGGCGAATGGCGGCAGGTGATTTGTCCAGCACGCGGTCTAGCAGCCACTGCAGCTTGCTGTCTAAACTTTCTAAGCCAGACTCGTAGCTTACGTAGTTGATCAAACCGATTTCAAGAGCTTGGGCTGAGGTGATCGGCTCGCCTGTGAGGCACATTTCAGCCAATTTTCGCTTTGGAATCAAATGCTGCAAGACGGCCAGCACTTGCGCAGGGAAGACGCCCACTTTGACCTCGGGCAGGCCAAACACAGCGTCTGGCGTGCTGACGGCCATGTCGCACATCGCCATCAACCCAATGCCGCCAGCCATGCACGCGCCGTTGACTCGCGCGATGAGTGGAATATGGCTGGCTTTGGCGCTGCGCAGCACGCGTGCTAGGTGACCCGTAGGATCCGAATAATCGGTGGTAAACGCGTTGGCGGACTGCAAATCAGCCCCTGCACAGAAGGCTTTGCTGCCAGCGCCGGTGATGACGATGGCCAGAATGCTGCGATTGGACTGTGCCGCGTCAATCGCCTGCTGCAAGCCTGCCAGCACACTGTGGCTCATGGCGTTGCGCCGTGCTTCGCGGTTGATGGTGAGCCAAAGTACCGAGCCGCGCTGCTCTATCTGAAGCTCTTGTTCTGCATCCAATTTTGAATCGCTCATGTCAGTTATCCTCAATATGTAGATTCAATGCGCCAGTATCGGGAAGAGTTTGTGCAAACCTTCTGCAATCAACTCGACCGCCAGCGCCGTCAAAATCAAGCCCATCAATCGAGTCATGATGTTGATGCCAGTTTTACCTAAAAACTTTGCGATAGGCTGCGCTAGAGAAAAGCAAAGCGCTGTCGCCAAACCGATCACCACACCGTAACCCACTAAGGTGAGGATTTGCACGTAGTTTTGCGCCTTGTCGGCATAAATCACCACAGTAGACATGGTGGCCGGGCCGGTTAACAGCGGAATCGTGAGGGGTACGACGGCAATGCTCGCGCCAATGGCGGATTTGACCTCCGCCTCTTGAAGCTCGTCTGGGTTTGAACGAGCATCAGCGGGTTGTGCGTTCAGCATGCTCAAAGCGGACGTCATCAGCAACAAACCACCGCCCACCTGAAAGCTGGCCAGCGAAATGCCGAAGAAACCCAATATCTCCAAACCAAAAAGCGCGCTAACCGCAATCACCACAAAGGCGCTGAACGAGGCGACCAAGATGGTGTGCTGGCGCTGTTGTTTAGAGAAATTCTGCGTGTAGTGGATGAAAAATGGCACGCAGGCCAGCGGATTCACAATGGCCAGCAAGGTCACCAGCGGTTTTAAGTCCACAGCCATCAACGGCCTCCCGTCACATCAACGATGGAGCCGGTGGTGTAACTAGAAGTCTCAGACAGCAGCCAAAGAATAGCTTCAGCAACTTCGTGTGCAGAACCTGCGCGGTGCATGGGAACCAAGGGAGCAACCTGGGCCACCCGGTCAGGCAAACCACCCGAGGCATGGATGTCCGTGTCGATGATGCCAGGGCGCACAGCGTTCACACGTATACCTTCTAGCGCCACTTCTTTGGCCAAACCCATGGTGAAAGTGTCAATTGCTGCCTTGCTGGCCGCGTAATCTACATATTGCCCAGGTGAGCCGATACGCACCGCGGCACTTGACAAGTTCACAATGCTGCCACCCCCACCGCCGTATTTGGTGCTCATGCGTTTAACGGCTTCACGTGCGCAGACAAAGCTGCTGGTGATGTTGGTCGTCCACATGCGGGTTAAACGCTCAACGCTCATGCCGTCCACGCGCGAGGGCATATCGACTACGCCTGCGTTATTCACCAAGCCGCTTATGCGACCCAGTTTGGCATCAACCGTGTCGAACAAGCGTAATACTTGGGCTTCAACTGCCACATCGGCCTGCACAGCCATGGCCGTGCCGCCAGCCGCGCGAATTTGTCGCACCACTTCGTCGGCAGCCAAGGAGTTTGCGACGTAGTTCACCGCTACGGCCCAATCGTGCTTGGCGCAGAGCAGCGCTGTTGCCGCGCCAATGCCACGTGATGCACCTGTGATCAAAACAACTTTTTTATGCGTCATTTAAATAACTTCCTAAAAACATAAGAATATTTACCGCCCTGTGCGAGCAATGTAACGTTTGCGCCAAAAAATAAGACCCAGTACCAATGCGATTGAAACCATGAACACCATCGTCCACAGCAAAGCATTTTGGTAATGGATCAAGGGAAACGTCTCAAAATTCATGCCGAAAAACCCGGTGATTAAATTCAGTGGTAAAAAGATCGCTGTCAGCGCAGTCAGAGTGCGCATGATGTCATTGGTGCGGTTACTTTGCGCCCCAAAATGGATTTGGATCGCTGATTCCGCCGATTGTTCTAACCGCCGTACATGGTGCACCACGCGCTCTATATGCTCAATAACATCTCGTGCTCTGGCAACCAAGCCATCATGCTCAGCCTGGCTGGTCAAGTTGATTTGAGTCGCTGACTGCTCACGCAAGGTATCCAGCCACTCTTGCATGGCGTCGTGCTGCTCTTCGCACAAGTCTTCAAGCGTGTGCAGCTCATTCCGTGCCGCCATCAATGCGCTCCAATTGGTGAAATGCGAGCGCGGATTGAGCAGTTCAGCCTGCCAATGGTCTAGTTGCGTAGAGAGGTCTTTGCGTAACTCTAAATAGCTGTCGACCATCATGTTGATCATCCGGAGCATCAGGTCTGCAGGGCTGGTCGGCAAACGGCTACGCGCCACCGCCGACAACGGGCTGGCATGTTCGCTGTGCAATGCATCGTTCAAATAGCGTTCAACAAAGGATTTGGCGGTATAGCACCCGCTTGGGTGCACACTGATGAGTAATTTATCAAATTGTACAAACCCAACCGCACGGGTACTGATACGGCGAAACACAGGAGGTCCAGATTTGCGAGCGGGCTTCGTAGGTGATGTCGTGGCTCCAGCAGCTTCGTTCGATTCAGCTGCTTCTGTGGCAGTCATCAATCGCCGGAAAATCACCAAATCATACACAGAGGTGTAGTCGTAGTGTGACGGGTGAAGCGGCGAGGCCAAGTCTTGGCAATGCAAATCCAATAATACCGAGCCGCCTATGTGCTGCGCCAAAGTTTGAAGCTTGGGCAAATCATGAACCACATCTTCTCGCTCAACGAAAACCCAAACAAATCCATCGTTGGGTGCTGCTTTTGGCAATTCGTCTACAAAATGTAAACTAGCTTGGGTAAAAACCACGATTTGCATAGGTGCGTCTTTGTTTAGCTTAGTTTTGCCTCAGCAAACGCGCCGCATCCAACGCAAAATAAGTCAATACGCCATCCGCACCGGCTCGTTTGAAGGCGAGCAGGCTCTCCATCATCACCGCGTCATGGTCTAGCCAGCCGTTGATAGCTGCGGCCTTGAGCATGGCGTATTCACCGCTAACTTGGTAGGCGAAGGTAGGTACTTTGAACTCGTCTTTGACCCGACGCACGATGTCCAGGTAGGGCATGCCGGGTTTGACCATCACCATGTCCGCGCCCTCGGCGATGTCCAGCGCCACCTCGCGCAGGGCTTCGTCGCTGTTGCCTGGGTCCATCTGGTAGACCTTTTTGTTGGCTGTGCCTAAGTTGGCGGCGGAACCCACTGCATCCCGAAACGGGCCGTAAAACGCCGAAGCATACTTGGCGCTGTAGGCCATGATACGGGTGTGGATGAAGCCGCTCGCCTCCAAAGCATTGCGAATCGCGCCAATCCGGCCATCCATCATGTCACTAGGAGCCACAATATTCACGCCTGCTGCAGCCTGAGTGAGTGCTTGCCTACATAGCACCTCCACCGTGGCATCGTTCATGATGTAGTTGTTCTCTGACGGGTTTGGGTCTAGCAATCCGTCTTGGCCATGGCTGGTGAAAGGGTCCAGCGCCACGTCGGTCATCACGCCCAGTTCAGGGAAGCGCTTTTTCAACTCACGCACCACACGCGGCACCAAGCCGTCGGGGTTGAAGGCTTCTTTGCCATCAGGTGTTTTCAAACTTGGATCAATAACAGGGAACAAGGCCATCACGGGGATGCCCAGCTTAACGCACTCTTCGGCGACAGGCAGCAGCAAATCCAAGCTCACGCGATCCACACCTGGCATGGATTTGACAGTTTCACGGCGGTTTTGGCCATCCAATACGAATACGGGATAAATCAAATCGTTGGAAGTGACATCGTTTTCACGCACCAAGTTGCGGGTAAAGGCGTCTCTGCGCAGACGGCGGGGGCGGTTGCTAGGGAAAGCGGCAAATTGCGTCATGTTGAACTCTTAATTTTCAAGATTAATTTTGTTGGCATTCGATAGCTAAATGTTGGCGACTTGTTAGCTTTATGTTGGATTTAACCGACACCACACCTATATTAGCAATGATACCTTCTAAGCCTCACTTCGCTTAAACCCAATAACGCCCCTTATGACTACCCTAGACCACTGCCAAGAACTCGACGCAAAAGACCCTTTACGAACACTCAAAGACCAATTCATCCTGCCGCCCGGTGTTATTTATCTGGACGGCAACTCGCTGGGCGTGCTGCCCAAAGCCACTGCCGCCCGCGTTGCCGAGGTGGTGACGCAGGAATGGGGTGTCGGTTTGATCCGCAGCTGGAACACCGCCGGCTGGTTTGAGTCGCCGCAAAAAGCTGGCAACAAAATCGCCAAACTGATTGGTGCAAACGCCGGAGAAGTGGTCGCCACCGACACAACCTCCATCAACCTGTACAAAGTGTTGAGCGCAGCGCTGAACATCGCCGCTGCTGACTCGCCGACTCGAAAACTGATCGTTAGCGAGCGCAGCAACTTCCCGACCGACTTGTACATTGCCGAAGCGCTGTGCCAAGAGCGCGGCTACACCCTGAAACTGGTTGAGCCGGACGAGATAGCCGCGTCTTTGACCGCTGACGTGGCCATTTTGATGCTCACCCACGTCAACTACCGCACCGGAAGCATGCACGACATGGCCACGGTAACGCAGGCTGCCCACGCCGCCAGCATCCTGACGGTGTGGGACCTAGCGCACAGCGCGGGAGCCGTTCCTGTTGATTTGACAAGTGCGAAGGCCGACTTTGCCATCGGCTGCGGCTACAAATACCTCAACGGCGGCCCAGGCGCGCCGGCATTTGTCTGGGTCAACACTAAACATACCGAGCGTTTCTGGCAGCCATTGGCTGGCTGGTGGGGCCACGCCACACCGTTTGAATTCACCCCCGACTACCGCCCCGCCCCCGGCGTGAACCGCTATTTGTGCGGCACCCAGCCCATCATCAACATGGCGGCGCTGGACTGCGGGCTGGATGTGTACATGGCGGCCGAGGCGTTTGGCGGTATGGCGGCGCTGCGGATCAAGTCGCTGGCGCTGACAGATTTGTTTATCGAGCTGGTGCAAGAGCGCTGCGTCGGCTTCGGCATTGGCCTGGCGACGCCGCTGGCCCATGCGCAGCGCGGCTCGCAGGTGTGTTTGACACGCGAGCATGGTGCAGGCTTGGAAGGCAGCTCTGGCGCTTTTGCCATCGTGCAAGCCCTGATCGCCCGGGGCGTGATTGGCGACTACCGCGTGGGGGACGGCCTAGCGCACAAAGACATCATGCGCTTTGGTTTCACGCCGCTGTACATCGGGTTTGAGGACGTGTGGCACGCGGTTGAGCATTTGCGCCAAGTGCTGGTCTCAGAGGAATGGAAACGCCCTGAATTCAACCAAAAGCACGCGGTAACCTAAATGAGCGGCTGTCCCTACACCCCACCCGATCCAGCGCAGCACGGCGCACAGCTGGATTTCAGCCAAGACATGAGCTATGGCGACTACCTACAGCTCGACGCGATTTTGAACGCGCAAAAGCCGCTCTCGCCCGACCACAACGAGATGCTCTTCATCATCCAGCACCAGACCAGCGAGCTGTGGATGAAGCTGATGCTGCACGAGCTGCATGCCGCCATGCGCGCTATCGCAACCGACGACCTGCACAGCGCCTTCAAGATGCTGGCGCGGGTCAGCCGCATCATGGGGCAATTGGTAACGGCCTGGGATGTGCTGGCGACCATGACGCCGCCCGAATACAGCGCGATTCGCCCGTATTTAGCGCATTCGAGCGGCTTTCAAAGCGCGCAATACCGCTGCATCGAGTTTGCTTTGGGCAACAAAAATGCGGCCATGCTCAAGCCCCACGCACACCGGCCCGACCTGCTGGCGATCGTGCAGGCGGCGTTTGAAACGCCCTCTCTGTACGACGAAGCGCTCAAGCTGCTGGCGCGGCGCGGCTTGGCGGTTCCTGAATCACACACCCAGCGCGACTGGACCCAGCCCTACCAGGCCAGCGACGCAGTCGAGCAAGCTTGGCTTATCGCTTACCGTGACCCCAAACAGCACTGGGAGCTGTACCAACTTGGCGAAAAACTAACGGATTTAGAAGACAGCTTTCGACTCTGGCGCTTTCGTCACGTCACCACGGTGGAGCGCATCATTGGCTTCAAACGTGGCACGGGTGGCACAGGCGGTGTGAGTTATTTGCGCAGCATGTTGGACGTGGTACTGTTTCCTGAAATCTGGAAACTCAGGACGGATTTGTAGAATCCATCATCTCAAAATAAAAAGGAATCTCACCGTGGGCAGCTTTCAAAACATCACTTCCAGCGACGGCTTTGCGTTCCCAGCTTATGTGACCCAACCTGTAGGCGTACCCAAAGGTGCCATCGTGGTTTTGCAGGAGATTTTTGGTGTCAACAGCCATATCCAAGCAGTGGCCGAAGCCTACGCCGCGCAAGGCTACTTGGCCGTCGCGCCTACCACCTTTCACCGCGTGCAGACCGATGTGAACTTGGGTTACACCACTGACGACGTGAACACCGGCAAAGCGCTGAAAGCCGCCGCAGAAGCCATTCAGCCGCAGGTGATGCTAGATGTGCAAGCAGCCGTTGACTTTGCCGTGAAGCAATTACCAGCTGGTAAAAAAGTGGGTGTGGTGGGCTACTGCTGGGGTGGTTTGCTGACTTGGCGCGCAGCTTCTTTAATCCAAGGCATCAGCGCGGCAGTGCCCTATTACGGCGCGGGAATGACGGTGGGCACTGAGTTGGCACGGCAGCCGCACTGCCCAGTTATGGTTCATTTTGGCGACCAAGACACGAGTATTCCGATGGATACCGTTCGCACTTTCGTTGCCGCACAGCCCGAGGTAGAGGTGCAAATCTACATGGCAAATCACGGCTTTAATTGCGAGCACCGAGGCGCTTTTAACGCGCCTGCTGCGGAACTTGCATTTAAACGTACATTAGATTTTTTTACTATTAATTTAGTAGCATCTTAAGCTTATAATACGCTGGCTAGAGTCTAATTTATAGCCAAATTTTTACTATTTTTTACATCATGAAAACGTTACCTCAAAACCTTGATCCAAAACAATTCGAATGGGGCTGTGCAACCTCTTCTTTTCAAATTGAGGGGGGAGGCTTTGAGGGCGGTCGGGTAGCTACTATTTGGGATGATTTTTGCGCACAACCAGGTCGAATCAAAGACGCCAGTGATGGCACCGTTGCTTGCGACCACTTTCACCGCTACGCGGATGATGTGAAGCTGATTGCAGACTTGGGTTTTAAACATTACAGGTTTTCGATAGCTTGGGCGCGCATCGTTAACACAGACAATAGCGTCAACATGGCGGGTATTGATTTTTATAGTCGCTTGCTGGATGAGCTTGAAAAGTACCACATCACCCCCAACGCAACGTTGTTTCATTGGGACCTGCCTTCACACCTAGAAGGCGGTTGGTTAAATCGTGACACAGCTTACCGTTTTGCGGATTACGCGGCATTGGTGGCTGAGCATTTGGGCGACCGACTGCCACGTGTTGCCACCTTGAACGAGCCGTGGTGCTCTGCATTTTTGGGTTATGACTTGGGTGTTTTTGCGCCTGGACACAAAAATCGCGAAAGCTCTTTGAGCGCAGCGCACCATTTGATGCTGGCGCACGGCTTGGGCATTCAAGCTTGGCGCAGCCGCTTGCCACAAACTTCACTGGGCATTGTGTTGAATCCTGAGTTATGCGACCCTTTAACCACCAAACCAGAAGATGTACAAGCAGCCAAAATGGCCGAGTTTGAACGCAATGACAGTTTTTTAAACCCGCTCTTTGGAAGAGAGTGGCCGAGTGTGTTGTTGGATCAAATGGGTTCACGCCGGGCTGATCGCAAAGCTGGAGATTTAGCAATCACCGCACAGCCCTTGGATTTCATCGGTTTGAATTACTACACTCGCTCCATCGCCAAAGCGCCAAGCAGCCCAGAAGACACCAAACGAGGCTACACCTTTGTGCCACCGGATGCTTCCGATACGACCAAACAACTGACAGACATCGGCTGGGAGATTTACCCTGAAGGCTTGAAACGGGTTGTCAATAACTTAACCCAAAACTGGCCCTTGCCACCAATTTGGATCACTGAAAACGGTGCTGCTGACAACACGCCGGTTGTTAATGGCCGCTGTGATGACGACATGCGTTGCTCCTATATCGAGCAACATTTAAACAAAATGTCTGAACTCATCACAGAGGGAACAGACATACGCGGCTATTACGTTTGGAGTTTGCTGGATAACTTTGAATGGGCGCATGGTTACAGCGAGCGCTTTGGTGTTGTGCATGTGGACTTTGAGACGCAGCAGAGAACCAAAAAGAAAAGTGCTTTGATGGTGAAGCTGCTTTTGAAGTCTTAAAAGTAAATAGTTGAATTGATGATGAAACAAAAAAGGGGCTTTCAAGCCCCTTTTTTAATGTCTATAGCTTTCAACTAGCTCATCTCTTTTTAGCCACCTTTGACAGATCCTGCCAACAAACCGCGAACAAAGAAACGCTGCAACGAGAAGAAAACAGCAACAGGTACGGCGATGGACACAAATGCCGTAGCCGTCAAAATTTCCCAGCTTTCGCCACGTGAGCCGAGCAAGTCATTCAGTTTGATAGTCAGCACAACTTGATCGGGCGCTTTGCCTAAAAACACCAAGGCAATCAAAAAGTCATTCCAGACCCACAGAAATTGGAAAATAGCAAAACTCGCGAGTGCCGGAATCGACAGCGGTAGCACGATACTGGTAAATATTTGAAAATGTGAAGCGCCATCCATGTGAGCGCTGTCAATGATGTCTCTTGGCAAAGCGGCGATGTAATTTCGCAACAAATATATTGCCAACGGCAAACCAAACGCCGTGTGCGCCAACCACACACTCCAATAATCTTTGGAAGGTATGCCCAAAGCATCGCCAATGCCGTTGTACATCTTTAACAACGGAATCAAAGACATTTGCAGTGGCACGACGAGCAAGCCCACCACCACGATGAACAACCATTTGCGACCCGGAAACTCCATCCAGCTAAACGCATAAGCAGCAAATGCAGCTATCAAAATTGGTATGAACGTCGCAGGAATCGTCACTTTAAATGTATTCAAAAACGCTTGCCCCACCCCCTCAGAAGCAATCACCTTTTGGTAATTATTTGTACTGAATACGGGTGGCGTTTCTGCCACATAGAAAATCCGCACGCCTTTGTCTTTTTCATAGGTTTTGTTCAACTCTAAGCGATAGGTGCCGTCTGTTTTCACCGTCAATTTACCATCTGGTACGCCATCTTCTTCATCAAACACTTGGCCATCTGCAACTTGAATGGTTTCACCAACTTTAAACTCGCTTGGCTTAGACGATTTCAAAGAAAAGCTTTTGATCAGTATTTTGGCTTCTGGGCCAAATAGCCGGCCATTAATGACAAATTTATCGCCCTCTTGAACTACACTTTGGCCGCCAGCAGTTCTGCGCATATCAGCCCGTGTTTGTGTAGACATAGATGTCCACCAACCGCTAGACGCCAACTGCTCTTTTTCGCGAAAGCTTGATACAAATAAGCCAAACGTAGGCAGCACCCACATAGCGACTATCACGAGCAGCATCAGCGAAGCGAATATCGACGGGAAATTGAAATATTTTTTTATCGAATTTTTCATCGCTTTTTACCTTTGTGCTTCTTCTGTGCGAAAGCGTCTTATATTAAAAGCCATCACTGGTATCACAGCGAACATCAACACCATTGCTAAGGTAGAGCTTCGCCCGTAGTCGCCGCCACCCCGGAACATCCAGTCATACATCAAATTAGCCAGCACACCCGTATCCCATTGGCCACCGGTCATCGCCATCACAATATCAAACACTTTCAGCACGGTGATGGTGATGGTGGTCCAAACCACCAAAATGGTAGACATCACCTGTGGCACCATGATTTCAAAAAAGATGTGCAGCTCACTTGCACCATCAATACGCGCGGCTTCTATGGTTTCTGTCGGCACGCCACGCAGCGCTGCCGAAAGAATCACCATCGCGAAACCAGTCTGAATCCATATCAAGATGGCCATCAAGAAAAAATTATTCCAAAAAGGTACAGTGACCCATGCTTGCGGCTGCATACCTAAACCAGTAACAATGGCGTTGACAATACCAATTTGATCAGAATCTGCACCGCGAAAATCATAAACAAATTTCCAAATGACACTCGCGCCAACAAAGCTAATGGCCATCGGCATGAAAACCATAGACTTGGCAAAGTTACCCCACCACACTTTGTCTGCAAGCACCGCTACGATCAAACCAAATACAGTCGCCATAGTTGGCACAACGACCAGCCATAAAAAATTATTACGGATCGTGATCAAGAAATTTTGATCTGTAAAAACCCACAAATAATTGGAAAAGCCCACAAAAGCCTCTCCTTTATCGTCATAAAAACTTAAACGGAAAGTTTCAACCAGTGGATATAGCAAATACAGCGCTAGCAGCAGCAGCGCAGGCGCCAAAAAAGCCCAAGGGCGAATATTGTTTTGCAATTGCTCAAGCTTAGATTTAGGTGCAACAGGTAAATGAATCATCTTGTCGATGACAAAATTTGTACCTGCAAAGTACAGTAGACAAAACGCTATGCTGACCACAACGGCTAGTAAAGTTTGTCCGATTTGTTCAATCATAGTGTCGAGTTCTTTAAATTTCTAAATTCCAAATGTGCCCAGCAATTAAAGCAATTGCTGGGCACCTCCCTAAACGCTGTTGATCAACAGCGCCTAGGATTTTTGCCTTACTTACTTCTTGATAGCATCCCAGCTCTTCTGGATTTCGTCAGCCACTTGTTGTGCTGATTGGCCGCCAGAGTAGTTGACCATGCCTTTCCAGAAGCTACCAGCGCCGATGGCGCCAGGCATCAAGTCAGAGCCGTCAAAGCGGAAGGTTGTTGCGCCCAACAAAATTTCGCCTTGTTTCTTCAAAGCTTTGTTTTTGTATTTGTTGATGTCAGCACCTTTGTGCGGTGTCAAGAAACCACCTTCAGCCATCCAAGTTTCATGCGCTTGTGGATGTTGCAAGAACTCCATGAACGCGCGTGAACCTTTGCTGTCTTTGGTGATCGTCATGATCGTGCCGCCACCCAAAACTGGGTTGCCCAACTTCTTGCTAGCATAAGATGGGAAGTAGAAGAAGTCAGCCTCATCAGCCTTGCCTTCTGGGAAGAAAGCTGGGATAAAGCTGGCTTGGCGGTGCATGTAGCACTTAGGAGGTGAGCCAAACATACCTTTAGGGCTGTCTTTGAAGCTCACAGTAGCTACAGCTTGCGCACCACCGTCAACATATGCGTCGTTCTTTGCAAAAGCACCGTAAGCTTCAATCGCCTCGACAACGCGCTTGTCATTGAACTTAATGCTGTTGTCAACCCAGCCGTCGTAAACAGCTGGCGTTTGTGTGCGCAACATAAAATCTTCCACCCAGTCAGTCGCTGGCCAGCCTGTTGCGGCATCGCTACCCAAACCGATACACCATGGCTTGGCGCCACCGTCAGCAGCCATTTTCTTAGTCAAGTCTTGCAACTCTTCCATAGATTTTGGAACCTTGTAGCCTTTTTCCTTGAAGTTTTCAGGTATGTACCACACCAAGCTCTTCACGTTGACGTTATAGAACAAACCAAAGAATTCTTTTTTGCCGGCTTTATTGGCATAGGTGCCTAAGTCAGCCCATGAGCTGCCAGCAGCAAAGTTTGTTTTCACCCAGCTGCTCGTTTTATCGCCCAACGGTACCAAGCCGCCAATAGCGGCCATGTTGGCTGCCAAACCTGGCTGTGGAAACACGGAAATATTAGATGGTGAGCCTGCTTTGATGTCGATCACGATCTGTTGCTCAGAGCTTTGTGAGCAAGAAGGCTTGACCGTTGCGCCAGTTGATTTTTCAAAAACGCTAATCACTTTTTTGAATATCGTTTCTTCAGCACCAGTCCAAGGGCAAGTGATGGTAACCACTTCACCTTTAAGATTTGGACCTTTGTAATCTGCAGCCAAGACTGAACTGGCCATAGAAGCCAATGCCAAAGCAGATGCTCCAGCAATGAGAGTTTTCTTAATCATTCACTTTTCTCCTTTAAACACTTCATGGCCCATCCATAAAGCAATTCTTACTTTTAATTAAGTCTATTGCGCCCGCAATAAACTATTCGATCCGCTTACCGGAACTGTCGAATTTGTATATGTGTTGTTGCTCAAAATCCAGCTCAATGGCGTTACCCGGCTCCATCGCCAAAGTCCCATCGATACGTGCTGTGATGTCGCCCAACACACCTGCATTGATATATGCAAAAGTCTCATTACCCAACTTTTCTGCGTGCTTCAAGGTGCCCTTGATCACGCCGCCGGCCTCCACCCTGAAATGCTCTGGCCGTATGCCAACCGTGGATGCACCATAGCGTTGCGCGAACTCTTGGGGTAAAAAATTAATTTGTGGCGAACCTATAAAACCGGCTACAAACAAGCTTGCGGGTTTGTTGTACAGATCTAGCGGGCGACCAACTTGCTCAATGCGGCCTTTGTTCAGCACCACAATTTTGTCAGCCAAAGTCATGGCTTCGACTTGGTCGTGTGTCACATAAATCATGGTGGCACCCAAACGGCGATGCAAGGTCGCCAGCTCGACGCGCATTTTGGTGCGCAATGCAGCATCTAGATTTGACAAAGGCTCATCAAACAAAAACACCTTAGGGTCACGCACGATGGCGCGCCCAATAGCGACACGCTGGCGTTGACCGCCAGACAGTGCTTTGGGCAAGCGATCTAAATACTCCGTGATTTGCAAAATTTCAGCGGCTTCTTTTACCCTGCGGTCAATTTCTGCCTTAGGCGTTTTTGCAATTTTTAAACCAAACGCCATGTTGTCATAAACAGTTTTATGGGGGTAGAGCGCATAGCTTTGAAACACCATGGCGACGCCTCGTTTAGATGAAGGCAAATCATTCGACAAAACACCATCAATCATCAAGTCGCCAGATGTGATGTCTTCTAATCCTGCAATCATGCGCAGCAGTGTCGTCTTGCCGCAACCAGACGGGCCGACAAACACAACGAACTCACCTGGTTTGATGTCTAAATCAATGCCGTGCAGGACGTGTGTTTCACCAAAACTTTTTTTGATGTTATTCAATTTAACTTCTGTCTGAATCATTCAAGCTCCAACTATTTAATTTTTGTCATGCGCTCTGGAGGCTTAACTCCGAGCTGGACCAATTGTTTTGCCGTCGACAAACTGTGGTTGCATCAACACATGTCGCCCCTCTTTAGGCTCTTTGCCATCAATAATTTGAAGCAGCATTTCGGCCATTGTTTTGCCTGATTCACGCGGCGTTGGCTGCATGACAACGGCTACATCGATTTGATGCAGCATGGTATCTGTCGGGTTGCCGCCATCCACAATGACGGAGACATCACGCCCCAAAACAAGTCCTGCTTCAAGCAAAGCATGAATTACCCCTACACCGCCCACACTGTTGTCCACCAAAATAGCTGTAGGTCGAACAGGCAGACGCAATAGTTTTTCTACCGCAATAAAACCAGAACGTCTGTCGCGCCCCACTTTAACAATCGCATCTTGATGCACAGGCAAATCCAAACGCTTCATCGTCGAGATGAAGCCAGTATGCCGCTGCGTGGCATAGTTAAATTCTAGCGAAGTATGTATGTATGCAATATGTTTATGACCCAGCGCTGCCAAACGCTCAACAGCAAGTCGGCTACCAGCCTCGTTGTCAAAATCGTACCAAGTAAAGTCATTTCTGCTACCAGCACGGCCGTAGCACAGAAATGGAATGCCCGCCTGTTGTAAAAAATCAATCCTAGGGTCAATGACTTTTGTGTCTGCCAATAAAATAGCATCGACGCGTCCGCCGCGCACCAAACGACCATAAGTAGCCATCTCAGTAACATCACCTGCAGCAGCCAGCAAAAGATCGATGCCAGCGTTTTCTAATCGGGCAGAAAATGTTGAAATCATCTCCAGAAACTTGGGGTTTCCAACATAGCCATTGTCAAACGGATAGACAATACCCACAGCATCAGCCCGCCCCTTGGCCAAGCGTTGTGCTCTCAAATTAGGGTGGTAATTTAGCTCGCGGGCTCTTTTGATGATGCGCTCGCGCGTTTCCGCTTTGATATCGGTGTATCCATTCAATGCGCGGCTAACCGTGGATGCAGATACACCCAGTCCAGCCGCTAATTGTTTGATATCTACCCCCATATTAATCAGTGCACACTCACAAACAAACCACCCCAAGGGTTTAATTGAACACAGTTATCTAACAAATGACCACCGGATAAACCACTACCCGCTACCTCAACTGCGTTTGATAATTCGCTCGGTAATGCAAAAACAGCTTTTTCTGAGCTGAAATTAAATACGCATAAGAGCTTGACTCCAGCATGCTCACGCACAAAGGCAAGCACTTGCGGGTCTTTGGGCAAGAGTTGCATGCTGCCTTTGACCAAAGCTGGCACACCCCGACGCCACATCAAAAGCTGTGTGTAGTAATTTAAGAGAGATTCCGCATCCGCTAGCTGCTGATCAACGGCTAACGGATAATGTTCCGCAGCCACAGGTAGCCATGTAGTAGAAGCGGCACTGAAACCAGCTTGCTTCTCAGACGACCGCCACGGCATTGGCGTTCTGCAACCATCACGCCCTTTGAACTCAGGCCACATTTCTTTGCCGTATGGGTCTTGCAAATCTTCAAAAGCGATGTCAACCTCTGGCAAACCAAGCTCGTCACCTTGATACAGCGATGGCGAACCTCGTAAACTCATTTGCAACGCTGCTGCCAAGCGTAGCAACGCTTGGTTTGGCGTCTCGCCACCCCAGCGCGTCGCAAGTCTAGGAACATCATGATTGCTTAGTGCCCAGCATGGCCAGCCATCGCCAACAACATCAACGAACCGACTCAACACACCATGCAAATACGGTGCGTCATGCGGGTTTCCCAGCAAATCAAAGCAGTACGCCATGTGCAACTTGTCACCGCCACGGGTGTACTCCGCCAAACGCGCCAAACCATCGTCATCGCCAATTTCGCCCACCATGGTGGTGTTGGGGTATTGGTTGAGAAGTTCGCGAAGTGCCTTCAAAAAAACCAAATTCTCTGGCTGACTTTTATCGTGTTTGTGCCATTGCCAAGCGTAAGGGTTGACCGAGCTGACTGCTGGGTCTTCGCCCGTAGGTTCGCCACGTGGCGGGTTGTCGCGCAGCGATGCATCATGGAAATAAAAGTTAGCCGTGTCTAAGCGATAACCATCCACCCCCAAGTCCAACCAAAACTTAACCGTACCCAACAACGCTTCTTGCACGGCAGGACAATGGAAGTTCAAATCTGGCTGCGACGTTAAAAAGTTGTGTAGGTAATACTGCTTGCGGCGGGTGTCCCACTGCCAAGCGCTGCCGCCGAAAATACTTAGCCAATTGTTAGGCGGGTTGCCATCATCTTTAGCGTCTGCCCAAACATACCAATCGGCTTTGGCATTGTCACGACTGGAACGACTTTCAACAAACCACGGATGCTCTGCCGCGCTGTGCGACAGTACTTGGTCAATCATGACTTTGATGCCCAAATCGTGTGCTTTTTGAAGCAGCGCTTTGAAGTCTTCCATATTGCCAAACATGGGATCAACATCGCAATAATCGCTAACGTCGTAGCCAAAATCTTTCATCGGGCTTTTGAAAAAGGGCGATAGCCAAATCGCGTCCACCCCCAGCTTGGCCACATAGTCCAGTCTGGCAGTGATTCCTGGCAAGTCGCCAATGCCGTCGCCGTTGCTGTCTTGAAACGAACGCGGGTAAATTTGATACACCACCCCGCCGCGCCACCACTCGTTATTGGGAGCCGTTTTTTGATCTTCGGTTTGATGGGCTGATGTCATTTTTTAAAAGTCTTACTTGTCGAGTGTTCTGAATTTGTGAAGTGATTGTTTCCGAAAGCGCTTTCGGAAACTATTAGTATTTTCCCTAGTCCTGAAAATAATCGAAAATAGGGCATCGTTAAAACCATCTACCAAGCTAAACCATGTCCCAAACCCCACGCCCCCTGCGCATCGCCCCGTCCATCCTTTCAGCTGACTTCGCTAAATTAGGCGAAGAAGTCCGCGCCATTGAAGCCGCTGGGGCAGATTTGGTTCATTTCGACGTGATGGACAACCATTACGTGCCGAATTTGACGATTGGACCCTTGGTCTGCGAAGCGATTCGCCCCCATGTGAGCATCCCGATCGACGTTCATTTGATGGTGGAGCCAGTCGATGCCATCATCCCGCTCTTTGCCAAAGCAGGTGCCAACATCATCACTTTTCACCCCGAAGCGTCCAAACACGTGGATCGCACGCTGTCGATGATTCGCGAACTGGGCTGCAAAGCCGGTTTGGTGCTGAATCCGGCCACCTCGATTGAGTGGCTGGATAACGTGATGGACAAGCTAGACATGGTGCTTTTAATGAGCGTCAACCCCGGCTTTGGCGGGCAAAAGTTCATCCCATCCACCCTGAAAAAACTGCAGCAAGTCCGCGCACGCATCGATGCCCACACGGCAGCGGGTGGGCAGCCGATCTGGTTAGAAGTGGACGGCGGCGTGAAGGCTGACAACATTGGCGAAATCGTCCGTGCAGGGGCAGACACTTGTGTGGCAGGCAGCGCAGTGTTTGGCACACCCGATGCAAATGGCGGTTACACAGGCATCATGCAAACTTTACGTAAGAACGCTGCGGCATAATTGCTGGTTTTTATGCATTTTAGGCATCAAATATTGCTATAGCCAGCGTATTTACTGCCTAAACAGCTATCAAAATTATAGTAATTTACAAATGTATTTACGGGTACGTAACCCAGACAAACTTGACGCTGCGTTTTGAGGCTGTCTTACTGATATAAACCGTTAAAATTCAGGGTTTCCCCTTAACGTCTTTCATCACCCTTTCGCAATCGCTTTTTTCGAATTTTGGAGCACTTCCCTCATGGCTGATCACAACCTAATGGCGAACGCCATTCGCGCACTCGCAATGGACGCCGTCCAACAAGCCAATTCTGGCCACCCTGGCGCGCCTATGGGCATGGCAGATATGGCTGTCGCGCTGTGGTCAGACCACCTCAAACACAACCCGAGCAACCCAAACTGGGCAAACCGCGACCGCTTCATCCTGTCCAACGGTCACGCGTCGATGTTGAATTACGCCGTGTTGCACCTAGCTGGCTACAAATTACCGATGGCCGAGTTGAAAAACTTCCGCCAATTGCACAGCAAAACCGCCGGTCACCCTGAAGTGGGCGTGACACCGGGCGTGGAAACCACCACCGGCCCGCTCGGTCAAGGTATCACCAATGCTGTCGGTTTTGCACTGGCTGAGAAGTTGCTCGCTAAAGAATTCAACCGCTCCTATATCGACAATTCAGCTGACGAAGCCAATGGCGAAACAAAATTAAACATCGTCGACCACCACACCTACGTTTTCATGGGCGATGGCTGCTTGATGGAAGGCATCAGCCACGAGGCTATCGCTTTGGCAGGCGCTTGGAAACTGAACAAGTTGATCGCCCTCTATGACGACAATGGCATCTCCATCGACGGCCAAGTCACCCCTTGGTTCATCGACAACACAGCTTTGCGCTTTGCAGCCTGCGGCTGGAACGTGATTGGCCCGATCGACGGCCATAATGCCGCTGCGGTCAGCCAAGCCATTGCCGATGCTAAAACCAGTGCCGACAAGCCCACTTTGGTGATTTGCAAAACCCACATCGGCAAAGGCAGCCCCAACCGCGCCAACACCTCCAAAGCTCACGGCGAACCACTAGGCGCTGAAGAAATCAAGTTGACGCGCGAATCCATAGGCTGGAACTTCCCGCCGTTCACCATCCCTAAAGAAGTCTATGCAGACTGGGACGCCAAAGCCGCTGGCAAAGCCAACGAAGAAGCTTGGAACGCCACCTTTGCTGCCTACAAAGCCAAATTCCCAGACCTCGCCAAAGAGTTTGTGCGCCGTATGAAGGGCGATCTGCCGAAAAACTTCAACCAAATCGCGTTTGACACCGTCGTCGCCGCCCATACCAAGGCTGAAACCGTCGCATCGCGCAAAGCATCACAACTGGCGCTGGAATCTTTCACCGCCGCTTTGCCTGAAATGCTGGGCGGCTCAGCTGATTTGACCGGCTCTAACCTGACCAACACCAAGTCAACCCCAAGCTTGCGTTTTGACCTGAATGGCGATGTGGTTGTGAACGAAGCGGGCCAAGGCGGTCGTCATATCAACTACGGCGTGCGCGAGTTCGGCATGGCCGCCATCATGAACGGCGTGGCACTACACGGCGGCTACATCCCCTACGGCGGCACGTTTTTGACATTCAGCGACTATTCACGCAATGCCATCCGCATGGCCGCGCTGATGAAATTGCGCGCCATCCACGTCTTCACCCACGACAGCATTGGCTTGGGCGAAGACGGCCCAACCCACCAGTCCATCGAGCACGCCGCCAGCCTGCGTTTGATTCCGAATCTGGACGTATGGCGTCCGGGCGACACGACTGAAACTGCCGTGGCATGGGCTGTGGCACTGCAAAACAAGAGCAAACCAACTGCGCTATTGCTCAGCCGCCAAAATATCGCCTACATCCCAAAAACCGATCTAGAAGACATCAGCAAAGGCGCTTACGTGCTGTCCGTGCCGCGCGATGTGGGTATGAACAAAGCTGCGCAAGCGGTGATTATTGCGACAGGTTCTGAAGTTCAGCTCGCCATAGCTGCACAAAAACTACTTGCTGCTAAAAAAATAGCTGTTCAGGTCGTCTCTATGCCGAGCAACACCACATTTGACCGTCAATCCACCAACTACAAAACATCGGTTCTCCCCGCCAAATTGCCCCGCATCGCCGTGGAAATGGGCGTGACTGACGGCTGGTGGAAATATGGTTGCGCAGCGGTCGTCGGCATCGACACCTACGGCGAATCAGCCCCAGCGCCTGTGTTGTTCAAGCACTTTGGCTTCACGGCTGAAAACGTTGCGGAAACTGTGCAAAAAGTGTTGCAGAAGAAGTAAGTATTTCAAACAAACCCGTTCGCCCTGAGCTTGTCGCAGAGTTCTTCTGAAGGCTTCGACAAGCTCAGCCCGAACGGATTGGTAAATTTTTAGGCAAGTTTTTTTAACCTTCAGGAGTATTTGTCATGACCATTAAAATCGGCATCAACGGCTTTGGCCGCATCGGACGCAACGTGTTTCGCTCAGCGATTCAAAGCTTCAGCGACATTGAAATCGTAGGCATCAACGACTTGCTAGAGCCAGAATACCTAGCCTACATGCTGCAGTACGACTCAGTTCATGGCCGCTTCAAAGGTGATGTTTCTGTTGAAGGCAACACCTTGATCGTCAACGGCAAGAAAATCCGCCTGACCCAAGAGCGCGACCCAGCAGCTTTGAAGTGGAACGACGTCGGCGCAACCGTCGTCATCGAATCAACTGGTTTGTTTTTGGACAAAGCTGGTGCAGAAAAGCACATCGCCGCTGGTGCCAGCAAAGTCATTATCTCCGCACCGTCCAAAGACGACACCCCGATGTTCGTCTTCGGCGTGAACGACAGCACTTACGCAGGCCAAGCGATTATTTCTAATGCGTCTTGCACCACTAACTGCTTGGCACCTGTGGCCAAAGTGTTGAACGACAAATGGGGCATCAAACGCGGTTTGATGACCACGGTGCATGCTGCCACAGCCACTCAAAAAACTGTTGATGGCCCTAGCAACAAAGACTGGCGCGGTGGCCGTGGCATTTTGGAAAACATCATCCCATCAAGCACTGGCGCTGCCAAAGCTGTCGGCGTGGTCATTCCTGAGCTGAACAAAAAGCTCACCGGCATGGCTTTCCGCGTGCCAACATCTGACGTGTCTGTGGTCGATTTGACCTGCGAACTCAACAACCCAGCCACCATGGCTGAGATTTGCGCTGAGATGAAGGCACAATCACAAGGCGCTTTGAAAGGCATCTTGGGCTACACCGAAGACAAAGTCGTCGCGACAGACTTCCGTGGCGACACCCGCACGTCTATTTTTGACGCGGATGCTAGCGTAGCCTTGGACAGCACTTTCGTCAAAATCGTCAGCTGGTACGACAACGAGTGGGGCTACTCGAACAAATGTTTGGAGATGGTGCGCGTGGTTTCGAAATAATTGTTCTTTCCCATAAAAACCTCCTGATTTCAGGAGGTTTTTTTTTGCTTGTTTGAACTCACTTTTATACGTTTTTACAAAAATAGCGCCCTTTGCGTGATGACACCTCATTGGGTAGCGGCTACCTATCCATAAACGTAAGTTCGGTTTGCAAATGTAAGAAGCTTTTTAGTTGTGACAAAAGTCACAGGCTGCATCGAAGGTCGTGAATTACGATTAATTTGCTTCGTAACTACTTTCTTTTTTTACATTCAATGAAAGCCCAATATGCGCAATAAACAAGCTTCACAGGTAAAACCAAACAACAAGCCAACATCAAATACTTCACTGCCTGCTGGTCAAGGTGGTGAAACCCAGCAACTCGCTCAGGCTGGGCAAGACGTGCTAACGACCAAAGACGGCATGCCTATTGCTGACAACCAAAACAGCCTGCGCTCTTATTCTCGTGGCCCCACTGAATTGGTAGATCACGTCTTTTTGGACAAACTTACGCATTTCGACAGAGAGCGCATCCCTGAGCGCGTGGTTCATGCCCGGGGCTCAGCGGCTCATGGCTATTTTGAATTGACCAAGTCACTTTCAAAGTACACCACAGCCAAGGTGTTAACTGAGCTTGGCAAAAGAACGCCCGTTTTTACGCGTATCTCCACCGTTGCTGGGCCGGCTGGATCAGCTGATACGGTTCGCGATGTCAGAGGCTTTGCCGTCAAGTTTTACACTGACGAAGGCAACTGGGATCTGGTCGGCAACAACATCCCCGTGTTTTTTATTCAGGACGCCATGAAGTTTCCAGACCTGGTGCACGCGGTCAAACGCGAACCCGATCGTGGTTTTCCTTCAGCGAGCAGCGCGCATGACTCTTTTTGGGATTTCATCTCCTTGATGCCCGAGTCTATGCATATGCTGATGTGGGTCATGAGCGACAGAACCATTCCAAGGTCACTCGCCATGGTTGAAGGTTTCGGTGTGCACACGTTTCGGCTTATCAATGCCAAGGGCGAGTCAACGTTTGTGAAATACCATTGGCGGCCGGTGCTAGGCGCGCAGTCTTTGGTGTGGGACGAAGCCGTCAAAATTGCAGGCGCTGATGCAGATTTTCATCGCCGGGACTTGTTTGAATCTATCGAACAACAAAAATACCCAGCATGGGATTTGGCGGTTCAGCTGTTTACCGAGGCAGAAGCAGAGGCCTTCCCGTTTGATGTACTGGATGCAACCAAGCTGATACCTGAAGAGCTGGTACCGCTGCAGGTGATTGGACGCATGGTTTTGGACAAAAACCCAGACAACTTCTTTGCCGAAACAGAACAGTCTGCCTTCAGCCCTTCCCGCATCGTTCCAGGGATGGATTTCAGCAACGACCCCTTGCTGCAAGGTCGCACGATGTCTTATACCGATACGCAGGTGCACAGGCTAGGCGGTCCCAATTTCCAACAGCTACCCATCAACAAGCCACGCTGCCCAATGCACCAATTTCAGCGCGACGGTTTTGGACAAACAGATATTCCCAAAGGCCGCGTTGCCTATGAACCCAACAGCTTGGCACCTGAAAGTGCAAGAGCATCTCAACTCATAGGTCAAACCAGCCACGCCACACGTGTTGCAGAAGGCGTCCGTGGCCGTTCACGGTCGCCCAGTTTTGCTGACCACTACAGCCAAGCGCGTCTGTTTTACAGCAGCCAAACCGAAACTGAGCAGACACATATCGCAGCGGCTTTGACGTTTGAACTTTCAAAGGTTGAAACTGCCAGCATCCGAGAGCGTATCGTGTCGCATTTGCGTGTGATTGACGACAATCTGGCCAACACCGTAGCGCATGGCTTAGCGATGGACTCGCTGCCGCCCGCTGCCAAAGCGGCTGTTTCGCCCATCAACATGCCTACATCTGATGCACTGAGCATCATGAAAAAAGCAAAACCTACGCTGGACGGCCGATGTGTTGGTGTTTTGATGGCAGATGGCACAGACGCCAAAGCATTGAATGCGCTGGTTACTGCGCTACAAAAGGCTGGCTCTAGGGTTAAATTGATTGCACCCAAAATTTATGGCGCGGTGCTGGATGATGGCACCAAGAAAGCGGCAGACGCGCAATTGGCTGGATCGCCATCTGTACTGTATGACGCCGTTGTACTTATGCTTGCACCCGAAGCAGCAGCCGAGTTGTCCAAGCATGCTGCCGCTGTCGATTTTGTGAAAGATGCCTTTAGCCACCTCAAAGCGATTGGTCACAGCAAAGGTGCAGCGCCTTTGTTGGCAGCCAGTGGCGTTGAAATAGATGCATTCTTTGTACCTTCGTCAGACACACCCAAGTTCATCAAGCTAGCCGCACAACGGTTTTGGGAACGCGAACCCAAAGTGCGCCCTAAAGCGTAAACATAACGATTACTCTGCCATTCATCAAATTAAGGATAGTCATGACACTTTTTGAAGCCCTACGTGAAAGCCACGATATTCAGCGCAGCCTTTGCCGACAATTGACTTCAACCCGCAGCGATACCGCCAAACGAGAATCTTTGTTTCTGCAATTGAAAGTTGAGCTTGAAGCGCATGCTGCTTCTGAAGAGCGCTTCTTATATGCGCCCATCTTGATGACAGACTCTGGGTTATCGTCATCCCGCCATGCGCTTTCTGAACATCATGAGATTGAAGAACTCTGCGAAGAACTCTCCGTCAGCGACAAAAGCGGTGCCGCTTGGCTCAACAAAGCAAAAAAGTTAAGCGAAGAAGTGAGGCACCACTTGAAAGAAGAAGAGAGTAAATTCTTCAAAGTGGCTGGCCGCATCTTGACTGAGCCGCAAAAAACCACATTAACCAAGCGATATGTGAAAGACGTGGTGCGGATGCGAAAAAAATATGCCGAAGACTACCAGCTGGTAGCTGTCGGCAAGGACGGTAAAGTCAAAAAAGCGGCCACTCAAGCCAAGCCGGCTGCCTAAACGCACCCCTAGAAGCGGCTTTTAGGCTGCTTTTACGCCGCTTTTGGTGCTCTGTGCATCCCGCAAAGCTTGTTGCCATCTGGGTCGCGCACATAGCACAGGTACATTTTGCCGACCGAGCCATCGCGCCAGCCCGGCGGGTCTTCGCACGTTGTACCGCCGTTAGCCACGCCCGCCGCGTGAAAAGCATCACACTGCTCGGGCGACTGCATGGCAAAACCAATCGTGCTGCCATTACCGTGCGTTGCCGCTTCGCCATTGATGGGGTTGGTAATACCAAAACTACCCGTCGCGCTGCGGTAAAAGTAGCGTTTAACACCGCTGGTGGTGGTGTTAGCAACGCCGGGCCCCATGCCTAATGCGCCAAAGACCGCATCGTAGAATTTTTTGGACTTTTCTAGGTCGCTAGCGCCTAGTATTACGTGACTGAACATCGGTATCTCCTGCTGGGTTGGTTGATTAGATGGTTGAACAAATGGATTTGAGGAATCTTGGTGAGAATGATATGCGGGTGTCTGCAAACTTCATGGCGCTTTCGCGACAAAATCAACCACCAGCCCGCGCTCGGTCACGGTGATGCTACCCGGCTGCATGCCCATCCCGTCTGCCATGCCCAAATCTTGCGGTTTCAAAGTATGCAGCACCACTTCCAGCAGCGCCTTTTCGCTCAAGGTTTGGCCGTACGAGTTCAGCATGTCAGACGCCATGGGCTGCAGCCCTGGAAAGTTCAAACGCATGAATCGCAAGCTTGTAGCGCGAAGTGTGCGATCGCTCACTTCATAGCGTAGCGCAAATTCCACCTCAAACGTGCCCGTCTGTTTGCGGTTCAGCGCCGCACCGCTGGCTTCTACCGCCATGACAGCGTTCAGTCGGTTCTGCTCAGACAGCAGCCGAATTTCGGGCGCTTGCACTTCTAAGTTGAGCAAGCCGGCCACCGGATAACGCAGCGGAAAGCGCTTGCCCACCACCTGCTGCAATTGGTCTTTGGACACCACAAAGCGCGGTTGTGCTGTTAGGGTGCTGCAGGCCAGCAGGCTGAACGCTAACAAAACGATGGTCAAGCGGCGGCAGGTGTTTAGCAAAAATTTAGGCATGGTGTTGTTCTCCAAGGTCTGTGCATCGCTAGCGATTTGACCCATTGTGCTCAGAATTGTGCCCGAACGGCGTCAAACCCTTAATTTTAGGCACTTTTACCCCAAAAACACCTCTAAATTGGCACTTAGCCCACGTATTTACTGCCTAAGCAGCTATAAAAATAATAGCATTTATAACTTCAACAAAGCTTTGGCACGCACCAGCTCTGTGCCGCTGAACTGGCTGTTGATGTAGGCAGCGACCGCCTCGGTGCGCTGGGTGGCGGACAGCTCGGGCGCTTGCTGCAGCTGGGCAACTTGGGCGCGTGCAGCCTCTAGCCGGCGCTGCCATTGCTGCCATTCGGCATCGACTTCGGCTTGGCGCAGAGCTGCGTCGGGCAATGCTGCGGGTAAATTAGCTTCTGGTAACGGTGTGGCCAACACAGTTTGACCGTTGAATTTGGCTATTTGCAGCCTCAAAGCGTCCTCTTCATCACGGTAAAAAGCGTCTGCCCACGCGATGCCCAACAACTCGCGCCGCGCTTGGCTACGCTCGGTCAAGGCGTTGGCCCAAGTGGTGGGTCGCAGCATATCGACCTGCGTTTTCCATTGCTTTTGTTGCAATTGCAGATAGCTGTGCCACAGCGCCACGATTTGCTGCGCAGCCAAAGCGCCGTGCGCCGTTGAGACTTGGCGTTGGATTTCCACCGTCAGCGCTGCCAGTGAGCGCTCACCTTGCAGCAGCAACAAGTAGTCAAACCGCCTGCGCAAAGCGATATTTGGCTGCGCTTGGCCGTTTGCGCCCATGCTCCACGAACCATCGAGCTGGGTATCTGCCAGAGACGATGTTTGCAAACTCAAATCTGCATCTTGCGCCAAACGTGCATTCATCGGCTCTGTACCGTCGCCATCTGCGACCAAAAAGCGCGATCCGCCTGCAACTTCTATGAGCGACTTTGCTTGCGCCGTTGCAGCAACTGGCGTCAGCTTGACATAGACCAGACAAGCCAGCGCAAGCAACGTGCCAACAGCGACGACTGTGAGGCCACGCCGTTGTATATTCCTTTCAAGCAATATCACAACCCCAATGATTTGAGACGGTTCGCCTGGGCGCGGTACATCGCCACCGGGTCGGGCGAAAACAAGCCACGCAGGCCGAAGGCTTGGTTCACCTCGTCCAAATGGTTCCACGGGTAGTCGTCACGAACGACTTTGCCCCAATGGCTGGAGCATTTGCCCACCAAACCGTCGTTTTGCTCAAATCCAAAAAACAAGCCACCAGCGGCCATCAGCGCGTCGCTCACGTCAAACACATTGGTCAGCACCGATGTGCCGCCAAAGGAGTAGTAGCGCACGCCGTTGACCACCTCCGCGCCTTGGCCGCAAGCGCTAGTCGGTACGCCCTGCGGGAAGCGGCGGTTGAAATCTGCCGCGCCCGCTGTGCTGAGCGACTGCAAAGCCGCGAACGAGCTTTGCGGGTTGCTGGCGCTGCCAGAAAAGAACGAAATCAAACTCGCCAAACCATCCACCACGGCGACTGCCAAGCCGGTGACGTGCGCTGCATCCGCAAAACTGGCAATGCCGTCTGCCGTTTTGCTGCCCGCATGCGGCGTGCCCACGCTGGTGACGCTGGCCACCAAATCAGGCGCAACAGCCGCCACATAGCGTGCCGTGTTGCCGCCGTGGCTGTGCCCGACCAGGTTGAACTTGGCATAACCATATTGCGCTTTGAGGCTGCGCAACTGCTGCAACAATTGCTCGCCGCGCAGCTCAGTGCTGTTGCTTTGCGACACATTGGGCGTGAACACCACCGCACCGCTGTTGCGCAAAGCGCCAGGCACACCGTAAAAATAGTTGATCGGGCCAATCGCGTCAAACCCCAACAACCCGTGCACCAGCACGACGGGGTATTTGGTTTGCGCGTAGGTGTCTGCCGCTTGGCTAGCGCTGAAGCTTGAGAGCGAGAGTGCAAAAGCCACGGTACATGCTGCGGCTATTCGTTTTAATTTCATGCTATTTCCTGTTTTTTGTTGAAAAGAGAAAGCAGCAAAAAAACCAAACGAAAACTCAAACCCACTTTTTGCTGTGGGCGTATTTTTAAGCACGACCGTGCTTTTCCATATAGTGAAAACCCTTTGCTAGGGTTTACGATGATTTAAGCGGATTAGAGGGTTAAGAGCGCCTCTATTGCCAGCAGTTTTTATCCGCCTGTACACCGTTATGCACCCAATACTCGGTGTCGCCAGACAACTGATATTTACCGCTGATGCTGCTTGCCTCCAGCACTTTGTAGCCCGCACCAAGCGATTGTTCACAGGCTTTGTCTGCGTCGCTGCGGCTTGCCACATCTTTGCCTCGGAAGTCGGTATGAGTCGCCGCAATGGCGAAATAGCCGCTGTTGCCCTCTGTCACCGATTTACCGCAGGCCAGCGGGCGCGGCGTAATGCAGCTTTGCGGTTTCACACACTGAAAACCGCATTTATCCAGATCGCTCACCTTGCTAGGCACAGCGACTACGCTGCCCGTCTCAGCACCCGCAGGCAAGGCATTGCCAGATGCACTCAGCACCGCTGGCGCGTCGTCAATGGCACGGTCGTTGGCTGTCAGTTGGGCTTTGATGAGTGCGGCAAGTTTGGTGGCACTTCCCTGAACTTCAGCAGCATTCAGCGTCTCGGCATAGCAAAATTTGCCTACAAATTGGGTTGGTGCAGTGCTCAAACAATCGTAAATCACGTTGTTGACGCGCACCACAGGCACATACATCAAGCTCACCATCTTGCCGTCCACCTTGGCATCCAGCTCAACCTGAACCACGCCATCAGAGCGCAACGTCCAAGCTTTCACGCCGCTTTTGGCTGCTGCAGCTGGTAGCGCTACATCACCCGTCACCGCAATTTTTCTGTTTTTCAAGTAAAACGGCGTCAAAACACGCCCTATGCCAGCCACATCCCCCGATGCCGCAAACCGGTCAAGATTGATCCGCGCCTTTTCGTTTTGCAGCCGCGACCAGCCGAAGTAGAACAACAGCGGCACGCTAATGCCCAACAACAAACCCCAACTTTTTAATCTGGTCATGGCTAACTTTCTTACTTTTGCAACCGCCGCTGCGCCGCTAGCGCCACACCCATCTGTTTGATGGTCGCCTCGCCCTGCTGCAAGGCTTCGCGGTTGGTGTGGACAGAATAACGCCCCAACACCAAATCATACCCATGCGGCACAGCGGAACCTATGACAAATTCAGCATCTTGCAGCGCTGTGAACCGCATGCTCGCTGCACTGGAGTCAAACACCACCAGTTCGCCCGCTGTCATCGGCGCATCAGCCAACTCCCCCGCTGACACCGTTCCCCGACTCAGCGCTGCCCACGCCACGGTGTGGCCGGCGGGTGTCAGATACGTCCAACTTTCGCCAGCTTTGAGGTTGACAGCGAGGTAATTCATGTCTGACGGTGGGGTGACCGTGCTTTTGGCGCTGCCGTATTGCCCCAGCAAAATGCGCGCTGGTCCGTTTTGCGGAATCACGTCTGGTGCCATGTAGCTGCTGTAAGCCGCCGCGTTTTCATGCGTAGGCGGCAACGCGACCCAGAGCTGAAAGCCGCGCATCGCTGCCCCACGGGTCGGGCTGCTGCTGTGCCACACCCCGCCGCCCGCCTGCATCCACTCCACCCCGCCTTCGGGCAAAACGCCCTCTTTACCCGTCGTGTCTTCGTAGCTGGCGGAGCCTTGCATCATCCACGTCAGCGTGGCGATGCCCGAATGCGGGTGCATGCCAAACCCGCCAAAGCTGGACGAGTCCGCCTCAAAATGGTCTAAAAACACAAACGGCTTGAGGTGCTCGCCCAGGTCAGACGGGCTCATCAAGCGGGTGATGGGGCCGTGTTTGCTGCCCATAGTGCGGTAAACGATGGCTCGGTTTGCGGTTGTAATTGCGGTATTCATGGTTCAAATCCTCCGCTTTTCATTGTGCCACTGAACAATTTATCGTGTTTGTACTATAAATTTAATAGCAGTTTAGGCAATAAATACGCCGGCTAGACATGAAATTGAGGCATAAAACACCTCTACAACCGCTAAACTGGCAAAGACCGCCGCTCAGCCAGCACACGCGGCGCTAATGAGGGCGCTAGGCGAGCTTCTTCGACCACATCGACGCGAAACGGCAGGTTGCTGGCTTCAAAAGCGTCTTGCAAGTCGGCTCTGGCTCGCCAATCTAGCGGTGTAGGGCTGGAGATGAGGATGTCTAAGTCAGAGTATGGACGCGCCCGTCCTGTAGCACGTGAGCCAAAAACCCATGCTTTTACAGTCGTGCTTTCGGGGTTTTTTATACGCGATTGCATCAAAACAGACCGCAAAATGTCGCAAACTTCGTCGGTTTGTTGGTTGGTTAAAGCGATCTTGTTTGTCATGACTCAAGCGCCTTGAGCAGCAAACCCGCATCAACTGCAAAATCAGCCGCCGCCAAAGCCACCTCATTCGCCCGGTCTTCGTCATAAGCGTGGGAAGTGGCGTTGCGCAGATCACGCCAACGCCGCCAAGTGTCCAACTGCATTGGCAAGCCAGCATCCAAAGCACGGCGCAGCAAGTCGCTAAAGCTCAAATCGTTCACTAAATCGGCTGATTCAGCCCGCTCAATCAGCACACGACGCGTGCTGCGCACAGCTAGCTCATAGGTAAACTCAAAACTTCGAATCACCGCTGAGCGTAAATGCGGCTTCAGCGCATCCCCCTCAGCACACCCATGCCAAAAAGCCAGCGCCTCGCTCAACTGCGCCAAAGCTTTGCGCAGGGAGGTGAGATCAATGGAAGAGCTACTCATAGGCATATATTATCAGTAGTAGATTCGCGGTTAAGCTTAGTTTTGCTATATATTCAATAGCTGCTCAGGCAGCAAATACGCCGGATAGGCATGAAATTAAGGCCTAAATCACCTCAAAAATCGAAGTTTTAACCCCTTCTCGCCCCCGGCACCACCGACCAACCCGCGTCCATCTTCACCTTGTTGTTCTCATAATCCCAAGCCGTGCCGCAGCGCTCACACCAGTAGCGCGTAATCGTCACCTGGCCATGACCACGCTCCGCCTTGCGGTTAACCCCCTGAATCAACTCCACATGCCCAGGCGCCTTGCGCCAGTTTTGCTGAATGCCAGCGCAGGGTTCACACAGGGCTGGGTTTTTGGCGGCGTTGGCTTGGGTTGGGGTTGAATCTTGGGTCATTTTGGGGGCTTTTGTAAGATGAAATTATGCTATTTATTTTATAGCTGCTTAGGCAGTAAATATGCCGGCTAACACAAAGAATAGGGCATAAATTTCCCTATTTATTCGCTTAATGTCAATATTTGCAAGCGCTGCGTTAAACCAGCTTCTAAAGCTGCAATTATCAACGGTGCAAACTTCAAAGCTGTCGCAACGCGGTTGTCATTGGCTTTCAGAACCATTACCGATACAGGAAGGTTGACGTTTTGCTGATACGGCAGGTTTTGGTCGAATGTGACCAGCAAGTCATATTGCGCCGCTTTCATGGCGGCAAGCAGCTCGCCATTGAGCAAACCCGCAAAACCAGCGGTTTGGGCAGTGCGCACAAAATGCGGCTCTAGCAAAAATCCCAGTGCTTTGGGCACTGATTCGTCAAGCAGCAAACGCATCAAGCAGCCAGCAAAGCCTGTTGACTCTCTTCCAGCACCGCCACGGCAGTGCTGCGGCTGACAGTGGGGAATTGCTCTAAAAACGTCTCCAAACTGTCGCCAGCCTCCAAATAGTCAAACAAACTCTTCACCGGCACGCGCGTCCCCACAAAGCAGGGCGTGCCGCTCATGCGCAATGGGTTTTGGGTGATGTGGATGCTATTCATAGGTTTGCTCCTAGGCTGAATGGCTATTATCCGACTTTCGGGGTGATTGAGGGTGGATGCTTAAATTCACTCAGACTGCTATTAATTTTATAACTATTGAGACAATTAATACGTCGGCTAGAGATATTAATAATTGTCAAAATCAAGGTTTTAGCAAATTTCAGAAAACTACAGGTCTGCTTGTATTCAAAAACAATTTGTTAATATTGACCTAAGATTTTCAAACCCCTTCTGGAGATTTATGGCATCAAATGCAAAACTTGCGGTTCTTATCGACGCTGATAACGACGGTGCATCAGTCATTCAGGAGCTATTGGCAGAAGTTTCTAGATATGGCACGGCGACCATCAAACGCGCATATGGAAACTGGACAACGCCACAATTACAAAGCTGGAAGGAAGTTTTAAATAAACTTGCCATTCAACCAATACAGCAATTTAGCTACACAACGGGTAAAAACGCATCTGATTCGGCGCTCATTATTGATGCCATGGATGTGTTGCACTCCAAGCAAGTTGACGGATTTTGTATATTTTCCTCTGACAGTGATTTCACACGATTAGCTACTCGCTTACGTGAATCGGGCTTGGTTGTCTATGGTTTTGGTCGACGCACAACTCCTGAGGCTTTTGTAGCGGCTTGCGATAAATTTGTATATACCGAGATTTTGAAAGCTAGCACCGCACCCGAACCTGATATAAAACCACAGGAGTTTCCGCCACTCAAACCGATGATTTTGGAGGCTATAGAAGCAAGCTCTAGAGATGACGGCTGGGCACCTTTAGGCCCGGTTGGCAGTCACATCACTAAAAACAACTCTGCTTTTGACGCCAGAAATTACGGTTTTACAAAATTAAGCGATTTGGTTCGTAAGCAAAATTATTTAGAGTTTAAAGACGTCCCAACGCTTAGACCAGATGGTGTAACCCACAATAATCTGCACATACGCGGAAAACAAAAGTAATTAGCTTACCCACCCCAAAACCACCCCTTTTTCCTTAGCAAACTTAGCCGCCTGCGCTGTGACAGGGCTTAGGCAAACGTACATGACCTTGTCTGCGCCTTGCGCTTCTTGTTGGGCAACCAAAGCTTGCAGGGCTTCTAGGCCGTGGGTGGCGGCTTTGTAGCGTTTGGCGGTTACTAGGGTGATGTGGCCGGCTTTTTCTAGTTTGAAATCTGCTAAGCCCGTGGTCAAACGGGTGACTTCAAAGCCTTGTTTGACAAACTTGGCTTCTAGCTCGGCGGAAAAGTCGCGCCATGATAGGGCGGACAGGCGGTCTAGCTCGGTTTGCAGTTGGGTGGCGCTGGGTTTGCCCCATTGGCGTTTGAAGGCGACTGCGCCTGTGATGAAGAAGGGGAACGTGCCCATCATGCCGAAAATGCGCAGGTCTTTGGGCAAAATGGCCATGCACAACAAACAAAAGACGATGACGATGAGCATGCTGATCCACCACGGGTTGCGCATGAGGATGGCAAACAGGGAGTTTTCGGCCATTTTGAATTTCATAGATGCTTTCTGAGATTTTTAAAAATTTGCTACTGCGGAAGATACACCACTTGGCGCATGATGCGCTGGGCGTTGGGGCAACCACCACCAAAAGCCCGCATAGACGTTGCGCCCTGCGTGGCATCAAAACCGAATTGCCGCAGTTGGATGACAATGTTTGCTGGGTGCGTCACTGCGTCATTGACCAAAACGGGCATGAGCCAGTGCGCGTTTTTATGGGCGGCATTGCCTAGGGTTTCAAAAGCCACGGTGGGGATCAGCTTTTGCACGGTTTGCAGGATTTGGGCTGCGGCGGCGCTGCGGGATTCTGAGTGTTTGGCCGCATTTAGCCTGCGAAATAGTAAGCGCTGCTGGCGCGGGCTGGGTTGAAACTCAAGCTGCGGGGTGATGCGGCCTGCCTGAAAACCACGGGCGATGCTGCCGATGATGGCGTCTGCGTCTTCTCCCAGCGCGGACAGCGTGCGCAGCAAAGCGGTGTAGATGAGCGGGGTGGAGACGATTTTGAGCGCTAAAAACTTCAAGGTGCGTTTGAAAAACCACGCGTCTGCCTTGCGCGGCCAGGCTTGAATTGTTTGGGCAATGTTGTCTAGCGCTTGCCTGTCTTTGCCAACGACGATGCCGCCGCCCAGCGCGGTGAAGCGCTTTATGGGGCCGAAGGAGAAGAGCGAGAAATCAGCCGCAGGGTCGCCCAGATGAAAATCTCCCGAGAACGCTTGGGCGCAGTCTTCAACCAATAGCGCGCCATGCTTTTTGCAAACGTCACCCAGCGCTTGCAGCGATGAGACGCAGCCAAACAATTGCGCGATGACGACGACTTTGGCACCGGTTTTTACGAGTAAGGCGTCTAAATCTGCCGCGCTGGGCAGCATGGTAGTGGGGTCGACGTCGACAAAATGTGGCGACAAACCATGCTCTTGCGCGATGGCGACCATGGTTTCTATTGTGATGGCACTGTAGATGATGGGTGCGGCTGGGGGCAAAAACAGCGTTTGCAACAGGGCATGGAAAGCGCTGCGGGCGCTGAGGCAGACGACGCGCTGGAGGAAGAGTTTGATGTTGGTTGGGCTTACAACTTCGTTCAGCGGGGTTAGCGGGGTAAAAACGGAGAACAGGTCAGCGTAGCTGATGTCTAAAAGGAGTCTGGGGCGCATGGCCTCATTATTCTTGATTTATAGGCGTTCTTTGGGAATTTGCACGGGCATGGTCAACACGATTTGCGCCATGCCTTTGCCCAGCGGATCGTTGCGCAGCGAGCCCATACCGCCGCCGCCCAAGGCTTGTTCGCAGACGAAATTGACGGCGTTGATGCTGGGTAAGTCGTAGCGGGTGACTTTGCCTTTGACCAAATGGACAAGCCAGTTTGCGACGGTTTGCTCGGTGATGGCGGCTTTGATGTAGGGCAGAAAGGCGGGTTGGCGGGCGATGAGGCCGATGTTGGAGGTGTCGCCTTTGTCGCCGCTGCGGGCGTAGGCGAGTTGGATTAATGGGACAGTTACAAAATCGCCTTCTATTTTCCATTCGCAAACCAATCCCCGTTCGCCCTGAGCTTGTCGAAGGGTTCCGGGGGTTTCGACAGGCTCAACCCGAACGGGGGTGGGGACATGAGCGGCAATTTCAACCCATGTCCGCTCCCCATCCATCACCACCGCCGGCTGCAAGGCGCTTTTATCCAGCAAAAAGGCGTATTGCCGGATCATGGGGGACGGGCTGGGGCGGCCACCTGCGCCTGTGGTGCCGGGTGACCAGCTGGTGCCAGCGGGGGCGATTTCGCGGGCGAAGAGGTTGAGGGCTTCTTTGCTGCTGTGGGTGACTGTGAGGCGCAGCACGGCTTCGCGGCTGGTTTGGACTTGCGGGTTTTTATGTGCGCCGTAGCAGGACTCGGCACCGAGGATTTCGATGAGGGTGTCGCTATAGTCTTTCAGCCCCGCATCTGCCAACATGCGGCGGGTGCGGGTCAAAATCGCCACGCCGGTTCTTTGTGCTTTGGTGACCGCGTCTAACCCGACGATGGTAAGTTGCCCGCTGCAGCGAAAGCCGTGGGCATAAGTGGCGGAGACTTTGTAGTGCGGCGTGGGTGCTTTGCCGCGAGCGCCGCGCACGGAGACTTGATCTTCACCTATTTGCTCCAACTGAACTTGGGTGAAATCACACACCACGTCGGGCAGGAGGTAGTTGGCTGGGTCGCCGATTTCGTAAACCAATTGCTCGGCCACGGTGGCCACAGAGACCAGGCCGCCGGTTTGCGGGGGCTTTTCAACCGTGAAGCTGCCGTCTGGGTTGCATGTCAACACTGGGTAGCCGATGTTGTCCCAATTAGGTACGGTTTGCCAATCTGTGAACAAGCCGCCTGTAGACTGGCAGCCGCATTCGATCAAATGGCCGGCTAGACTGCCTTGGGCAAGTTTGTCGAGGTCGTCAAACGACCAGTCAAATTCATGCATCAACACGCCCAGCGTGACTGCGCTATCGACGCAGCGGCCGGTGATGACGACTTGCGCGCCCGCGTCCAGCGCCTGTTTGATGGGGGCGGCGCCCAGGTAGGCGTTGGCGCTGAGCAGGCGCTCGGGCAAGGGAGCACCACTTTGCAGCTCTTGGATGCCTTTTTCACGTAAAGCTGGGATGAGCGGCAATACATCGTCGCCCTCAACCACCGCAATCTTTATGGTCACGCCCTGCTCTGCAGCGATGGCAGCCAGCGCGGCGGCGCAGGCGTGCGGGTTCATGCCGCCGGCGTTGCTGACGATTTTGATGTTTTTGGCCACCACGTCTTTGAGGATGGCTTTCATGGTGACCGTGACAAAGTCTGTCGCGTAGCCCAGCTCTGGGTTTTTCAGGCGGGCGGCGGCGAGAACGGACATGGTCAGCTCGGCCAGGTAGTCAAACACCACGTAGTCGACGTTGCCAAGCTGCACCAGCTGCGGTGCGCCCACGCTGCTGTCGCCCCAGAAGCCGGAAGCGCCGCCAATACGTACTGATTTTCGAATATTTTCTCGATTCGCCATAAAAACTCCTAGAAAATGAGGTTTGTCTAATTTTACCAAGCAACCGCTTGCTAAAATTAATATTTTTTGTTATCGTGCAATTTCCATGAATTTAGATGCCCCTATTTCTGCCGCTCCTGAGATGTCTGACACTGCCACCCCTGCCGTGGCGAAACCCCGTGGCCGGCCCCGTAAAACGCTGGAAGAGCGGGAAGACGGGAATCGCAAGAACGATCTGGTCGCCGCCGCTGCCAAGCTGTTCCGCAAAAAAGGGTTTGACGCCACCAGCACCCGCGACATCGCCACCGCTGTGGGCATGCGCAGCGGCTCGCCCTTCTACCACTTCAAAAGCAAGGGCGATTTGCTGTACGCGGTGATGGCCGAGGGGATGCGGTCGGCGATTGAAAAGCAGCAATTGGCGTTGAAAAACGCCTCTTTTTCATCTAATTCGCTATTAAATTTAGAGCAGTCTAGGCAAGAATCACGCCGACTACTGTATGTTTTGATACGCCACCACTTTGAGGTGATGCTGGGTGCGGGCAGCGACTTTATCCCGGTGATGCTGTACGAATGGCGCTCGCTCACACCCCGTCAGCGCACCACCATGGCCCAGCTGCAGCGCGATTACGAGGCGGTGTGGCTGCCGGTTTTGGAGGCGCTTTTCGCATCGGGTCAGTTGAAATGCCCCGTGAAACTGGCGCGGCTGCTGATATTTGGCGCGCTGAACTGGTCGGTTCAGTGGTTTGACGCCAAGAAGGAAGCCGGGCTGGATGATTTGACCGAGGCGGCGATGGCGCTGTTTATCAGGGATTAGTTTTTGGGACTGGATTTAGGACTATGGCATGACATACACATCGGTTTTTAAAGACAAACTGTTTGCTGGCGAGGTGGTTCTGGTCACCGGTGGCGGCTCGGGCATTGGGCGCTGCACGGCGCACGAACTGGCCGCACTGGGAGCACAGGTCGTGCTGCTAGGGCGCAATCTGGAAAAACTGCAGGCGGTGACGGCTGAAATCGAACAGGATGGCGGCTTGGTGAGCTACCAGGTCTGTGATATTCGGCAGGAATACACCGTCAAAGCCGCCATTGCCGAGATTGTGAAACAACACGGCCAGATCGACGGGCTGGTCAATAATGCGGGCGGTCAGTACATCACGCCGCTGGAAAAAATCAGCGCCAAGGGCTGGGAGGCCGTCATCAACACCAACTTGACCGGCGGTTTTTTGGTGGCGCGGGAGTGCTATGTGCAGTCCATGCAGGCGCGCGGCGGGGCGATTGTCAACATCGTGGCCGATATCTGGGGCTCCATGCCGGGCATGGCGCACAGCGGCGCGGCACGGGCGGGCATGGTGAGCTTGACCGAAACGGCTGCGATGGAATGGGCGCAATCAGGCGTGCGGGTCAACGCTGTTGCACCAGGCTATATCGCCTCTAGCGGGATGGATCATTACCCACCCGAAGCTGGCTCCATGCTGCGCGAAATGCGCGAGACCGTGCCCTTGGGGCGTTTTGGCACCGAGGCGGAAACGTCGGCTGCGATTGTGTTTTTGCTCAGCCCTGCGGCGAGCTTTATCAGCGGTACGACCTTGCGCGTCGATGGTGCACGGCCCCAGGTGCGCGTGGGCTGGGGGGCGATTGCAGCACCAGTAGCCGTGCGCGGGCGCAATGCGATCAAACCGTTTGATGGGTTTCACCTTGCACAGACGCCGAAAGTATTCCAGTCATGAGCGTTTTTCAATCCTCTTGGAACGCCCAAAGCACCATCGCCTTGGAAAGGCACAGCGCGATGCTGGCACGGATAGCGGCGCTGCGGGCGCTGGAAGACCGCTCCGCCCAGGCCTCGGCCAAGTCCAAAGCGGTTTTTGACAAACGCGGCCAGTTGCTGCCGCGCGAACGGGTCGCCCTGCTGCTGGATGCGGGGGCAGCCTACCTGCCGTTGTGTTCACTGGCAGGCTATATGCAGGACCACAAAGACCCAAACAAATCCATCCCCGGCGGTGGCATGGTGGCGGGCATTGGTTTTGTGAGCGGCACACGTTGCATGGTGGTGGCGAGTGACTCGGGCATCGACGCTGGGGCGATTGGCCCGATGGGGCTGGACAAGATATTGCGATTGCAGGAGATTGCGCTGCAAAACAAATTACCGTTTATTCACTTGGTGGAAAGCGCGGGTGCGAACCTGACGCGCTACCGCGTCGAGGGTTTTGTGCATGGCGGGGCGCTATTTCGGAATCTGGCGCGGCTGTCGGCAGCGGGCATCCCGGTCATCACCGTGCAGCATGGTTCGGGCACGGCGGGCGGGGCCTACATGCCGGGGCTGAGCGACGTGGTGGTGATGGTGCGCAAGCGCTCGCGGGCTTTTTTAGCAGGGCCGCCGCTGCTGAAGGCCGCCACGGGTGAAATCGCCACCGAAGAAGACCTGGGTGGGGCGGAAATGCACACCAGCATGTCCGGACTGGGTGAGTATCTGGCAGAAGATGATAGGCATGCTTTAGGACTGGCAAAAGAGGTGGTAGCCGCCATGCAATATGCCAAGACTGCTATTAAAAATGCAGCAAAAATACCATCTCTAAGTGGTGACGATTTGCTTGGTTTGATGTCTGACGACCTGCGCCAGCCCGTGGACATGCGCGAGGTGATCGCGCGGCTGGTGGATGGCTCGGACTTTCTGGAGTTCAAACCGCTGTATGGCGCGGCCACCGTCTGCGCACAGGGGGCGATTGACGGCCACGCGGTGGGTTTCATCACCAACAACGGGCCGATTGACGTGGCGGGTGCCAACAAGGCGACTCACTTTATCCAGCGCTGCTGCCAGTTGGGCCAGCCCATCATCTACCTGCAAAACACCACGGGCTACATGGTGGGGGTGGAGAGCGAACAGGGCGGAATGATCAAACACGGCTCCAAGATGATCCAGGCGGTGACCTGCGCCACGGTGCCACAAATCACCATCCAGTGCGGTGCGTCGTTTGGCGCTGGCAACTACGGCATGTGCGGACGTGGCTACCAGCCGCGATTCTTGTTCAGCTGGCCGAATGCCAAAACCGCCGTCATGGGCGGGGAACAGGCGGCCAAAACCATGCAAATCGTCGCCGAGGCGGGTTTGGCGCGCAAGGGGCTGACAGCCGACCCCGCCGAATCAAAAGCACAATTTGACAAGATCGTGACACTGTTCAACTCGCAGGCCGATGCGTTTTACACCTCGGGCCTGTTGCTGGACGATGGCGTGATCGACCCGCGCGACACGCGCGCTGTGCTGGCGCAGTGTTTGGCCATGTGCGCGGAAGCGGCAGCCAAGCAACTGCGACCGATGCAGTTTGGCGTGGCACGGATGTGAACTTATTTCAATCATTCTCTTGAAAGCACCCCATGAACTACACCCATGAACACCTTGAAATCCAGAAGACGCTAAAACGCCTGATCGACGAAGAAATCAACCCGCATGTGGACGAATGGGAAGCGGCGGAGATCTTCCCCGCCCATGAAGTCTTCAAAAAACTCGGTAATCTGGGGCTACTGGGGCTAACCAAACCTGAAGAATACGGTGGTGCGGGGCTGGATTACTCCTATGCGCTGGCGATGGCAGAAACGCTGGGGCACATCCACTGCGGTGGCATCCCGATGGCGATTGGTGTGCAAACCGATATGTGCACACCGGCCCTCGCGCGCTTTGGCAGCGATGCGTTAAAACGCGAGTTTTTGGCACCGGCCATTGCGGGCGACATGGTGGGCTGCATCGGCGTGAGCGAGCCGGGCGCGGGCAGCGATGTGGCGTCTATCAAAAGCCATGCCCGCAAGGATGGAGACGATTACGTCATCACCGGGCAAAAAATGTGGATCACCAATAGCCTGCAAGCCGACTGGATGTGCATGCTGGTGAATACAGGTGATAGCGCCAGCGGCAATCAGCACAAAAACAAGAGCCTGATCATGGTGCCGATGCGTGATGGGCCCAACGGCAAGCTGACCAAAGGTATTGAGGTGGCAAAGAAGATCCGTAAGATCGGCATGAACTCCAGCGATACGGGCTTGATTTATTTTGACGAGGTGCGGGTGCCGCAGCGCAACCTGATCGGCCAGGAAGGCGCGGGCTTTATGTACCAGATGATGCAATTCCAGGAAGAACGGCTATGGGCGGCGGGTAGCGGGCTGCAGAGCCTGACCAACTGCATCGACTGGACAGTGGAATGGGCACAGGAGCGCAAGCTGTTTGGCGCCACGCTGGCGGACCAGCAATGGGTGCAGTTCAAGCTGGCGGAGATGAAAACCGAGGTGGAGAGCCTGCGCGCTCTGACCTACCGCGCCTGCGAGCTGTATGTGCAGGGGCAGGATGTGACGGAGCTGGCCTCCATGGCAAAGCTCAAGGCCGGGCGGCTGAACCGCATCGTGCCCGACGGTTGCCTGCAGTTCTGGGGTGGCATGGGCTACACGCTGGAAAACAAGGTCTCACGCATGTTCCGCGACGGGCGCTTGGGGTCGATTGGCGGAGGGGCAGACGAGGTGATGCTGGGCATTCTGGCCAAGATCATGGGGCTTGCTAAGAAACCACCAAAACACTCCTAAGTTGAAATAACCCAATGGCGTCCATTAAAAAACTACTCATCGCCAACCGCGGCGAAATTGCGCGACGTGTGATCCGCACGGCACAGCGCATGGGGATAGAAACCGTTGCAGTGTATTCAGACGCAGATGCGCAGGCCTTGCATGTGCGCGAAGCGATCCGTGCGGTGGCCTTGGGTGGCAACACCTCGGCCGAGTCGTACTTGCGCATTGATAAAATCATCGCAGCGGCGCGTGCTGCGGGTGCCGATGCGGTGCATCCGGGCTACGGCTTTTTGAGCGAGAACGCTGAATTTGCAGAGGCAGTGGTGGCTGCGGGCTTGATCTGGGTCGGGCCGCCCGCCGCTGCGATTCAAGCGCTGGGCAACAAGTCTCGCGCCAAGGAACTGGCCTTGTCGCGCGGTGTGCCTTGCTTGCCAGGGTACAACGGCAGCACAGACGCGGATGGACAATCGGACGAGCGTTTTGCAATTGAGGCCAAACGCATCGGCTACCCGCTGATGGTCAAAGCCACGGCGGGTGGTGGTGGTCGGGGCATGCGGCTGGTGCTGGAAGCATCAAGTCTGTTGGCCGCTTTGCACAGTGCGCGGTCCGAAGCACGGTCTGCCTTTGGCAGCGCGGAGTTGCTGATCGAACGCGCGCTTTTAGAACCGCGCCATGTGGAAATACAAATCTTTGCCGACCAGCACGGCCATTGCATCCATCTGGGTGAGCGGGATTGCTCGGTGCAGCGGCGGCACCAGAAGATCATCGAAGAATCGCCCAGCCCGGCGGTGGATGCAGCACTACGCGAACGCATGGGTCGCTGTGCGGTGGAGCTGGCCTTGGCGGCGGGTTATGTGGGCGCAGGTACGGTGGAGTTCCTGCTAGAGGCCGGAGACTTGCGTGCCGCTGGGCCGCCCCAAGGCGCGAGGGACCCCTCGGGGGGCAGCGCAGCACACGCAGTGGCAAGCGTGGGGGCTAATTTCTATTTGATGGAGATGAACACGCGCCTGCAAGTGGAGCACCCGGTGACCGAAGCCGTAACCGGCTTGGACTTGGTGGCATGGCAACTGCGTGTGGCACAAGGCGAGGCCTTACCGCTGACGCAAGAACAAGTCACCTTTACCGGCCACGCCGTCGAAGTGCGCTTGTGTGCCGAAGACGCACAATACACACCGCACTCGGGCACGGTGGCGCATTTTACCGAGCCGCCCGCCAGCATACGGTTTGACCATGCCATCTACAGCGGCATGGCCGTTGCACCCTATTACGACTCCATGTTGGGCAAGCTGATTGCGCATGCACCGACTCGTGAGCAAGCGATTGAGCAGCTGAGCAGTGCCTTGGCGCAAACGCAGTTGCTGGGGCTGCCGAGCAACCGCTCATTTTTAAACGCCATTGTGCAGGACGCCGAATTTCAGACCGGACAGGCACGGATTCCGTATCTGGTGCACAAAGCTGAAAGCTTGCGGCAACAGTTGCAAACGGACGAACAAACTGCTTTGTTGTATGCGGCGGTGACGGTGCATTTTGCGGGGCACGCAGATCCCGCTAAACAACTCGCCTGCCCTTTTGCAAAACCCGTGCGTTTGCAGCACCGCGACACCCTGCACACCTTGAACCTGCAAGAACTGGGTGGTGGCAAGGTCAAACTTGCTTACAACGGCGTTGATCATGAGGGCCACTATCAAACCGACAGGCAGGGTCAAATTTTTGTCCTCATGGATGGTCTGCAACAACGCGTCTGCACCGTTTCATTGGCAGACCAGCGCTGGCATGTGCAAGTCGGTGGTGTGGACCTGTGGTTGCAAGACGACACACTGGCCGCGCCCTCAACCAGCACGGGTGCTGCAGGGTCGGCCGAGGTACGCGCCAAGTTCAACGGCAAAGTGATTGCGATTCAAACTGGCGAGGGCGCAGCGGTGAAGCGCGGCGACACGCTGCTGGTGATTGAATCCATGAAGCTGGAACATGCGATTGCGGCGACACAGGACGGCGTTGTGGCGGGCATTGAAGTTGCGTTAGGGCAGCAGGCCACGACCGGTCAAATTTTAGTGAGGCTAATCGCATGAACGCCACGACCCGCATCATCGATGCCGAACAGCAGGAGACACTGACCGCGTTAACGGATACCTTGACGCGCTTTTCCAAACGCGAGATCGAGCCGCACATCCACGCCTGGGACGAAGCAGGCGAGTTCCCGCGCAGCCTGTATCTGCGTGCCGCCGAACTGGGCTTACTGGGCATGGGCTACCCAGAGCACCTGGGTGGTTCACCGGCGACCTGGCGCATGCGCAATACCCTGTCGCAACAACTCAGCCGGATGGGCGGCAGCGGCGGTTTGCTGGCCAGCCTGTTCAGCCACAACATCGGCTTGCCACCTGTGTTGCGTTATGGGTCGGAGGCTTTGCAGCAACGGGTGATTCCGCCCGTGTTGCGGGGAGAAAAAATCGCCGCACTCGCCATCACCGAGCCCAGTGGCGGCTCCGACGTGGCCGCGTTGCGTTGCACCGCCGTGCGGGACGGATTGGACTACGTCATCAACGGCGAAAAAGTCTTCATCACCTCAGGGATGCGGGCGAACTACATCACCGTGGCAGTGCGCACGGGTGAAGCTGGCAGCAAAGGCTCGGGTGGCATTTCAATGATTCTGCTCCCCGCAGACGTGGCCGGGTTGTCGCGTACGCGGTTGGAAAAAATGGGATGGTGGTGCTCGGACACAGCACATCTGCGCTTTGACAATGTGCGCGTGCCAGCGGCCAACCTGCTAGGCGAAGAAGGTGGCGGTTTCAAAATCATCATGACTAACTTCAATGGTGAACGACTGGCAATGTCAGCCATGGCACTGGGTTTTGCACAAGCTTGTTTTGACGAAGCGTTGGACTGGGCGCGGCAGCGAAAAACCTTTGGCAATACCTTGATGGAACACCAAGTGATCCGCCACAAGCTTGTTGACATGCGAATGCGTATTGCATCCGCCCAAGCCTGGATTGACTCTGTGACAGCGCGTGCCGATGCAGGTGATGCGGGGGCGGACTGGGTGGCGCAGGTCTGCATGCTGAAGAACCACGCCACGCAAACCATGCAGTTCTGTGCGGATCAAGCCGTACAAATTTTAGGAGCCATGGGCTTCATGCGCGGCACCAAGAGTGAACGTATCTACCGCGAGGTTAAGGTCATGATGATTGGCGGTGGCTCTGAAGAGATAATGAAAGAGTTGGCTGCACGTCAGCTCGGTCTGTGACACTATCGACTATGCCTCATCAAAAAACCACAAAACTCTCCACATCGTCAGTAGCATCAAGTCCGGTTGAGTTTGAACAAGGGTTCATCCTCGGTTTGAAGCAAATCTATGAAGAAAGCATCGTTTTCAACCAAGTATTGGGCTTGAAAATCACCTCACTCTTGCCAGAATCAGTGTCTGGTCGTATTGACATGCGCCATGAACTCATAGGCCATTACAAATACAACCGCGTCCATGGTGGCGTCATCAGCGCTGCGCTCGATGCGATAGGCAGCTTGGCCGTGATGACAGGGATAGGTGCACGTCATATGAACGAGACCGTTGCGCATCGATTACAACGCTTTGATAAATTAGGGACGATTGACCTGCGGATTGACTACCTGCGCCCCGCCATCGGAGACTTTTTCACCATGAAAGCCGAGGTATTGCGCCTGGGCTCGCGCGTGGCATCCACACGCATGGAATTTCATGGGCCAGACGGCAAATTGCTTGCCGCTGGCTCGGGATCTTACATTGTGTCTTGATTACTTGAAGTAAGCCGATACAGCTTTCCACTTGCCATCTGTGATTTGTGACAAGCGAGATGCGTCACTGCCCAGACGCTTGGTTGGACTAAAAGTGGCTTCAGCGCTGCCAAAAATATCTGGTGGAACTGTCATCGTATCCATGGCTTTGATGAAAGTTTCAGTTGATAGATTGGCACCAGATTTACCAGCTGCTTTAGCAAAAGTATCAATGATGTTGTAGCCGTAGACTGAAAATACTGTTGGGTCTTCACTAAATTTAGTCTGGTATTTCTTCGCCCAAAAGCTAATCGCTGGAGAAGCATCATCTGTATATGGATTTTGCACTGTGCTGGTGGCATACAAACCATTCATAGCAGGCCCACCAAGCTTGTGAATCAAATCAGTATATGCGGCACTTGAGCCTAGAAATATAGGGTTGTAACCCATTTTTTTAGCTGTTCCAATAGCGCCAATGGTTTCACGAATGATAGTTCCCAAAACAACCAAGTCGCAACCACTGGCTTGCAATTTAGATACTTGAGATGAAAAGTCAGTCGCGCCGCGTTTGTAGGTGGTTTTTTCGGCGAATTCCATGCCGATTGTCTTTAACCCAGCTTCAGCACCACGGAAAACTTCAAGTCCAAATTCGTCATCCTGATACAAAGTACAAACTTTTTTAGCTGCTTTTTCTTTGGTTACTTTGGGTACTGCATTTCGCATTTGGTCAAAGTAAGTTGCTGCAAAAGAGTACTTCAACTTATGAAAAGGTTCGTACATTTCACGCGCTGCCGTGATGGGAAAAAAGTTAATCACATTTTTCTCAAACTGCACTGGCATTGCAGCTAAGTTTTGCGCTGTACCAATGTGACCAACCATCATGAAAATTTTGTCTTGATTAACCAATTTTTGCGCGGCCAAAACCGCCTTTTTAGGGTCGTAACCAGAGTCTTCAACAATCAATTTCAATTTGCGACCGTTGATGCCGCCTTGCTCATTGATTTCGTCGACACGCAGCATCATACCCAAGCGAGCCTGTTTGCCAAAACCAGCCAAGGGACCAGACAAGTCTTGAATAGAACCAAGTGTGACCTCAGTTTTGCTCACGCCTTGTTGTGCGCTGGCCAATGTAGCGCTGAGTGCCAGTGTAGTCAACAAACCTAGTGATTTCAATTTCATCATCATCTCCTTTAAAAATAATTTATCTTTTAATTACCGATACATCGCACTGATCTGCGGTTCGTATTTCTTCTCGACTAACTTGCGTTTGAGCTTCATTGTCGGCGTGAGTTCCTCGTCTTCTGCGGTCAATTGTGTTTCTAGCAGGAAGAACTTCTTGATCTGCTCAACCCGCGCAAATTTCTTGTTGACCCGATCAATCTCAAGCTGTATCAATTCTTGCACTTCTGTAGCGCGCGTCAAGCTGGTGTAATTACTGAAAGGGACATCCCTATCTTGGGCGAACTTTTCGACGTTTTCTTGGTCGATCATGATGATGACCGTCAAATACGGGCGTTTGTCGCCAATCACCACCGCATCAGTGATGTATGGTGAAAACTTCAAATCATTTTCTAGCTCACTTGGCGTGACGTTTTTGCCGCCCGCCGTGATGATGATGTCTTTCATACGGTCGGTGATTTTGAAATACCCATCAGCATCCATCACACCCACGTCACCCGTATGCAGCCAGCCATCGGGCGTGATGGTTTCTGCCGTTTTTTCAGGCAGATTCAAGTAACCCATGAACACATTTTTGCCACGTACCATGATTTCGCCGGTTGCTGGATCGAGTTTGACCTCGTTGTACTCCGCCGCAGGGCCAATTGAACCCGGCTTCATTTTAGTCAGCGGCACACCGGTGGATGCACCGCATGTCTCCGTCATGCCCCACACTTCCAACATCGGCGCACCAAGCGCCAAATACCAGCGTACCAGATCGGGTGAAATGGGCGCGGCACCGGTCACCAAAAATCGCGCACGGTGAATACCGATCAACTTGCGTACATTGTTCAGCACCAGCCATTGGGCGATTTGGAATTTCAATTTCAGCCAAGCGCTGACGGGTTGATCGGCCAGCACCTTGTCGGCAATCGTTGTCCCCACGCCAATGCCCCAGGCGTAAGCAGCTTGCTGCACTGCACCAGCTTCTTTGAGCGAAATCATCACGCCTGAGTAAAACTTTTCCCACACACGCGGCACAGCGGTAAACACGGTAGGCGCAATTTCACGCACATTCTCAGGAATCGTTTCCGGGTTTTCCACAAAATTGAGTTTGGCGCCGGTGTAAAGCGCATGGTACTCACCACCGACCCGTTCGGCGATGTGGCACAGTGGCAGGAAACACATGCGCTCATCCGCAGCGGTTTGCGTCACCAGTGTGTTGTAACCTCGCACCGTGAAAACCAAACCCTCATGGCTATGCATCGCCCCTTTGGGTTTGCCAGTCGTACCCGAGGTATAAACCAAAATTGCCAAGTCTTGCGGCTGCACTTCGGCAACGCGATGTTTGATCGCCTCTGGATGCTTAGCCAAATACGCACGACCCAAAGCACGTAAGCCGTCTAGACTGATAACGCCTGAGTCTTGCAGGCTGCTCAAGCCTTCCATGTCAAACACCACAATTTTGCGCAGCAAAGGCAGCTGGTCGCGCACTTCCAGCGCTTTGTCGAGCTGTTCGTCGTCTTCCACAAACAAAACAGTGGTTCGAGAATCTTCACACAGGTATTGCACTTGGCTAGAGGCATCGGTCGGGTAAATACCGTTGGCGACACCAGCGGCGGACAGCACGGCCAAATCAGTCCAGACCCATTCCACCACGGTGTTGGCCAAGATAGATGCACACTCGCCTTTGGCAAAACCAAAAGACATCAAACCAGCAGCGATTTCGCTCACAGCCTGCGCTGTTTGCTGCCAACTCGTGCTGCGCCAGATACCCAAGTGCTTTTGTCGCAGCCAAGTGGTGTCGCCACGCTGCTCGACAGCATTCCAGAATATCGCTGGAATCGTCTCTCCTGTCATCGCAATGTCGCGATTGGGGGCCAAATCAGGATCAGTGGCAAGGTTCCAGAGCTTAGCCATGCATCATCTCCACGTCTTTTTCTTTTTCCAGCGGCGCTCACTGCGCATGCCTTCTTCTTTCATGCCCAGGTAGAACTCTTTGATATCGTCCTTTTCCCGCAGTCTGGCACAAGTGTCTTCCATCACGATGCGGCCGTTTTCCAGCACATAGCCATAGTCCGACGCGTTGAGCGCCATGTTGGCGTTTTGTTCGACCAGCAAAATGGTGGTGCCGCGCTCGCGGTTGATGCGTACCACGATTTCGAAAATCTCTTTGGTCAGCTTTGGGCTCAGCCCCAAGCTTGGCTCGTCCAGCAAAATCAAATCCGGATTCGCCATCAAAGCGCGTGAAATCGACAACATCTGCTGCTGCCCGCCCGACAGCAAACCAGCATCTTGAGCGGCACGCTCTTTCAAAATCGGGAAATAGCCAAACACTGCCTCAATGTCTTTGGCGACGCCATCGCTGTCTTTGCGGGTGTACGCGCCCATCAGCAGGTTGTCGCGCACGCTGAGCAGTGGAAACACCTCACGGCCTTCGGGCACATGGCTCAAGCCCTGTTGCACGATGAAGGCCGGGTCCCGCGCGGTGATGTTTTGGCCTTTGAACTCAATCGTCCCCTTGCGCGGATCGATGATGCCGGAAATGGTCTTCAAAATCGTCGTTTTGCCAGCCCCGTTGGAACCCAGCACCGTGCCGATTTCACCTTTTTTTACCTGCAAACTCACACCGCGGATCGCCTTGATCGGGCCGTAGGCGCTTTCGACGTTCAGTAGTTTGAGCATGGGTTGCTCTGCAGACGCTGTGCTCTGCACTGTGCTGTCTGTCAATTGACTCATGCAGCCCTCCGCAAGGAAGACACGTCATCGATAGATCCCAAATATGCCTCGATCACGCCTGGGTCGTTTTGCACCTCGCGCGGCGTACCCATGGCCAAGACTGCTCCTTGATTCATAGCAACCACGCGGTCCGACACCTTAGACACCAAGCTCATGTCATGCTCCACCATCAGCACCGTGATGCCGAGTTCATTTTTGATGTCTTGAATCCAAAACGCCATGTCGTCCGTTTCTTCGACGTTTAAGCCGGACGATGGCTCGTCCAGTAGCAGCAATTTTGGCTCGGTGCACAGGGCACGCCCCATCTCCACCACTTTGCGAACACCGTAAGGCAAGCCAGCCACCAAAGTGTCGCGGTGGTGTTGTAGATCCAGAAACTCGATAATTTTTTCAGCCTTCTCACGGGCTTCCACTTCAGCTTTGAAGGTTTTGGGAGTAAAGAAAACCTCGCTCCAAAAACCGGTTTTCTTGTGGGTATGCCCGCCGATCAACAGGTTGTGCATCACCGTGGCGTGCTCAAACAATTCGATGTTTTGAAACGTGCGCGCAATACCCAGAGCGGCGATGTTGTGCGGGGCCTGGTCGGTCAGCTTTTTGCCTAAATAAGTAATTTCACCACTTGTGGGCGTGTAGATGCGGCTGATCAGGTTAAACACTGTGGTTTTGCCCGCACCGTTGGGGCCGATCAGCGTGAAGACTTCGCCCTGTTTGACGTCAAAACTCACGTTGTTGACCGCTAGCACGCCACCGAAGCGGACACTCAGGTTTTTTGCGGAAAGAAGTAGGTCTGTCATAGATGGTTCGTCATTTCAAACGATCTGACTTTTGGAACGATTTTTGCCGCTTGAACATGCCTTTGCGGTAGAACGGGAAGGTTTGCAGATACGTACGCACCTTCAACCAACGTCCATACAAACCCAGCGGCTCAAACATCACAAACGCAATCAGCACAGCGCCATACACCACCGACTGCAGACCTGGTGCTTGGCCGATAGCGGCAGGCAAATAGTCTTTGCTGAGTGAAATCAACTGCGGCATGGCGATCAGGAAAATCGCGCCCAAAAACGCGCCATGCACCGAGCCCAAGCCGCCAATCACAACCAAGAGCAACAAATCAATTGACTGCAAAATGTTGAACTGGTCTGGTGAAATAAACTGCAACTTGTGTGCATACAACGCACCAGCAATGCCAGCGAGCGCCGCAGAAATAGAGAATGACAGCGTTTTATAACGCGCCAAATGAATGCCCATGCTTTGCGCTGAAATTTCAGAATCGCGAATGGCGACAAACGCCCTGCCCGTGGACGAACGCAGCAAGTTCAAAATGCCCAAGGTCACCACCACGGTGATGAACAGGCAAAGCAAGTAAAACTCAATGCCCGAACTCAGCTTCCAGCCAAAAATATCAGGCGCTTTGATGTGGATGCCTGAATTTCCACCCGTCACCGACTCCCAGCGCGCAAACACCTCTTCCACGATGAAGCCGAACGAAATAGTCGCAATGCCTAAATAGATACCCTTTACCCGCAACGCTGGCAAACCCACTACGACACCCACCGCTGCGGACAAAGTGCCCGCCAGCGCCAAAGCAACAGGAAACGGCACGCCCATATTGGTAAAGACCGCTTGCGTGTAAGCCCCGACGCCCAAAAACGCGGCGTGCCCCATGGAGAACTGACCAGTAAAGCCCGCCAACAACATCAGCCCCAACCCTGCGATAGCATATATCAAAATAAACGTGAGCTGCGCCAGCCAATACTCAGCAATGATCCAAGGCGCGGCAATCAAGAGCAGTATCAGCAAGCCATACCAAAAAACATGGCCGCTATGTTTGGCCAGCTTGATGTCCTGCGCGTAATCGGTTTTGAAGATAAAGCGCATATCAGACTTTCTTCCTCAGCTTCTCGCCAAACAAACCATTGGGTTTGACCATCAGCATGACCAACACGACGATGTAGGCGGCAATATCTTTAAAGCCATCCGGCAAGTAAAAGCCTGCGAACGACTCCACAATTCCGATAATCAAGCCACCCACAATCGCACCCGGCAAGCTGCCAAAACCTCCCACCACCGCAGCGGGGAAGGCTTTGAGGCCAATGAAACCCATATTGGCGTGGACAAACGTGATGGGCGCGAGCAGCAAACCGGCAATCGCCGCCACTGCCGCCGCCAAGCCCCACACCAGCCCGTTGATGCGCTTGACCGGAATCCCCATGTAATACGCCGCCAGCTGGTTTTGCGACGACGCTTGCATCGCAATACCAATTTTGCTGTACTTAAAAACAGTAAATAGCACCGCAGACAACACCGCTGTGGCGGCAATCACCACCATTTGCTCCACGTTCAGCACCAAGCCACCCAGCTTCCAAATTTGGTCCTTGTAAGGCACAGGCAACGTGTGAGTTTCAGTACCGATACCCGGAATCATGGTGATCAGCCCGCGCGCCACGTAGCCTATGCCGATGGTCAACATCACAATCGAAAACGCCGGCTGCCCCAAGATAGGCCGAATCACGATTCGCTCCAGCAGCATGCCAAACACCGCCATGCCAGCAATCGCGCAAATCACCGACAACCAATACGGAAACCCCAGCAGCGTCATGCCCGCCAGCCCGCCGAATGCGCCCAGCATCATCAGCTCGCCCTGCGCGAAGCTGACCGTTTCTGTCGCTTTGTAAATCAGCACAAAACCGAGTGCAATCAGCCCGTAAATGCATCCCTGCGCGATGCCGCTGATTAACAATTGAAGAACTTGCACGCTAAATCCTGCTTCCGAGAAGTTGAACTAGCCTGTTTATAGACGGAAATATGCTTTTTAAGCATAGGGTTGCACCTTATGTAAGGCCGTGGCAATCGTCCAAGTGTCACCTAGAAGACACCACTCAGCCATCAGAATTAGGTATCAAAATATGCCTCTAGCCGTTGTATTTGTTGACTGAACAGCTATTTTATTTATAGCGCTTACAACTCGGCGACCATTGTCTAAATTCCCCTTCGTGGCGAAGGGGTGCCCAATGGGCGGGGTAGCCCCTCTCCGTCCAGCAACTACCCCGTCGCTTCGCGCCACCCCTTCAAATGAAGGGGAATTTTGAAGGCTTGCGGTAGAGTGAAGCTTCTACCAGACGAGGCAAAGAAATTAGGGTCAGATTCCAATTCAGGACAATTTGCACTTCGACGGACAGTTGCATCACATCGAAATTGGACTCTGACCCTATTTTCTGTCTCCTGCGAACTTCATATTTCAACCCTCAAACGAAGAGTATGCAAACTTGAGGTCACAATTTGTGACCTCAAGTTCAGGAACAGGCTATGGTGGCCGCCGTTATGCGCTCTATGCATTTACTGAACTCCAATAAAAGACCGAATCAGTCGCGATGCAGCAAGATACTTTTAACCGCAATACAAAAGCACAACTCAGACAGGTGTTTGATGCCTTACGAGAACTGATGACGCCACCCGAGCCGCCCAAACGACCTATTGGCTTTGTGCTGCTTGAGGATAAATCCAAAAAGTAGCTCGCCGCTGCAATTTTAAGGCTAATTTTAACCCCTAGGCGGCGTATTTATTGCCTAAACAGCTATTAAATTTATAGTGAACCCGTGCAATTCTCTACTTCCCCAACCCCATCCCCCGCGTAATCACCTCTTTCATGATCTCGTTCGTGCCGCCGTAGATGCGCTGCACCCGCGCGTCTGCGTAAGCGCGGGTAATTGGGTATTCCCACATATAGCCGTAGCCGCCGAAGAGCTGCACGCATTCGTCCATCACCTTGCATTGCAGGTCAGAGCACCAGTATTTCGCCATGCTGGCAGTGGCGGCGTCTAGTTTGTCGGTTAAGACCAGCTCGGTGCATTTGTCGACGAAGACTTGCGCGATTTGCACCTCGGTTTGCATCTCTGCGAGCTTGAAACGGGTGTTTTGAAAGCTGGCGACGGCTTGGCCGAAGACTTTGCGGTCTTTGACGTAGGCCACCGTCCAATCAATCGCTGCCTGGGCTGACGCCACGGCGGTGATGGCGATTTGCAGGCGCTCCCACGGGAGCTGCTCCATCAGGCAGATGAAGCCTTTGTTTTCTTGTGATTCGCCACCCAACAGGTTCTCGGCCGGCACACGCACGTTGTCGAAGAACAGCTCGGACGTGTCCTGCGCCTTCAGCCCCAGCTTTTTCAAGCGTTTGCCGACCGAAAACCCCGCCATGCCGCGCTCAACCAGCAGCAGACTCGTGCCCTTGCCACCTGCTGCAGGGTTGGTTTTGGCAACGACAATGACCAAATCAGCATGCCAGCCGTTGGTGATGAAGGTTTTGCTGCCGTTGAGCAGGTAACTACCGTCCGGCTGCTTGATCGCCGTGGCTTTGATGCCCTGCAAATCCGAGCCTGCCGCCGGCTCGCTCATGGCAATCGCGCCTATCATCTCGCCACTGGCCAGCTTGCGCAGGTAGTGGCTTTTCTGCGCCTCGGTGCCGTAATGCAAGATGTAGGGCGCGACGATTTCGCTGTGCAGGCTGTAACCAATGCCCGACGTGCCCGCCCGCGCCAGCTCTTCCATCTGGATCACCGAATACAGCTTGTCTGCGTCCGCGCCGCCGTAGGCTTCGGGCATCGACGTGCACAAAAAGCCGTTCTCACCCGCTTTGTTCCACACCTCTCGTGCCACATAGCCCTGCTCTTCCCACGCCTCGTGAAAAGGAACGACTTCGTTGGCGATGAATCGGCGGAAGCTGTCGCGGAAGGCTTCGTGGTCGGGGGTGAAGAGCGTGCGTTCAATCATGGGTGTCACCTGTTGGACTTGAGTTTTAATATTACAAAGCAATTGCTTGGTGAAAAGACTATACTCCAATTTTGCCAAGCCACTTTGATGTAACCGCCCAACTGGAGAATTTCTATGACCACAGAAGCTTTCGTATACGACGCCATCCGCACCCCGCGCGGCAAGGGCAAGAAGGACGGCAGCCTGTATGAGGTCAAGCCGGTCACTTTGCTGTCTGGATTGCTATCTAATTTGCAGCAACGCAACGGCTTTGACACAGCGGCGGTGGACGATGTGGTGATGGGCATCGTGTCACCCATCGGCGAACAAGGCTCCGTGCTGCCCAAAATTGCGGCTCTCAAAGCGGGCTGGGACTTCCGCGCATCGGGCGTGCAGATCAACCGCTTTTGCGCCTCGGGCTTGGAAGCCGTCAACATGGCGGCGCAAAAAGTGGCCTCGGGCTGGGAAGATTTGGTCGTGGCTGGCGGTGTGGAAAGCATGAGCCGGGTGCCGATTGGCTCGGACGGTGGCGCGTGGGCGCAAGACCCGGACACCAACTCGACCACCGCTTTTGTGCCGCAGGGCATTGGTGCGGACTTGATTGCGACGATTGAAGGCTTTAGCCGCGCGGATGTGGACGCCTTTGCCATGGAATCACAAAAACGCGCCGCTTTTGCGCAAAACGCGGGTTATTTCAACGGCTCGGTCGTCCCCGTGACCGACTTTTTGGGCCAAACCATACTCGCGCAGGACGAGTTCATCAAACCCCGCACCACGCTGGAAGGCTTGGCGGCTTTGAGGCCCGCCTTTGAGCAGATGGGCGCAATGGGTTTTGACCAGGTGGCGCTGACCCGCTACCCACAGGTCGCGCGGATTAACCACGTCCACCACGCTGGCAACTCGTCCGGGATTGTTGACGGCGCGGCGGCCGTGCTGATTGGCTCGGAACAGGCCGGTAAAACGCACAATTTGACGCCGCGCGCACGGATTGTCTCGGTCGCCTTGAGCGGGGCCGACCCAACCATCATGCTGGCCGGCCCCATGCCCGCCGCCCGCAAGGCGCTGGCCAAGGCGGGGCTGACCATGGACCAGATCGACCTGGTGGAAATCAACGAAGCCTTTGCCGCCGTGGCCATGCGCTTCATGAAAGAGATGAAAGTGCCGCACGAAAAGACCAACGTCAACGGCGGCGCCATCGCTATGGGCCACCCGCTGGGTGCGACGGGCGCGATGATTTTGGGGATTTTGATTGACGAGCTGCATCGCCGCAAGCTGCGCTACGGCATGGCGACGCTGTGCGTGGGCGGCGGGATGGGGATTGCGACCATCGTGGAGCGAATTTAATGAAAACCATTCAATACGAACTCAGCAACGGCATCGCCACCCTCACCTTTGACGAACCCGACTCCCCCGTCAACACCATGTGCCTGCAGTGGCAGAGCGATTTGACCGAGGCGACGGCGCAGGTCGTCAAAGACAAGGACGCCATCACTGGCATCATCCTGGCCTCCAACAAAACCACCTTCTTCGCTGGTGCGGACCTGAAGGGGCTGATGCGCAACAAGGCGACGGATGCGGGCACGATTTTTACCGAAATCGAGCGGATGAAAAAGAACTTCCGCACGCTGGAAACGCTGGGTAAACCGGTCGTCAGCTGCCTGAACGGCGCGGCTTTGGGGGGCGGTTGGGAAGTGGCGCTGGTGGGCCACCACCGTGTGGCGGTGGACGACAAAAAAATCCAGTTCGGCATGCCCGAAGTGAGCTTGGGGCTGATTCCGGGCGCGTCCGGCATCACCAAAACGACGCGACTGCTGGGTTTGATGGGCGCACAGCCTTATATTTTGGAAGGCAAGTTGTTCAACCCGCGTGAAGGCTTGGACTTGGGATTGATTCATGAGTTGGTCGCAAACGAGGGAGATGTGGCTGCCGCCCTGCGCTCTGCCGCGCTGGCGTGGATCGCTGCGAACCCCGTCTCCGCCCAGCCGTGGGACAATAAAGATTACAAAATCCCAGGCGGCACGCCGGCCAACCCGAAAATCGCTATGGCGCTGACCGTTGCGCCGGCGATGATGAAAAAAGCCTCGCGCGGCCTTTACCCCGCGCCCGAAGCGGCACTGGCCGCGATGGTGGAAGGCGCGCAGGTCGATTTCGACACCGCGCTGCGGATTGAAAGCCGTTATCTGGCGCGATTGGCCGTGGACCCGGTGGCGAAAAACATGATCAACACCTTCTTTTTTGACATGAATGCGGTGAAGAGCCGACTTCGCAAGCTGAAAGAAGCCAACCCAGGCAGCAAGCCGACATTAACTGATGGCATTTCTGCCGAGGCGCTAAAGCGTATTTCTGGCGCTTACCAATCGGAAGGCGTACGTATGTTGGATGAAGGCATCCCGCTGGCTGTTCTCAACAATGCAAGTTTTCAGTGCGGTATGACTGCGCCACTGAACTTGCCAGAGCAAGGCGCTGAAGAGGCCAACAAGATCGACGCGGCGTGGAACATCCAGGACGTTAAAGACTGCCTGCTCTACCGCCAAGCCGTCGAGACCGCGCGTTGCCTGTCTGAGGGCGTGCTCACCACCGTGCATGACGCCAACATCGGCTCCATCTTCGGCATCGGCTTTCCTGCCTACACCGGTGGCGCGATGCAGTTTATCTACGGCATGGGGGTTGATGCGTTTGTGAAACGGTCAGCCGAGCTAGCTGCAAAGTTTGGCGAAGGGTTTGTGGTGACAGATGCGGTGGTTAGGACGATTCGGGAGTTTCAGCCGGTTTATTGATGTGGTCTCTTGATCTGATAACCACTTTGAAAACAGTGGATTGCGCAGCTTGAACGACTTTATCTGAAGCGTTCACCTACTATCAGCCAGCTGTACACATTTCTGTGCATCACGTCTTTTTCTAGGAGAACATCTCATGTCTAAAACACTCAATCGAAATACACGATTTTCCGCCCTCGCAGCCGCCATACTATTGGGCAGTGCCGCTTTCAGCCTGTCGGCTATAGCCGAAGCGCCTATGGCCAAAACCCAAGCGCCCGCTTTCATGCGCGTGATGTTGGGCGATTTTGAAGTCACCACCATTTCCGACGGCACCGTCAAATTGCCGATGATGAAGCTGCTGGTCGGCCAACCTGAGCAACTGGCCGCCGCCTTCAAAAAGGGCTTTTTGAAGGAAACCGTTGAAACCTCGGTCAACACCTTTTTGGTCAACACGGGCAGCAAGCTGGTGCTGATCGACACGGGCGCAGCCGGTTTGTTTGGCCCCACGCTGGGCAACATCGTCGCCAACATGAAGGCCGCTGGCTACCAGCCTGAGCAGGTCGATGAAATCTACATCACCCACATGCATGGTGACCACGTCGGTGGCCTGATGGCGACGGGTGCACGCGCCTTCCCCAACGCGACACTGCGTATCGACAAAAACGACACCGACTTTTGGCTCAGCGAAGCCAACTTGAACGCTGCAGCCGAGAGCGCCAAAGGCGGCTTCAAAGGCGCGATGGCCTCCGTCAACCCTTACTTGGCAGCTGGCAAACTCAAGACTTTTGAAGGCAACACCGAGCTGGTTCCCGGCATCCGCGCCATCGCCGCCTACGGCCACACCCCTGGCCACACGGTTTACGCGATTGAAAGCAAAGGCGAAAAGCTGATGCTCTGGGGCGATTTGATGCACGTCGCCGCCGTCCAGTTTGAAGACCCCAGCGTCACCATCCAGTTCGACTCAAACAGCAAAAACGCCGCCGAGCAACGCCAACTCGCCTTCGCCGATGCCGCTAAAAACGGCTATTTGGTAGGCGCAACCCACATCGCCTTCCCAGGCTTGGGCAATATGCGCGTAGCGACAGACGGCAAAGGTTACGCGTTTGTGCCTTTGAATTACTCGTCACTGAAGTAATTAGCCGCTAAACGCCCGAATCCGCGACAGTCAAGACGATTCGGGAGTTTCAGCCGGTTTATTGAGGAAATAACGTTACAAAGATCTGCAAATCATTTTCAAATTGCCTTTGAGCACTATTCTTTTGCTAATTTGCTATTTTTAGCATTTCCAGCTTTCTGAAAATGCCCATTTGTTTCTAATAAAATTGCTCTTCGCATTAATCCGACATGAGTATTAAATACTCCACTATCAATACGTTCTTTACTTGTGCCTACATAATCTGATTTTTCAGCTCTTGTGCCGACAATACTTGCCTCTTGTAGAAGCACCTCGTTTTTATGCTTATTCCAAATAGCTTTTAATTGTGCAGCTGTTTTGATCTCCAGTTTAGTTAACTGTCTAAAAAATTCCTCATACGGTTCAGCGATTTTTTTATTTTTTACAGGTAACAAACCATCCATTATTGAAGCTAAGTTATCAACATTAAGCCGTTCTAATCCATCTTCTGCTTTTACACTTATTTCTAAATATTTTTTCTTTTCCTCAAGAACGCGATCAAACTCCAAATCAACAGTTTCTAATAATGCCGAAATACGATTTATCGTGCGCCTTAAAGGAGGAGGAACGCTTTGTTCATGCTTATATTGAAGCTTATGTGACGCAACCGCCCAAACGTGTTGAGCTAACGTTCGCACCTGAATTTCAACTTTAATTCCTCCTAAATTTGACAAGCTTGGCATCTCAAGCCAGTTCTTTGGAAGACAAACTGTGTAGTGCTGCGATTGATATCCAAATTGTGCCTCATTCAATCTCTTAGCAGTATCTTCACTGCCGAGAACTTGGAAAGTATCTCGTATCAGTTTGTCTGCATGTGCGAGATCGCTTTTGAACAACAGAATTGCCCTAGCACCTACTAAATCGTCCAAATCGGTAAGCTTCGGTTGCACCAAAACTTTTCTTTCAAATTTTTCTTGAATTGAATCCCAAGACTTAACCCGACTCTCCATTGGAACGCCGAGAATTATGCCGTTTTGGGTGAATAACTCATCAAGTTGCTGGAACATAGTTGATCTAAGTTTTTCCCACTTGCCAACTCCATTTTCATACTCGGCTTTCATTTTGCTTTCTTTCATATTTAGGAATTGTTTGCGGGAAACATCAAATACTCAGTCAACTATAGCTTAAGAATATCTGTAGTCTCCTGCGCAGTGTCTTTTGTAACCCACCAGTTCATCATTTCCTCTTAATTCAACCCAAAAATACGGCACAATTGAGCCTCTGGTCGGATTGAGTTACCAAGTGGTTACCAAAAGCCTTGCCTAAGAGCTTTTACACGGGTGATAGGGTCATTCTTTCGGCCAATCTTGCAAGTATTTAAGCTTTTACTCACTATGTCTACTACATCCGCGCCTTCTGTCATTCGCCTCTCCGACCTTATCGCCAAGGGGCAGCTCAAGGGCAAACGCGTCTTTATCCGCGCTGACCTGAACGTGCCGCAGGATGACAACGGCAGCATCACCGAAGACACCCGCATTCGTGCCTCGATTCCTTGCATTCAAATGGCTTTGGATGCTGGCGCGGCTGTGATGGTGACCTCGCATTTGGGTCGCCCGACGGAAGGTGACTTCAAACCAGCCGACTCGCTTGACCCTGTTGCCGCGCGCATGGGTGAGCTGATGGGGATGGATGTTCATGTGATTGCTGACTGGGTGGACGGTGTCGACATCGAACCTGGCCAGCTGGTCATGCTGGAAAACTGCCGCTTAAATGTCGGTGAAAAGAAGAACAACAGCGATTTAGCCAAAAAAATGGCCGCTTTGTGCGATATTTTTGTGCACGACGCATTTGGCACGGCGCACCGCGCTGAAGCTTCCACCTATGGCATTGCCCAATTTGCACCGATTGCCTGCGCTGGCCCACTCTTGGCGGCGGAAATGGATGCGATTTCTAAAGCGCTGACAGCGCCTAAACGCCCACTGGTGGCGATTGTGGCGGGGTCTAAAGTGTCAACCAAGCTCACGATTTTGGAGAGTTTGGCTAAAAACGTGGATCAATTGATCGTGGGCGGCGGCATTGCCAACACGTTTATGTTGGCTGCTGGGCTGAAAATTGGCAAAAGCTTGGCAGAACCAGATTTGCTGGAGCAGGCCAAATCCGTCATCGCCGCCATGAAGGCGCGTGGGGCGGAAGTGCCGATTCCAACGGACGTGGTCACCGCCAAGACCTTCTCAGCCGACGCTGTAGCCACCGTGAAAGCCGCGACCGATGTGGAAGATGATGACTTGATTTTGGACATTGGCCCTGTAACCGCCAAGAAACTAGCCGACCAGCTGCTCAAAGCCGGCACGATTGTGTGGAACGGGCCTGTAGGCGTGTTTGAGTTTGCCAAGTTTGAGAATGGCACGAAAGTCATCGCCCAAGCGATTGCCGACAGCAGCGCCTTCAGCATCGCCGGTGGCGGCGACACGCTGGCAGCTATTGCCAAGTACGGGATTGAGGACAAAGTGGGCTACATCTCGACCGGTGGCGGTGCGTTTTTGGAGGTGCTGGAAGGCAAAACCTTGCCTGCATTTGAGATTTTGACCAAACGGGCGGCAGGGTGATCTCCTGAAACACTACAAATATGATAGCTACTTAGGCAACAAATACGACGGCTAGCATCATATTTATGCCATATTTGACCACTTTTTAAGTATTTTTAACCCTTTATCTAGCTTAAACTTAAATTTCAACCTAAATCAGGAGCATTTCATGGCTTTAATCACTCTGCGCCAACTGCTGGACCACGCTGCCGAAAACAGCTACGGCCTGCCCGCCTTCAACGTCAACAACATGGAACAGGTACAAGCCATCATGCAGGCGGCGGATGCGACCAACTCGCCTGTCATTTTGCAGGGCTCCGCCGGGGCGCGCCAGTACGCGGGTGAGCCGTTTTTGCGCCACTTGATCTTGGCCGCACTGGAAGCCTACCCGCACATCCCCGTCTGTATGCACCAAGACCACGGCGCGTCGCCCGGCGTGTGTTTCCGCTCCATCCAGTCGGGTTTCAGCTCGGTGATGATGGATGGCTCGCTCAAAGAAGACGGCAAAACGCCAGCCAGCTACGACTACAACGTCAGCACCACCGCCAGCGTGGTGGCGATGGCGCATGCGACCGGCGTGTCGGTTGAAGGCGAACTCGGCTGCCTAGGCTCGCTCGAATCTGGCATGGCCGGCGAAGAAGACGGCCATGGCGCAGAAGGCAAGTTGACGCACGACATGATGCTGACCGACCCCAATGAAGCGGCAGACTTTGTGGCCAAAACCAAGGTGGATGCGCTGGCCATTGCCATCGGCACCAGCCACGGCGCGTATAAATTCAGCAAAAAACCCACAGGTGCGGTACTGCGCATCGACCGCATCCGCGAGATCCACGCCCGCATCCCGAACGTGCATTTGGTCATGCACGGCTCCAGCAGCGTGCCGGAAGACTGGCTGGCCATCATCAACGAGTTTGGCGGCGACATGGGCCAAACCTACGGCGTGCCAGTGTCTGAAATCGTTGAAGGCATCAAAAACGGCGTCCGCAAGATCAATATCGATACCGACCTGCGCATGGCATCCACCGGCTCCATCCGCCGCCATTTGGCACAAAATCGCTCTAACTTTGACCCCCGCAAGTACCTCAAAGTCGCCACCGAAAGCATGGCTGGCATCTGCCGCGACCGCTACGAAGCTTTTGGCGCAGCCGGCATGGCAAGCAAAATCACCAAAGTGCACAGCTTAGAAGACATGCAAAAGCGCTATGCGACCGGGAGTATGGATCCGCAGGTCAAATAATTGAATTCAAATATTTGACAAAAGTCCTCTTCATTTGCAGCCAAAACCGCTGGCGCAGCCCGACAGCGGAACAGATATTTGCCGACTACGACGGGTTGGAATGCTCGTCTGCTGGCACAAACAACGATGCAGAAAATCCGTTGACACCCGAACAGGTGGAGTGGGCAGACATGATCTTCGTGATGGAGCGGGAACACAAAACCAAGCTGCAAACCCGCTACCAGCCCCAATTGCTAGGGAAACGGCTGATTTGCTTGGATATTCCTGATAACTACAAGTTTATGGATGTGGCGTTGGTGAAGCTGCTGAAGATAAAAGTTGAGCGGCATTTGCCTTAATCGTAAACTTCTTTACGATTGCCAACATCAATCACCAAAACGCAGAGTTCACCGTCTTGAATGTCACAAATGATGCGGTAGTCCCCAACTCTATAGCGCCAGTACGAACAAAACACAGAGCCAGACAATGCTTTTCCTGAGCTTCTAGGGTCGTCTAAAGTGGCGATTCTTTCTCTTAAAAACTTTGTAATTCGCAGAGCAATTTGCTTGTCCAGCTTGTCGAGATTTTTTCTAGCTGTCGCTGTCAGTTTAACCTGCCAAGCCAAGATGCGCCTCAACTTCGTCTAAGGTGTAGACCTTTTCTTTGCCTGTACGGACACGCTCCATCACCACAGCTGCGCGGTAGTAGTCCTCAAGGTCGTCAATGCCATTGTTGATGAGTTCACGCAGATAGTAGGCTTTGCTACGGCCAGTCGTGTGCGCTAACGCGTCAAGGCGATTTTCAGTTACAGCGTCGAGTCGAATTGAAGTTGCCATAGAACCTCCTAAGTTGAATACATCGAATACATGCATGCATTGTATTCGATGTATTCAATTTAGTATCAATTACTCGCAAATCACCACTGCACCATCACCCGCCCACCCACCACTTTAGCGGGCAGTTGCTGCAGCGGCGAGCCACCGGGTTTGTGGCAGGCACCGGTTTTGACGTCGAAGGTCCACTGATGCTTGGGGCAGGTTAAGGTGCAATCGTCCAACGCAGACAGCGGGATGTCGGTGCGCTGGTGGCTGCAGTGGCTGTCGAACACGGTAAAGGTGTCGCCTTCGCGGGAGATGAACAAGCCACGGCCGTGGCTGTCGACGCGGGTGGTTTGGCCGTCGGCCAGGGCGGCGGTGGTCATGACGTCGTGCCAAACCGTCTCTGCGGATTCAGCCCTTTCAGGCTCTCCGGCAAGCTGTGCCTTCATAGATTCAGGGTCAAAACCAGGCAGATTCATGCTCAATATGATGTTGGTCGCCCAGATGATTTTGGTCAAACCCAGCGTGGGGAAAGCCATCAACAGCGCGTCAATCACCTCGACCGGGCTGCAGCCGTCGCGCAGGGCACGTTTGAGGTATTGCTTGAAACCGGGCTCGGTTTGGGCATCAACCTTGGTGATGACGGAGATGAGGTTGCGGGTTTTCGGGTCTAGGTGTTTGCCGGCGTCTTTGAGGAAGGCGAAGTAGTGGGTCATCGCCTCGGGGCGGGCGGCTAGGAGGTAGTTGAGGGCGTCACTCATGGGGATTATTTCGGTATTTTTTAATTATTTACTATGAATTTTATAGCTGCTTAGGCAGTAAATACGCTGGCTATGGGCATTTTTCGACCTGTACAAGCACTTTTACCGAGAATTTAAGCCTTCAAAACAGGTTTTGAGCACCAAATCGATGATGTCATCGTCTTTCAGTTGGTCGTTGAGGCGCAAAAACTCCAAAACAGGGTCGCAAGCGCGGGCATACAGGGTATACAACACGGCGATGGGGGGTAGTGTGGTGTTGAGGCTGCCATTTTGTTGCGCCGCTTCAATCCAAGCGCCCAAGCGGTCGCTGGCATCCATCACACCGTCCATATAGGCTTTGTTGCCCATCAAAGTAGCGCGAAGGGTGGAGTTTTGGCTAGGCAAGGACGGCATTTCGCCCGCAAGTTTGAGTGCCATCATCCAACGGGCGGCGGCGCGCAGGTTGCCTATGGGCGTATCGCTTGCTGGAAGACTGCTCAAAAACGCTTGCGCCCGCTGCATGATGTGCACCATGGCGGCGGCGGCCAGCTCTTCTTTGCTAGAAAAATGTTTGTATAGACTCGCTTTGGCGATGCCGACGTTGGCGGCGACTTCGTCAACCGTCATGGCGTCAAAGCCTTTTTCGGCCAAGAGGCGGTTCACGGCTTGGACGATGGCGTCTTCCCGTGCCAGCAGCATTTGCGCTTTGAACGAGATTTTGGGAGGTTTCGGGGTTTTTGGGAGTTTTGGGGGAGTTGTATCAATTGAAGACTTCATGCTTATATTGTAGCCACTCTGGTCACAAAATGGTAGCTAAGTCCACTTTATGACGCTGGCGAATACCAAGCGAGTTGTCGGTGCAGATTGACCACTTCGCCGACGATGATGAGGCAAGGCGAGGTGAAACCGCTGGTTTTGACGCGTTCGGGCAAGTCGGTCAAGGTGCCAGTCAGCACTTTTTGCGTGGCTGTCGTACCGTCTTGCACGATGGCGATGGGAAAATCTGGCGCAGCACCGTGCGCGATGAGCTGGCGGCAAATGTCGCTCAAACCGGACAAACCCATGTAAATCACCACAGTTTGGCGGGGGCGTGTGAGGGCCGCCCAATCTAAATCGGCGCTGACAAAGTCGTTGGTTTCTTTGAGGTGGCCAGTCACAAACAGGCAGGTTTGGGCGTAGTCGCGGTGCGTCAACGGAATGCCCGCGTAATTAGACACGCCACTGGCGGCGGTGATGCCGGGCACGACTTCAAATGCCACGCCGGCTTTGGCCAGCTCTTGCAATTCCTCGCCGCCGCGCCCGAAGATGAAAGGGTCACCCCCTTTGAGCCGCACGACTTGCTTGCCTTCCTGCGCGAGTTTGACCAGCAAGGCGTTGATTTGCTCTTGCCGCAAAGTGTGCTCGTTGCGGCGCTTGCCAGCGTAGATGCGCTCAGCAGCGGGCGGCAAAAAATCGAGCACGCCATCGGATACCAAATGGTCATAAACGACAACATCGGCTTTAGCCATGATGCGAACTGCACGCAGGGTGAGCAGCTCTGGGTCGCCAGGGCCCGCGCCAACCAGATAAACGCGGCCTTGACCTGTAGTGGGGGAGTTTTCAGAAGAAGATGAAATCGTCATAGGGTGCAGAATTAGGTACACAATAGCTTACCTGACTCTTTAGTAACTCTTGCCCATATTCTTATATTTTCATTTTTATGCTTTTCAAATTCAAATCCAAAGCTACTGGCGACTTGATCATGCTAGAACCCAATGGCCGCCGTGTGTTGCAAATCATCGGCAAAGACCCCAGCAACACCGGCATTATCTTGCCTGCGCTAATGCCTGCAGCGTTGGCCGCACTGGAAAATGCGATTGCCAGTGAAGAGGCCGCAATAGCTGAGGCCAAAGCAGCGGCAGCACTGAAAGTTAAAAATGCATTTTCTGAAGACGATGAAACATCTCAAACAAGTTATAGCAATTCAGACGTTGTCCCACTGCGCCAACGTGCGGTGCCGTTTATGGAGCTACTAAAAAGCAGCCATAAAGCGAACGTAGAAATCGTCTGGGGCGTTTGATTGAATCAACCGAATCCGACTTGATCGATTTAGTCCACCTTAGCGCCTGAAACCTTCACCACTTGTGCCCATTTTTTGATTTCAGCAGCAATCATTTTGCTGAAATCTTGCGGACTGTTGCCGCCTGGAATCGCGCCTTGTGCCAAAAGCTTCTCTTTCACAGCTGGTGAATTGAGCGACTTAGCCACTTCTTGCTGAACGCGGTTGACAATGTCGGGCGGTGTGCCCGCAGGCGCTAGCAAGCCAAACCAGCTGCTGGCGTCAAAGCCTTTTAACTTTCCGGCTTCTTCAACGGTTGGCACATCCGGCAACACGACTGAGCGCTGGGCGCTGGTGACAGCCAGAGCTTTGAGCTTGCCAGATTTGATGTGCGGCAAGGCGCTGGGCAGGTTATCAAACATCACATCCATGGTGCCGCCCACCATGTCAAGTAGTGCTGGGCCTGAGCCACGGTAGGGAAAGTGAACCAGGTAAGTGCCACTCATGCTTTTGAACAATTCACCCGCCAAGTGGATCGACGTGCCATTGCCACTGGAGGCCATATTGAGCTTGCCGGGGTTGGATTTGGCGTATTTGATGAAGTCAGCCACGGTGTTGATGTTCAACGACTTGGCTTTCTCTGTGTTCATCACCATCACGTTAGGCACGCCTGCAACCAAGGTCACGGGTGCGAAGTCTTTGACAGGGTCAAACGGCATTTTGTCGTACAGCGCGACATTGATGCCGTGCGTGCCCACCGTGCCCATGAGCAGGGTGTATCCATCGGCTGGCGACTTGGCAACGGCATCTGCCCCCACATTGCCGCCTGCGCCGGCTTTGTTTTCAACAATGAAGGTTTGACCGAACGCTTTAGAGAGCTCGGGGGCCATGGCGCGGGCCAGCAGGTCAGTGGTACCGCCAGGTGCGAACGGAACTATGATTTTGACGGGTTTTGCGGGCCAAGCCGTCTGACTTATTGCCTGAGTAGCTATTAAATTGGTAGCAAATAAGCAGCTTATTGACAACAATTTCAAAACGCCGCGTTTATGGATAGATGTTTTCAAAGCCATTGGTTTGTCTCCTATGCACTCATCTTGCCATAAAAAAAGCCGCAAACTTGCGGCTTTTGTAAGATTCAAGCGTTTAGAAGCTTAGTCAGCATAAACGCCAGCAGCTTTGATGATTGGTGTCCACTTGGCAATTTCACCCGCTACAAACTTCTTATGCTCAGCTGGCTCCATGCGTTTGTCTGCGACAACAACTGCGCCCAAGCCCTCTTGCTTTTTGATGAAGTCTGGATCTTTCAAAGCGACTTTCAAAGCAGCGTTGATTTTGGCAAGAACGTCAGCTGGTGTGCCTTTAGGCGCGTACAAACCGTGCCAAATGGTGACCTCAAATCCTTTGAGACCAGACTCTTGTAGGGTCGGCAAGTCTTTCAAAGCAGGCGTTGTCAAACGTTTACCAGTCGTCACGGCAAAAGCTTTGACTTTTTTGGCATCAATTTGTGTGGTCGTGTTGGTCGTTTGATCGCACATCAGGTCAATTTGACCGCCAATCAAATCCGTCATCGCCGGCGCAGTGCCTTTGTAAGGCACGGTGGTCATGTCAATTTGCAAAGCGTTTTGGAACAGCAAACCGCACAGATGCGATGCAGAGCCAACGCCAGCGTTACCCAAATTAATTTTTCCCTTATTCGCGGTTAACCAAGCTGAGAGCTCTTTGTAGTTAGTCGCAGCCATTGTTGGCTTGGAAATCAAGGTCATGGGGACATCATTAATCATGCCCAAATATTCAAAATCGCTTTCAACTTTAAAAGGAATGTTGCGTACCAAGCCTGGCATGGTGGACATACCGATGTGGTGAACCAAAAGGGTATACCCATCTGGTGCAGCCTTAGACACTTTGTTTGCACCAATTGAACCGCCAGCGCCAGGGGCACTGTCAATGATGATGCTGTTACCACCCAAAGGCTTACGCATGGCCTCAGCCAAATCACGGGCAACGCGGTCAGTAGGACCACCCGCTGCGAACGGCACCACGAGAGTGATGACTTTGTCTTTCAAAGGATAGTCAGCCGCTTGAACGCTCAGATTAGCGCCCATTAAAGCAGCAATGGCTAAACTGATTGTGAGTAGTTTCTTCATCAAATTTCCTAAATATGAATATAAATTAAAAGTCAATGCATTAGGTAAAAGCACCGAGCCAGTACCATAACGGGCAAGAGTAGCTTTTGTGGCTAGCACTAACCCTAGTGCAACCCATTATTTTAATGCTTACAGTAACTTTACGCGTATTTAGGTATAACTACGTGCATCTTCGATGACCCGACCATCGTTTGGCAAACTCCCAGGTGCAAAAAATGCGACGTTACCACGCAACTTGGTGACGTCTCGAATAGCGTCACTGATTTTTTCATGCAATTCTGTAGTTTCAGCTTGTTTAGTAGTTTCCACATGCAAGGTCATTTGGTCATTTGCCATTTCTCCGCTAACCACCAATCTGGCTTTGACTACGTCAGGAAAACGCTTGGCAATTGAAGCTACTTGGCTAGGGTGTACAAACATGCCGCGAATCTTGGTAGTTTGATCAGCTCTGCCCATCCAGCCTTTGATGCGGGTATTGGTGCGTCCCGTTGGGCAATTGCCTGGCAAAACGGCAGATAAATCACCCGTTCCAAAGCGAATCAAGGGGTAATCTGTATTGAAGGTGGTGACCACCAATTCGCCAACCTCGCCCTCAGCTACGGGGTCACCCGTACCAGGGGTAACGATTTCGACAATCACGCCCTCGTCGATCACCAAGCCTTCGCGGGCGCTGGTTTCGTAAGCAATCAAACCTAAGTCTGCAGTGGCGTAGCATTGATAAGCGGTGACGCCACGCTCGGCAAACCAATCGCGCAAACTGGGCGGACAAGCTTCACCAGAAACCAAGGCTTTGGTCACGCTGGGAAGCGCAACACCCATTTCAGCGGCTTTTTCTAAAATAATTTTGAGAAAACTGGGTGTGCCAACATAACCAGCCGGTTTGAGCTCTGCCATGGCTTGCACTTGTTGCTCGGTTTGCCCCGTTCCCGCCGGAAAAACTGTGCAGCCCAGAGCATGTGCGCCTGATTCCATCATCGCGCCAGCAGGCGTGAAATGGTAGCTAAAGCAGTTATGAATCAACTCGCCAGCTTTAAACCCAGCAGCAGCCAATGCTCTAGCCGAGCGCCAGTAATCCAATTGCTTGCCTTCGGGCTCATAAATCGTACCTGGGCTGGCAAACACGCGAGGCATATTCGCGCCAAAACCAACACTGCTGAAACCACCAAAAACAGCGTCTCTGCTGCCAGAAACTTCACGAGCGGCTTTTTGTCGATCGAGCAACTCAGTTTTACGTGTCACGGGCAAACTTGCCAAAGCAGCTCGGCTGGTCACCACAGCGGCGTCTACGCCAGCTAGTATTTCGGCGAATGCGACGCTTTTTTGCTGCGCGTGATTAATTTGAGGCGACAAGGCTTGAAGTTGAACACGTTCACGGTCGGCGTGTGGTCGTTTTTCTGCTGCGATGAGCATGCTGTAAAAATCGCTCATGCTAACCAACGCTTTCTACGCTTATAGCTCTTGCCGTCTTTGAACGACTTACGCTCGCCACCGCCCACACCCAAATAAAACTCTTTCACGTCTTCATTATTGGCAAGGTCACTTGCTTTGCCGTCCATCACAACGCGCCCGCTTTCCATGATGTAACCATAATCCGCATACTTCAAGGCCATGTTGGTGTTTTGTTCTGCCAACAAAAAAGTTACTTTTTCGCGTTGGTTGAGGTCTTTGACAATCTCAAAAACTTCTTCCACAATTTGCGGTGCTAGGCCCATAGAGGGTTCATCCAGCAACACCATATTGGGGTTGGCCATCAGTGCACGACCGATGGCGCACATTTGCTGCTCGCCGCCAGAGGTATAAGCAGCTTGGCTGGTGCGGCGCGTCTTAAGACGTGGAAAATAGTTATACACCTTCTCCAAATTAGCCTCAACCTCGCCTTTGCTTTTACGGGTATAGCCACCTGTGAGCAAGTTTTCTTCGATCGTCAGATGTGCAAAGCAATGTCGCCCTTCCATGACTTGAACCACGCCACGTTTCACCAAATCTGCCGGACTTAAGTTTTCGATACGCTCGCCGCGAAGTTCAATCGTGCCTTTGGTCACTGCACCACGTTCACCCTGAAGCAAATTTGAGACAGCACGCAAAGTGGTTGTTTTGCCGGCACCATTGCCACCCAAAATAGCGACGATCTTGCCTTCAGGCACGTGCAGGGAAACGCCTTTGAGAACCAAGATAACGTGGTTGTAAATAACTTCGATACCGTTCACGTTTAAAACGATATTGGGCTCAGCCGTTGTCGCTAAGGGCGTTGATGTTTGGGGTGTTGTCATAGTGTCATGCGTGAAAATTTTCAAACCAAACGAAAGCGCTCTGATTTCAAATTAATATAAATTAAAGCGCTGGCATTTGCTGGCTGGCAAACCGTAATGTTCGCCAGCCAAGTAAAAGTCAGTTAAGACTGGCAATCAGCTGGTGTACGTGGCGTCAATTTCTTGTCTGCTGCGTACTTGGCTGCTGTTGCTTTCACCAAAGGCTTCAAGATTTGCTCATCCGCTTGCAACCAGTCTGAAGAAAAGCCCCACTTCTTGCCATCCCATGTATGCACACGCGCCCAGTTTGAACCCATGTGGTCAGCGCATGATGTACTGATAGGACGCATCACGCCTGCAAAGCCGACGCCATCTAGCTTGGCTTGCGTCAAGTTCAAGTTCTCCAATCCCCAGCGCACTTGCTCGCCGGACATGACTTTACCTTTACCGAAACGCTCTTGCGCAGAACGAACGCCTTCAACCGCCATCATCGCACTCATCGCACCGCGCATGTAAAGCACTTGTCCCACTTCATCTTTAGGACCAGTACCTGCCCCTTTGTCATGCACCATCGCCAAGATGTCTTTCACAACCTTGGAGTTTGGCTCGGCGCCGTGCTGCATGGTCACCGCGTTGTAGCCTTTAGCGCCTTCGCCCACGTCCTTCACGTCTGGCTCAGCACCTGACCACCACACGCCGTACATTTTTTCGCGCGGATAGCCAGTAGCTTGCGCTTCTTTGAGCGCAGTTGAATTCATCACACCCCAACCCCACAGCAAGGTGAAATCAGGTTTAGATTGGCGCACTTGCAACCATGTCGCTTTTTGCTCAACACCGGGCGCGGTTACAGGTAGCAATTGCAATTCAAAGCCTAGCTGACGGCTTCGCTCTTGCAGCAAAGCGATTGGCTCTTTGCCGTAGGGACTGTCGTGGTAAACCAAAGCAATTTTCTTACCTTTGAGTTTGTCTAAACCGCCTTCTTTTTTCCCGATATGCTGCACCAAGGCATCAGCCGCGAGCCAATAGGTGCCCGCCAAAGGGAAGTTCCACTTGAACACGGTGCCGTCTTGACTTTCGCTTCGGCCATAGCCCGCCGTGATCAACGGAATCTTGTCTGTAGGTGCTTTTTCGGTCAACGCAAAAGTAGCACCAGTTGACAAAGGTTGGAACACTGTGGCACCGCCGTTTTTGCCTTTGAGGCGTTCATAGCATTCGACGCTACGCGCTGTGTCATAGCCGGTTTCGCACTCTTCAAACGACACCATGACTTTGTTGATGCCGCCACGTGCATTGACCAACTTCAAATAGTCAACGTAACCGTTTGCAAAAGGTACCCCGTTAGGCGCATAAGCACCCGTGCGGTATGACAGCACAGGGAAGAATTGCTCTTTGGCCTGAGCGAAGGCTGTGGCACCAACAGCAACCAAAGTGGCAGCGAGTGCAAGGCTACGAAGTTTCATTTTTTAAAATCTCCAAATGTAATAGCACAAACGTGCTTATAGTTAACGAACGAAAAAACAAGAACGAAATCAGTACATACCCGCTATCAGGTTATTAATTGAAAAGTGTTCAATGCGGGAAGGGCCACAAACGCAATTTTTGTTTACCAACAGCCCACAACTTTGCCAAACCATGTGGCTCAACAATCAAAAACCACACAATCAGCGCACCAAAAATCATCAGCTCGGCATGCGATGCGGCTGCCGTCGACACATTAATGCCGAACAAGCTGCCCAATAAAGGCAAAAATTGATTCAAAAATATCGGCAGCAAAACGATAAATGCAGCACCAAAAAAGCTGCCCATGATGGAACCCATGCCACCGATGATGACCATGAACAACAGCCGAAACGACATATCCACTGAAAATGCAGCCGGCTCCCAAGCACCTAAATACACAAAGCCCCATAAGGCTCCCGCAACACCGATGATGAACGAGCTAACAGCGAATGCGCTAAGTTTGGCATACATCGGACGAATGCCAATAACGGCGGCTGCCACATCCATGTCACGAATCGCCATCCACTCCCGGCCAATTGCGCTACGCACCAAGTTTTTTGCCATTAAACCCAGCACCGTCAAAATAGCTAAACAAAACAAGTATTTAGAAATTGGGCTTTCAATTTGGAAGCCAAACACTTGCAGGCCAGACACTGAGACTGAGCCCGAAGGCGAATCATTGGTAAACCACTTGATACGTAAAAACATCCAGTCACTGAAAAATTGAGCGGCCAAAGTTGCCACCGCCAAATACAAGCCTTTAACGCGCAAACTTGGCAAACCAAACAAAATACCAAAGGCGGTGGAACATAACCCACCTAAAATCAAAGCTGGAATCAGAGGCATATTAGGAACACGCACAAAGAAATTAAACGCAGCGTAGGCACCCACTGCCATGAACGCACCTGAGCCCAAGGAAATCTGACCACAGTATCCGACCAAAATATTGACGCCCAACGCGGCTAACGCCATGATCAAAAATGGAATAAAAATTGCTCTAAACATGTAGTCACTGCCAAGCAATGGCACAGCCACAAACGCAAATGCCATGAGCGCAAGCACCGCCCAGCGGTCTTGTGCAATCGGGAAAATTTGCTGATCAGCGCGGTAATTGGTCTTGAATTGACCGTTTTCTCTGTAAAACATTTTTTTAACTACTTATAGTATGAGTAAGCAAAGACAATTTTGTGATGGTTGGATCTGAACGCTTAAACACGGTCGATGATTTTTTCGCCAAATAAACCCTGCGGACGAAACAGTAAAAAGACCAAGGCCAGCACGTATGCAAACCAGATCTCAATACCTCCACCCACATAAGGGCCAAGGAAAACCTCAGATAATTTTTCACCTACACCAATAATCAAACCACCAATGATTGCACCAGGCACGGAAGTCAAACCACCCAAAATGACAACTGGCAAAGCGCGTAAGGCAACCGTAGTCAGCGAGAATTGCACGCCTAATTTAGAGCCCCAAATCATGCCTGCCACCAAAGCCACGATACCCGCCACAAACCAAACAATTACCCAAATACGGTTTAACGGGATGCCAATACTTTGTGCAGCCTGATGGTCATCCGCCACAGCGCGAAGAGCACGACCTGTTGCTGTTTTTTGGAAAAACATACTCAATGCACCGACGAGCACAGCGGCAATCAAGGCAGCGTATAAATCTTCTTTGTTGATTAATATGCCGCCCTCAAAAGCGCTCTCGAACGCCATGATGGGCTCTTTAGGCATGCCAATGTCGATTTTGTAAATATCACTGCCGAAAATCGTTTGCCCCAAGCCATCTAAGAAGTAGCTAATGCCTAACGTAGCCATCAACAGTGTGGTGCCCTCTTGATTGACCAAATGCCGTAATGCAAATTTTTCGATCGCCCAAGCCACTATCAACATAATGAAACTTGCTATAACAAATGCGGCAACATTTGCAAAGACAGGGCTCTCAATACCAGTCCACAAGGGTATCCAAGTTGCAAAGCGCGCCATCGCTAAAGCCGCAAATAGCACCATCGCACCTTGCGCAAAGTTAAACACGCCTGACGCTTTGAAAATCAACACAAAGCCCAGTGCGACCAAAGAGTACAGCATGCCAGCCATCAGGCCGCCCAATAATGTTTCTAAAAAAAATGCCATAATTTTTATCCTGTTCAGTTGACGCCTGGCCGCCCAAAGGCAACTGCGGCCCCCTCGGGGGGCCGCGAATTACACGAAGTGACAAGCGTGGGGGTCATATATCTAATGTGATGTACCGAGGTAAGCGCTGATCACCTCTGGGTTATTGCGCACCTCGTCGGGCGTGCCATCACCAATTTTTTTACCGTAGTCAAGCACCACCACACGGTCAGAAATATCCATCACCACACCCATGTCGTGCTCAATCAACACTACGGTTGTGCCGTATTCGTCATTGATATCCAGCACAAAGCGGCACATGTCTTGTTTTTCTTCCAAGTTCATACCAGCCATGGGTTCATCCAGCAACAATACTTGCGGCTCCATAGCCAACGCACGACCCAAGTCAACGCGCTTTTGTAGGCCGTAAGGCAATTGACCAACGGGTGTTTTGCGGTAGGCTTGGATTTCCAAAAAGTCGATGATGTGCTCGACATACTCGCGATGACGAACCTCTTCTCGCTCCGCTGGGCCAATGCGCAAGGCTTGCAAGAAAATATTGCTTTTGATGCGCAGGTTGCGACCGGACATGATGTTGTCAATCACACTCATGCCCTTGAACAAAGCCAAATTTTGAAACGTGCGTGCGATGCCCATAGTTGCGACTTGGTGGCTATCCATGTGGCTAAAGGTTTGGCCTTTGAAACTGATACTGCCTTGCTGTGGTGTGTAGACGCCATTGATGCAATTGAGCATAGAGCTTTTTCCTGCGCCGTTGGGACCAATAATGGCACGGACTTCGTGCTCACGCACATCGAACGATATGTCGCTCAAGGCCTTGACGCCGCCAAACGCAAGGCTGATATTTTTAACTTCGAGGATTACTTCCCCAATTTTTTTAGTTGCCATATTCTTATTTAATTTTTATGCCGCAGCCTTGACGGGTGCATATATCGTGGCGTTTGATAGCTTCAAAGTCGCGCTGACGCTGCCCGAGCGGCCATCTTCAAATTTCACAACGGTTTCGATGAACTGCTCGGTTTTACCAGCGTACAAGCCATCCACCAATGCCGAATATTTATCTGCGATAAAGCCGCGTCTGACTTTATTCGTACGGGTTAACTCGCCATCATCCGCATCGAGTTCTTTATGCAAAATCAGGAAACGGCTGACCTGACTACCGGCCAGCATGGTGTCTGAGCTCAAATCAACATTTACTTTCTCAACGCATTCTTTGATGAGTTGGTAAACCTCTGGCTTTTGTGCCAAATCAGTGTAGCCGGCATAGGACAAGTTGCGACGCTCCGCCCAATTGCCCACGGCATCAAAATCGACATTGATCATGACGCAAACTTTTTCACGACCATCGCCATAGGCAACAACCTCTTTGATGTGTTGGAAAAATTTGAGCTTGTTTTCTACATACTTGGGAGCAAACATCGCGCCATCAAAAGCGCCACCTTTGATACGGCCTACGTCTTTCACACGGTCAATGATTTTCAAGTGACCATGTGCATCTAAAAAGCCCGCGTCGCTGGTGTGATACCAGCCACCATCGGTCAACACCTCATCGGTAGCCACTTTGTTTTTGTAGTATTCTTTGAATAAGCCAGGGGATTTCACCAAAACCTCGCCGTTGTCCGCCACTTTTATTTCGACACCGTTGCAAGGAATGCCCACGGTGTCAGCACGGGCTTGGTTGTCTGGCTGTTGGCACACAAATACTGCGGTTTCGGTCGAGCCGTACAACTGCTTCAAATTGATACCGATGGAGCGATAAAAAGTGAACAAGTCAGGTCCTATCGCCTCACCCGCCGTGTAAGCTACGCGCACGCGGCTCATGCCTAGGTTGTTGCGCAGCGGACCGTAAACCATCCAATTACCCAATGCATATTTCAAACTATCGACCATACCAACAGATGTGCCATCCGTCTTCGCAGGGCCGACTTTTTTTGCGACGTCCATAAAGTAGCTGAACATCTTGCGCTTGAAAGTTCCGGCGTCCTCCATGCGAATCATCACGCTGGTAAGCAGTCCTTCAAATACGCGCGGCGGTGCAAAATAGTAAGTGGGCCCAACTTCTTTCAAATCAATCGTCGTTGTTGCTGCTGACTCGGGACAGTTCACCACGTAACCACATGCCAACCACTGCGCGTAGCTAAATATGTTTTGTCCAATCCACGCTGGCGGCAAGTAAGCTAAAACTTCTTCTGCACTGGTCAATTTGTCAAAAGTTGCGCCAGATTCAGCGGCATTGAGCAAACTGTTATGCGTATGCACCACGCCTTTGGGGTTACCTGTCGTACCAGATGTGAAAAACATCGCCGCCACATCTTCAGGCTGCGCCTTTTCGACTTCTGCCTTGAAAAACCCAGTTTGCTTGATTGCAAACGCTTTGCCACCCTCAAGCAAAGTTTCCAAACTACTCAGGCCTGGCTCGTCGTATTTACGCAAACCGCGTGGGTCATCAAAATAAATATGCGTGAGTTGAGGGCATTGCGAGCGAATCTCTAACAACTTATCAACTTGCTCTTGGTCTTCGGCAAACGCAAACTTGACATCAGCATTGTTGATGGGAAATACGCATTCCAGCGCAGCAGCATCTTGATACAAAGGAATTGGCACCGCGCCCAGCGCTTGCACAGCCAACATCGTGGCATACAAACGGGGGCGATTTGCACCCACCACGATCATGTGGTCCCCACGCTTCAGCCCCGCCTCAAACAAACCGCAAGCTAAGTGCTCCACCATGGTTGCCATATCTGACCAAGTCAGCGCCTGCCAAATCCCATACTCCTTTTCACGCATGGCTGCGCTTCGAGGACGCTCAGCTGCGTGCTTTAACAATAATCGGGCAAATGTGGTCTGCATCTCAATAGTTCCAAAATAGCTGTGCTTTGATAGTTTAGATATTAGGATACTATTTGACGTTATGTTGTCGTTTGGACGACAATTGAAGCCTCCTTCGCCTAGGACTTTCCCTGATTAGTCCTTAACTTACACAACCCATGACACGCCAGAGCCCTCAAGAATTAACCCTTCACCAACGCCGCCGCAATCCCACAGATTACGAGCTGGCTGGCATTCCTTGGCTCGCTTTTTTAGACGTCAAGCAGCGGGAAAAAGCCATCAACGATATCGACGTGACCGACGCTGAACCAGGCGACTATGTCTGTAGAACTGGCAGACCCGTCACCTACTGGTTTGGTTTGGTGCAAGGTTTGCTGAAAATGAGCAGCGACAACGCCCAGGGCCAAACCATCACCTTCACTGGGGTTCCACCCGGCGGTTGGTTTGGCGAAGGCACGTTGATGAAGCGCGAGCCCTACCGCTACAACATCCAAGCGCTGCGCAAAAGTACAGTCGCCGGGTTGCCCGTCGGCACGTTCGAATGGTTGCTAGACAACTCCATCGGCTTCAACCGCTTTGTGATGAGTCAACTCAACGAACGCCTAGGCCAATTCATCGCCGCCCGCGAGATCGACCGCATGACCAACCCCGACATCCGCGTCGCCCGCAGCCTAGCCGCCCTCTTCAACCCTGTGCTCTACCCCGGCGTGGGTGAGGTTTTGCGCATCACCCAGCAAGAACTCGCCTATTTGGTCGGTTTATCACGCCAAAGGGTGAATGAAGCTCTGACGAACCTGTCGGATCAAGGCACGATCAAGGTGGAATATGGGGGGTTGCGGGTGCTAGATATCCATGCGCTACGGACACGGAATTTTTAGCGCAGAATTTTCAAATTCCGAGATTTATCTCTCAACTCAATTCAGCGCCCAGCCAGCGTGTTTATTACTTTTGTAGTAATAAATTAATTATTGATGAATTTTATTTTGCTTAAACATATTCACTATACAACAGAAGTGAAAATTCGCTCAATTTAAGCTGTTAAATAAAAACAATTGATAAACAATGACAACCTGCATTTAAAATGCTTTAATGAATTTTTACAAATTATTGTATTTTGTATTTTTTACTCACATTTATGAAAGCTCTTTATGATTAAGCCAACCAAATCCGAACTACTCATAAGCACGGCCTTGGTCTTCAGCCTAGTTGCTCAAGCCGCCATTGCACAGTCAGCTGATCAAAAAATAGCGCAATATAACGCTTCAAGTACGCCCGTTAACGCGCCCTCGAGTGTGCTAGTTCCTATCAATCGCAATCTTGAGATTGGCTTATCACAAAGCACAGGTGAAACCGGTGGTGTAGCTGCCTTGACCTTGGGTGGTGAAACTATTGGTTTGCGTCTTGTGGGTGATGCTTCTAACAAATCACAGCATCTAGGAGCGGCAGCCGGCTTCGCGGTTGGGAATGTAGGTTACTTCGTCGGCGGCGTATCTTCAGGTCGTGAGCCGATTTCCTACCCAGGTATTGATCAAAAAATGAAAGGAAATAGCGCCTTTGCAAGGTTAGATTTAAGCAATTTATCCCCAAACATCAGAAAAATCTATGTTGATGCATTGAGTCAGCGCACAAGCTCTAAGACCCTGTCCGTGACAGATGCTGCTTTCACCGCTACCAGTGTTCAAGACCTAGACACGTTCACTCGCACCACGACAACCAACGGCGTAGACAGAACAACGATTGATTTTTTCGGTGGGCGGCGCAACCGTTTGGGCTTGGGCGGCGAGCTGAACGTTGCTGACAATGGAATTTTCACGGCTAAAGTGTTCCATTCCAACACCAAGGTTTTAGATGAATCTAGCAGTACAACTACTGGTCTTGTCGGGTACAAGCACTATATGCCGCAATACCGTGCCTATGCTGGTTTGACAGTAGATACTGATGGTCAATTGACCATTAGTGGAGAAAAAAGCTTTGACGACAGCCGGTTTAGTATGACGTTGAATGGTTTTAAAAATACCAAGAATGCAAAAAATTATGGCATCTATGTCGGCGTGCGCTATGCACTTGGCGATACGAGCCACAACGTGGGAACACGGCCTGACACCTCTAATGCACAGCTAAACGAAACGCTGATGCTCAACAGCATCTACAACCCCAAAAACTACTTTGGCCGGGTGATTCAAAAGCAAGAGCATATTGTGACCAACCAAACCAATGTTGATGTTGCGAAACCAGTCGTAGTCGTACCAGCAGTCGTTCCACCAGCAGTTGTGCCGCCTGTGGTTGTGCCTCCTGCAGAACCCAACCCGCCTCCTGCAGATATTTTGTTCAATCAAACATTGAGTCTTGGCAAGTTTAGCTTAACATGTGAAGCGGCTGGTGGTCTCTCAAGTAATACGACAACGGTTTCTGCACCTACTGAGATTGGGACGCTCAGCTGCAAAGACATCGCACCATCAGGCGGTGCGCCAGATACCTGTACGTTTGCAGGCAGCAATGCCAACTTCACAGTGTCGTCAACTGGAGTCGTCACCATGTTGGTGAATTCAGACACTCGTGCACAATTGGACGCGATTATTAATATCACGGTGACCGATGTGCAGGGAGCCACTTACAGCGAGCCTATTACTGTGAATATGATAGGTTCTTGTTTAAGGTAATTGAGAATTTATTTCAAGCAAAAACACTCTTTTGGGTGTTTTTGTTGAATGATGTGGGCTGGAGTTAAATAAGCCGGTAGCTGTCATATTTAATGCCTAAACAGCTATCAATTTAATTGCAAATAAGCGCTCCAAAGCGCTTATTTTTCGACAAACGCCCGCTCAATCACGTAATCACCCGCTTGGCCGATGCCAGCGGAGATAGTGAAACCCAGGCCGTCCAGCACCACGCGCAGGTCTTTCAACATCGCAGGGCCGCCGCAGATCATGGCGCGGTCGGTTTGCGGGTTGATTTGCGGTAGGCCGATATCGGCGCAGAGTTTGCCGTTTTCAATCAGCACCGGCAAGCGACCCATATTGCGGAACTCTTCGCGGGTAACGCATGGGTAATAAATCAGCTTCTGTTTGACTTCTTCGCCCAAAAAGTCGTCGTGCGGCAGCTCGTGTTCGATGAATTTGGCATAGGCCAGCTCGCTGCCGTAACGCACGCCGTGCACCAAGATGACTTTTTCGAACTTTTCGTAGGTGTCTGGGTCGCGGATGATGCTCATGAAAGGCGCGAGGCCCGTGCCTGTGGCGAACAAGAACAAGTTTTTGCCAGGCAGCAAGTCGGTCAACACCAGTGTTCCTGTAGGTTTGCGGCCAATCAGCACCTCGTCGCCTACTTTTAAGTGCTGCAAACGTGAGGTCAGCGGGCCGTTTTCAACCTTGATACTGAAGAACTCCAGCTCTTCGGCGTAATGTGGGCTTGCAATGCTGTAGGCGCGCAGCAGCGGCTTGCCGTCCACTTCCAAGCCGACCATGACGAAATGCCCGCTTTCAAAGCGCAAGCTCGGACCACGCGTGGTGGTGAAGGTGAAGAGGGTTTCGTTCCAGTGGTGAACGGAGAGGACTTTTTCTTTTTCGAAGGCAGCCATGGTGAAGCTTTTCAGTCTTTAGTGTGAATTTGGATATATAGAACGCAGAATATCATCATATTTTAACCTATAGACCGTTTTAGAGGCCTGCGCTTCTTTGACTTTCTACACATATCTATAGTTAGAGAATAAACTAACGCCGTACACTTAGAAGCCTATGAACGCGCCACTGACTCCTCCAAATACACCTCCCGCAGCCCCCGTTTTTCGCCGTGCCCTATCACCCGGCGCAGCCAAAGCCGTCGCGGGCGGCAAAAAGCCCGATCCAAACGCTCCACCTCTTAAAGCCACCACCCGCCTGAACAAACGCATGGCCGAGATGGGTATCTGCTCACGCCGCGAGGCGGATGAATGGGTGGCCAACGGCTGGGTCAAGGTCAATGGCGTGGTTGCCGAGATGGGTTTACAGGTACAGCAGCACGACAAAATCGAGATTGACCGCGCTGCCAAAGGCAAACAAGCCAACCAGGTGACGATTCTGATCAACAAGCCTATGGGCTTTGTGAGCAGCCAAGCCGAAGACGGCCACGAGCCTGCGGTTACCCTGTTCACCCCACAAAACCGTTGGTCGGACGACAACGCGCGCTTCTTTTGGAACCACTCGCAATTGCCCGGTCTAGCGCCCTGCGGACGCTTGGATATCGACTCGATTGGCTTGCTGGTGATGACGCAAGACGGCCGCATCGCCCGCCAACTGATTGGCGAAGACTCGGTGATGGAAAAAGAATATTTGGTGCGGGTGGAATACTATGCTGACGGCAACTTGGCCAATGTGTCAACATCAAAACCCGTCGTGCTAGACGTGCAAAGCGCCTTCCCGCCCGCCCTGCTGGCCAAACTCCGCTTCGGCCTGAGCCTGGACGACCAGCCCCTGAAACGCGCCAAAGTGGACTGGCAAAACCCCGAACAACTTCGCTTTGTGCTGACCGAAGGCAAAAAACGCCAAATCCGCCGCATGTGCGAACAGGTTGGGCTGAAAGTGGTGGGTTTGAAGCGGGTGCGGATTGGCAACGTGGTGCTGGGCAATTTACCCGTCGGCCAATGGCGGTATTTAGCGCCGCATGAGAAGTTTTGAGAAGCTCTAAGAAGTTTCATGAAGTCATTAACTATAAATAACAACACTACTAATTAGGAGACTAACACATGCATCGCGTCGCCATCAGCAGCACGGGGCTTTATACGCCACCGCACGTTATTACCAATGAAGAGTTGGTTGCCTCGTACAACGCCTACGCAGATTTGCAAAACGCAGAGCACGCCAGCGAGATTGCAGCGGGCACGCAGACTGCACTGACGCATTCCAACGTCGAATTCATCGAAAAAGCCTCTGGCATCAAGCGCCGCTATGTGTTGGAAAAAACCGGTGTGCTAGACCCCAAACGCATGCGCCCGAACTTTGTCAAAAGACCGGACGATGAGATCAGCCTGATGGCCGAGATTGGCGTGGCGGCAGCCCAAGATGCTTTGGATAGAGCCGGCAAAACCGCTGCTGATGTGGATTTTGTCATCTGCGCCAGCGCCAACATGCAGCGCGCCTACCCCGCGATGGCGATTGAGATTCAAACTGCTTTAGGCATCAAAGGCTTTGGTTTTGACATGAATGTCGCTTGCTCGTCTGCCACCTTTGGACTCGAAATGGCCTACAACGCCGTCAAATCTGGTGCATCGAAAGCCGTTTTAGTGGTGAATCCTGAAATCACCTCTGCCCACTTGGCGTGGAAAGACCGCGATTGCCACTTTATTTTTGGCGATGTTTGTACCGCTATTTTGGTCGAACGCTTGGAAGTTGCCCCGAAAGGCGCGTTTGAGATTTTGGGGACGCATTGCTTCACGCAGTTCTCCAACAATATCCGCAACAACTTTGGCTTCATGTCGCATGCGGAAGACCGCGATGTGAACGACCGCGACCAATTGTTTCAACAAGAAGGCCGCAAAGTGTTCAAAGAGGTTTGCCCGCTGGCTGCTGAGCACATCAGCACGCATTTAGGCACGTTTGGCTACAACGCTGCGCAAACACGGCGCTTTTGGCTGCACCAAGCGAATATCAATATGAACCAGTTTGTCACCCGCAAGCTGCTGGGGCGCGACCCGACGGCGGATGAAGCACCTATCATTTTGGACGAGTTTGCCAATACCGCGTCTGCTGGCTCCATCATCGCCTTTCACCGCCACCATGAGGACACCAAAGCCGGTGACGTCGGTGTGATTTGCTCGTTTGGCGCGGGGTATTCCATCGGTAGCGTGGTCGTCAAGCGGACATAAACAAAGGTAAATCATGGCTAAACCCAACCCGCCCAATCCGTTTAGACATCTGCGTTCTACGGATTTGCGAGGCTTGGCCAAGCTGGCAACGCAAGCCACGGTGAATGTGACCAAGATCGCCGAGGGCGTGACGCAATCGGTTTGGAGCACGCTGGGTGCGCCCAGCGGCAAAGCCAAAGACCAAACGCGCGGGATTACCGGTTTGGTTTACAAGACCGTCCAAGGCGTGGCACAGTTGGTGGGCAAGGGCACGGAGTCGCTGTTGACGAGTTTGCAACCACTGTTAGACAAAATCGAACAAGAACCGCAAGAATCAGCCCCGCGCGAAGCAGTTTTGGCAGCGCTGAATGGCGTGATGGGCGACCGCCTGGTGGAAGGCGACAACCCGATGGCGACGCCCATGACACTGCGCTTCAACAATGAAGCCTTGAATTGGGAAGCGATGCCCGACAAAGCCCAGCTGACGGGCAAAGTGCTCATCGTCGTGCACGGTTTGTGCATGAATGATTTGCAGTGGGCAGTTCAACATGATGATGAATCCGTCAATCATGCGGAGACTTTAGCCGCAAAACTAGGCTACACCCCCATTTATGTCCGCTACAACACGGGCTTGCACACCTCGCAAAACGGGCAAATGCTGTCGAACCAGCTGGAATTGCTCAGCGCCCTGTGGCCTGTGCCGCTTACAGAAATCTCGGTGTTGGTGCACAGCATGGGTGGGCTGGTCACGCGCTCAGCGGTTCATTCGGCGCAGCAAGGCAAGCGGCAATGGGTGAAGAAACTCAAAAACATCGTATTCTTAGGCACACCCCACCATGGCGCACCACTGGAGAAAGCGGGCAATTGGATAGATGTGCTCCTAGGCGTCACGCCCTACAGTGCACCCTTCAAAAGACTGGTCGAATTGCGCAGCTCAGGCATCACGGATCTGCGCTTTGGCAACGTTTTGGACAGTGATTGGCAAGGCGAAGATCGCTTCAAACCCAAAACCCAGCAAGAACAAGTTGACCGCGAGCACCTGCCATTGCCCGAAGGCGTGGCCTGCTTCACTGTGGCAGCAACTCTGGCTGCCAAACGCAGCTTGGCAGCCGACCGGCTGGTTGGTGACGGCCTCGTGCCGCTGAACAGCGCGCTCGGTGTGCACAGCGACCCAGCCCGAAGCCTGGTATTTTCCAAATCGTCGCAAATGGTTGTTTATCGGACAAACCACATGGCGATGCTGGGGAGTGCGGAGGTGGGGGAGCAGTTGGTGACTTGGTTAAGTTGAGTTGAGCTTTTAATCCTAAATTCACTATGTTTTTTATAGCTGCTTAGGCAGCAAATACGCCGGATAGAGCCATATTTAAGCCATAAAAACGCTCTTTTTGCAAGTTTTGAGCAGCTTTTATCGCTTTTTGATCTTCTCAACGGGTTAAGCATTGAAATTTCAACAATCAGCCTCATATCTGCTCGGTCGGCGCTGCGGCTAACCCGCTGCAAGCCGCGCTAAACTTGGAGGTTACTTTTCGATTGAAAAGTTGCCAAATTTACTATCTAAAAACACAACATTGACACCATGACCAAGCAAACCCTGTCCTTCCAAGCCGAAGTAGCCCAGCTACTGCACCTCGTGACCCACGCGCTGTACTCCAACAAAGAGATTTTCATGCGCGAGTTGATTTCCAACGCCTCGGACGCCTGCGACAAGCTGCGTTTTGAAGCACTGGATAAACCAGCTTTGTTAGAAGAAGCGCCAACTTTGGAAGTGCGCGTCAGCTTCAACAAGGAAGCCAAAACGCTGACGATTGCCGACAACGGCATCGGCCTCTCCCAGCAAGAAGCCATCGACAACCTCGGAACGATCGCCAAAAGCGGTACCAAAGACTTTGTCTCCAAACTCAGCGGCGACCAAAAGGCGGATTCGCAGCTGATCGGTCAATTTGGCGTGGGTTTTTACTCGGGCTTCATCGTGGCGGACAAGATTACCGTCGAATCGCGCCGTGCGGGTTTGCCGACAGCCGATGGCGTACGTTGGGTCAGCGGCGGCTCAGGCGATTTTGAGGTCGAAAGCATTGAGCGCGCCCAACGCGGCACCAGTGTGACCCTGCACCTGCGCGACGATGCGCTTGACTACGCCAGCAACTGGAAGCTCAAAGGCATCATCGCCAAGTATTCAGACCACATCAGCCTGCCGATTTTGATGGAAAAGGAAGAATGGAAAGAGGGCGAGGCCATTGACAAGGACGACCCATCTAAAGGCACGACCGGCGGCGGTATGGTGATGACCGGCGAATGGGAAACCGTGAACCAAGCCAGCGCCCTGTGGACGCGTGCCAAAAAAGACATCACGCCTGAGCAATACCAAGACTTTTACAAGCAAATCAGCCACGACCAAGCCGACGCGCTGGCGCATACACACAACCGCGTCGAAGGAAAGCAGGAATACACGCAGCTGCTGTACATACCCAGCAAAGCGCCCATGGATTTGTACAACCGCGAGCGCAACTCGGGGCTGAAGCTGTACGTCAAACGCGTCTTCATCATGGACGATGCCGAGGCGCTGTTACCGGGCTACCTGCGCTTTGTCAAAGGTGTGGTCGATTCCAACGACCTGCCGCTGAACGTGAGCCGCGAACTGCTGCAGGAAAGCCGCGACGTCAAAGCCATCCGCGAAGGCTGCACCAAGCGCGTGCTGGGCATGTTGGAGGACTTGGCGAAACACAACGCCCTCCCCGTTAAAGGCTCACCTGACATGGTGGAAGACGTGTTGACGACCGAGGAAAAAGCCGAACAAGAGGCAGGATTGGGCAAATATGACGCGTTTTACGCCGAATTTGGCGCTGTCCTCAAAGAAGGCTTGGGCGAAGACTTCGCTAACAAAGACCGCCTGGCCAAGCTGATGCGCTTTGCAAGCACGACCACGGACGCCGTCACGGTCAGCTTTGCCGACTACAAAGCCCGCATGAAGGACGGCCAGGAAGCCATCTACTACATCACCGCCGACAACGCCGCCGCTGCCAAAAACAGCCCGCAGCTGGAAGTGTTCAAGAAAAAAGGCATCGAAGTGCTCTTGATGACCGACCGCGTGGACGAGTGGGCGCTGAACTATGTGAACGAATTTGACGGCACGCCGCTGCAAAGCGTGGCCAAAGGCGCGGTTGATTTGGGCAAACTGCAAGACGAAGCCGAGAAAAAAGCCGCTGAAGAAGCCGCCGAAACCTTCAAACCGCTGCTCGCCAAGCTCAAAGAAGCGTTGAGGGACAAAGCCGAAGATGTGCGCGTGACCACCCGCCTGGTCGACTCCCCCGCCTGTCTGGTCGTACAAGACCACGGTATGAGCACCCAACTGGCGCGGATGTTGAAACAAGCCGGCCAAACCGCCCCCGAAGTCAAACCCGTGCTGGAGGTGAATGCCGAGCACGCGTTGGTGAAAAAGTTGGATGGCTCAGTGCATTTCAACGATTTGGCGCATATTTTGTTTGACCAAGCGCTGTTGGCGGAAGGTGGGATGCCGAGCGACCCAGCGGCGTATGTGCGACGGGTGAATGCGTTGTTGGTTTGATGCTTTTGAGAGCGCATAAGTGAGACTTGATTGAAACAAATAAAAGCAACGGTACTTGGATTCATTGCTGCAACAATAGTCCCCGCTGCATACATTGCAGTTTCGTTTCCGCTTTCGGCAGAACGAAACCTACAAGCTATTTTGCTTTCATTTATTGTGTTCTATTTTTTCACTGTTTCCGCCGCAATTATTCTAGGCATCCCCGGATTTCTCGTTCTGAAAAAATTCAAATTAATTCGGTGGTGGTCGGCTTTCGCGTACGGTGCATTAGTAGGTGCTAGTTCACTAGCCGCATTAATTTCGAATGTAAGTGCTAACTCAGAAGCTATATCTAGAAACGCTGTTCTTGGTGGCATTGCGGGATTGGTATTTTGGTTTTTTTGGCGAATTGGTCAAATTAACGAAAATTAGTAGAATTCCTTTCCTAGTCTAGGGTACAACAAGGAGCCAAGTCTTGCCTTTTGCCTACTGAATACGCAAAACCACTTAATTTAGCATCAAACATGACCCTAGCCAGCGTGTTTACTGCCTAAACCGCTAGATTATTCATAGCAGAATGCCAAAATCGACTTTGATGGTTTTTTAGGGGTCAAATTCGGCATTAGCCGGCGTATTGATTGCCTAGATTGCTATCATATTTGATTCAAAATGGCTTGCCCGTGTCACACACTTAAACTGATTTATTTAGCGATAACCCATCAAAGACGTCATTCCCGCGAAGGCGGGAATCCACAAGCGCCACGATAGATTCTGAAGCGGCTCGCGATAAATTAGCGTTTTTTAACGTGATAAATGGCGAGTATTTGGGTTTCACTTTGCGCAATTAAATCTCAATTAGCGCAAGTCTACACGGTATGGGTTACGGTTGCTGCGATTA
>JAAFJF010000049.1 GCA_013298815.1 Polaromonas sp. | reverse complement strand
ACCCCCCCCCCCCTCAGATTTTGAATAAAACGTGAAATAAGTATCAAAACTGTCGATTAATTCACACCTTGACTTTGGTTTTTCCATAAAAGCAGGGCGCAACAGCGCCTTGCTGGACTTCAGGTTAAGCCCTAGCGGCGAAGGATAATGGCGACTGGCATGACCGTGGTTGTGCCCTTGCGGCACGTTCCGGTCAGGACAGACGTTATTGTCTTTCTTGAGCGACCCGCAAGGGTGGCCTGGAAGGTTGACGGCGCTGCCGTACAAGTCACAGCAGTGACCAAGCCGAAAAGGCGCGCCTGGAATGGGCGTCCCGGTTTTGCGAAGCAAAATGCGCCACAACAACAATGACCAATAAAAAAGCCAACCAGAAAATCTCCTAGCTGGCTTTAAAACACCTCACTGCAAAGTTAACGATTGCTGTTTGGTGTCGTCTTCGCAGGCGCCCAAGTGCTATTAAAAGAGCGCTTTTCCCTCTCTCTACATAAGCACTTATTATTTATCTATGCTCAATCATAGATCGTAAAAAACAGGGCTGGCAGACGAGTTTTTCATGATTTCAATGGAATGGGCACAATCATTACGATTGACATAACTCTCGCTACTGCGCGAAATAGCCTCGCCATTACGCGCATAATAAATCCAATACCATTGACCTTTTTGGTCTTTTTTCTGCCAATAGCAAGGGTAAGTAACAGTTGCCATGATTTTCCTTTACATAACGAATCAACCTGGACATTGAAAACCCTAATAGGCAGTGGCCAAAAATTGCTTTAAGCTCCACATACTTTCCTCACGGAAGGGCGGCAAGTGTCTCCAGGTATTGGTTTCTTGCCTAGGTGGTTCAAAGTTAGCGCTCTGAACCACCTTTTTATCTGTATGCAATTACAGCTACTACTATACCTAGTGTTTTTAATAAATGCAACATGCCTGGGGCAGTGATTGTGTACTTTTGAATGCAAATCATCAGCTCACCTAAATTCACAAAAAAAACCTCCCCTTTCAGGGAGGCAAGCTTCAAAACCCAAAATCAAACTGTTGCAGCCCTCCAGTAGAAGACACACCAGTCATCAATACAGGCCTTGCAACCGTAACCAGATCTGACACTTTCTCCAAACGCAGCACGTCTTCGCGCACCTCAACGTCATCGGCTTTAGCATGATCTTCTACATCACCACTTTCTTCAGTTTCCTGCTGCCTCTGGTTTCTGAGCCGCGCTCCCCAAAACCCCAGATAATGCGCCGGCGTGTAAAACGTCTCCCGCACTTCCAAAGCCAAGGTATTGCCCACAATCACCACAGCCGGCACATGCCATAACGACAACTGTAAGTAACACATGAGTGCTGCTGTGCGGTCAACATCTTGGCATTGCACCCAAAGACGCTTAGATGGATCATGGCCATGAGACAGCATCACCTTCACAAAAGCCAACACCATGCCTCCAGCACCGCATGCGGGCTCAGATAAAGTGATAAATGGTTTTGTGAGATTCTGAAGTTCATCGCCATAAGTCATTCTGGCCATCAACTCAGAGATTTCAGGCGGGGTAAAGAATTGCCCTGCCTGCGTATTGCCAAGTTCAAGCGCCATATAGAGTTGCCCCAAAACGTCTTGAGGCTCAGAGTCAAGCAACAAGACCAATTTGCCAAACAACGCGCAAATTTCACTCACTTGGTCAGCCTCATACCGTTTCACAATTTGCATGTATTCAGCCTCAAGGGCTGGATCTTTACGAATTGCGTTATGCATTGAGATTGCCGCCATCGTCACAAAGTCCCGAAAAACCTCATACCGATGTCGATGCGCTGCAATTTTGTTAAACGAACGCACGAAGTCGTTCCACGCTGGATGTCGAGAAATTGACATAAACCACGCCTTTCTGGAAAGCGTGCAAAGACCCGGCTTCTAACCAGTGTCATGCACTGATTAGAAAAAGCCGTTTGCCCTGGTACACCGAAACAACGGGCACCAAAGTCAAAGACCACGATTCCTGCTGTTTTGCAAAACCCAAAGTAGATAAGGGAAATGAATAACAAAACAGCAGGACGGTAGCCAATGTTGGCGTGACTGCTAGGTTACGGGGTGGGTGGGCGGGTCAAAACAACGGCGCGGATATTACGAAAAAGACGATTTATGTCAAATCTGCAAGGTTTACACCTTGCGCCATTTCTCAAATCGGTTGTTGACGGCTTCATCCTCAAACCAAGTATGTGAATCCATACAGTTTGTAAAGATGTTGTATTCAAGGCAACTCGCCTTGCGACTGACGCGTTGAGGCAGTTCGGCTACAAAGCGTTCAGCCACTTGTTTGAGTGCCACGTAAATGAAGTCATTGATCTGTGGCATTCACAGACGAAATTCACGCGCGGCTAGCTTCAGCTCAGTAGGATCTAAATCGTAAGCATCAGAGAGATTGATCAAGTAGCGCAGGTCAAGGTAACCACAATTCAAAAGCGCGGAACAAAAAGGAAGTGCTTGCATAGGGGTAAAAGTGAGGGAATAAAGCACTTTTCCCTCACCGTCGCACGTCAAGCCTAGCTGTCAAGGTGGAGCTACTGAACAACCTTGATCTGCGAGGCTGCGGCGGTATTTTTGATGTGCTTTATGGCGTCACGACCGCCAGGTAAGCACGCATATTGATTTAAAGCTGTAGGTGTAATTTGAACTGCAAGAAATCAATGAGAACGGTTCTTTTTATAAGCCTCATATCGCTCGCTTGCCGCTTTCGGGTAATAAATTAAGCTTTGATCTTCTGTTGGGAATCGTGTCAACCACCACGAAACCAATGGCATGAAAAAAGTCAACGCTAACGCAACGAAAAGAAAAGTTTGAAAATCTCCGCTGGCATGCTGGCTCGTCAGCCGATTAAGTTCAAACCAAACGCTATTGACGGTCGCGTACTCAAGCACTAATAAAAACATCAGCGCTGCGCACAAATTGTTAATGGTTTCGTTCCGATGGCTTTGTAATTGGTGTGCCAACGTTTTTTCTTTGGCCAACTCGTATGCAAATTTGTCATCGTTATCTATCGCCCAAAATTTCAACGCGCGAGTTGGTATCCATTTTGAATGATAATTTTTTCTGACCCAATCTTCGTTTTCATCAGGGAATTTCAACATTTTGCATATTGGCTTGATGACTTCCCAATCCAATTGAAAAACAATTTTCCAAAAAATACCATTGATGACGGGTACGATCAAAACATAGAAAAATAGAGACGCACCAAAAAAGAGTGCAATTTTTCCATAGTGCATGTTATGTTGCATAGACGACCACGAGTAGGTCAGCAAATTGGTGTCTGTAGAAAAAAGTAGGCTTAAATCAACTGTAAAAATTACAACGAATATCATCCAAACACTTTGGATATTGGTAATTTTTTCAAAAAATGGCAATATTTCTATGCTTTTTTTGACCGATTCTGGCATATTGAAACTCCTAAAACTTAGTGCTCATCCGCTGGCAATTCCAATACTTGCGCGTCCAATTGCTCAGTCAATGACTCAATACTAGGCAGCAAATCCGCGAGCTCCTTTGGCATTTCGGGCGATGTGCGGTAGGTCGATACGCCAATTGGTTTACTCATGCCTTGCAAAGCATACTCTACGATGGTTTGCTCTTTTGATTTGCACAGCAACAAACCGATGGTCGGCGCATCTACGGTTTTATCACGTAACAAGTCATCTGTGACCGCAATGTAGTAATTCAATTGGCCTGTGTATTCAGGTTTGAATGCGGTATTTTTGAGTTCCACCACGACATAGCAGTGCAAGCGGGTATGGTAAAAAAGAAGATCAATGAAAGACTCTTGACCAGCCACTTCCAGCCTGTATTGACTCCCAACAAAAGCAAAGCCCACACCCAGTTCAATGAGGAAATCCTTAAGGTGATGAATGAGTGCTTTTTCGATGGTTCGCTCATTGGTGGGGTCAAGCAGTCCCAGAAAATCAAACGCATAAGGGTCTTTGAGAAGATCACGGGCAAGATCGGACTGTGGCGCTGGCAGTGTGCTTTCAAAGTTCGTCTGTGCAGCACCTAGGCGTAGGTGCGCCTGGCTCTCAATTTGCATCTCCAGCACCGAACGACTCCAGCCTTGTTCAATGGTTTTTTTGATATACCATTCGCGAGTTGGGCGATCTTTGACCATATCCAAAAGCCGAACGTTATGCCCCCACGGCAATTGTGCAACAGCTTGTTGCACAATTGCTTCATCTGCCCAGGCTTCGGCAAAGGCACGCATGTACTTCATGTTTCTAGGCGACAAACCTGTCATATCTGGAAATTCTGCTTTGAGGTCATTGGCCAATTGGTCAATGACCTTTGCTCCCCAGCCTTCCGTGACCTGCCGATCAATAATCTCTCGTCCAAGCTGCCAATACAGTAAAACAAGCTCTTTGTTAACCGCAAGACTCGCTTTAACGCGAGCTGTGCGAATTTGTGTTTTTAGGCTTTCAAGCCATGCGGCGTAGTTCGATGGTGTAGAGATAGGCATAGTCAATAATAAGGGCTTTCATCCTATCCAAGATACCAGTTTTGACAAGTATTTTTACAAAGGCACCAACTCCACCCGCCCTAGTGCCCTACCCTCTGGTTTGTGCGCCGCTGTGTTCGTCCGCCTCTCAAACGCCTTATTCTTGAAATACGGTGTCACATTGAGCAGCGTAGGCCGCTTGTTCGCAAACAAATACAACACCTGGTCGTCTGGCATGGCGCGAAGCGCTGCCGGTGACATCAACGCTTGCCGCTCCAAACGCACATTCCCCATAGCGTCCATGTGCTCCAGGTGAACTTCTCCAATAGTTCGAGCCAGCTCACTGGCCGTATCTATATCCATCCCTGAGAAAAACAAACGACTGGCCACGCCGCCGTTCAAAATCGTGTGCGCCCCCGCCTTGCCGTAACGGTCTTCCAACTGGCTCAGGGACTGCAACACAATAGATAGCGATATCTTGCGCTGCCGTGTCGTCGTAATAATCGCCGGAAAATCGGGAATCGTCAGATGCCCAAACTCATCTAAGAGGAAGTAAATCGGCAAACTATTGGCTGTATGTCGGCGGTCGTCCAAGCAATAGTGAAACAACTGCGTGTAAAACAGATTCATCAGCAAAGCGTAGTAACCCACGCGGTTCTGCGGGAATACCAAAAACAATGCGGTTTTTTGCGTCCGTAAGGACGCAAAGTCAAAAGTACTTTGACTGGTCAAACGGGCTATATCTGGGTCAGATAGCATGGACAACGATGCCTTGGCCTGCGACAACAAACCCTGCAGTGTCTTATCACTCTGGGCAATAAAACCCTTGTACGCGTTATACGTTGCATCATCAGGCGCATTCGCCGCCACAAACGGTAGCAAAGCTTGGCCATCGCCAAAGCTTTGCAACAAATACTGCAAATTGGCCAAGTTTGCATACCGAGAAGCATCAACATGGTGCTTCAGACACTTGATCAAAATCCCCGTGATTTCCTCCGCACCATGAATCCAAAACGGATCGGCTTTGCTGCCGTGGTTGGCGGTGCGAATCAGAATGTGTGCGATTTCCTGCATCTCGGCATTGGTGTTGGCCAACGACAAAGGATTAAAACCAATACTGGCCATAAGATCCAGCGGATTCAACTGGTACACCTTATAGCCTCGGCGTATGAGATCCCCTGAGGTGCGCTCGTAGAGCGTGCCTGAAGGATCGGTGGCCACAATCGACGCATTGTCCAGGCTCAACAGATTCGGCAGAATAAACGAAGCGGTTTTCCCTGCCCCGGTCGTCGCCACCACTGCCAAGTTTCTGAAACTGGCATCTGCAGACAACCGTGCCTGGCCACCGTCCAGCGTCAAGCCCTGATTTTTCGGTGAAAGCAAATCTTTGCGCTCGTCTGAATCCAAAAACCTCCCCGCGTTTTCTGCGCGGATCTCACGACTGCGCCACCACGAATACAGTGCCTTCCCTGCAAAAAACCAAGCAGCCTTTTTACCCAACATGCGCGTCGCCCAAGGTCACGCCAAAAATGCCGCTACAGCAATGTAGAGGCATAAGGCTAGTAAACATACCCACAGCACCGATGTCCATCACACTCTATCCATAAGCCAAACACTCATTTCAAAAATAACTACGAAATAACAATTGTCCTCCACCCTGACTATGCATCCTGCATGACACACTTTTTAGCGTTCACGCTCTGAGGAAAATTGACGCCGCCTCAATCATGCCAAAAACGCATTCGCATCCTTGTAGCCTGTGTACAAACCAGAGGCATCCACCACTCGCCAACGTCCATCTTGCTCCCCTGCTTCCATCAGCTTTGCCAGGCCTTGTTGACCGGCTGCATCATGGTCAAGGTAACTGTATAAGCTGTGGATATCCTGTGTTTTAAGGCGGGCGATGCCACGATCAGCCAAGGCAAGCGAGTTCATCACCAGTACATTCGCATTCGAGGTGTCCTTTTTGTAGTGCATCAGCACACTCAAAAAATCAAAGAATCCTTCAAACACAGCAGTCTGCTGACTGCCACCTTTTGGCAAAAAACTAATGTCCTTGGTGCCAATTGACCCCTTAAACGCTGCATTGCGCACTTCAAAGCCACCAGCATCGTTGGCAAAGCCCAGGGCACGGAAACGATGCTCATCAACACGATAAGCCACCTCCTTGAGGTACAACCTCGCCAGATCCAGTGAGATACCCCGTGACTCTACATACGCCTCTAAAACCCGATCAGAGATCTCCACCACGGATTCAATCACCGGTGCGACTTTCGGTTTGGCCAATGCTGCTGGCAAAATAAGGCCTTCTGAAGCACCCGAGACCGCAGCTCGCGCCGGACTCCCCAAAATATCCGCAATCGTAGCCAGTGTGCGCGACATGTCTTCGGTATGCTCCAGCTGCTGCACAAAATCGATCACCGTGCCCCCTACCCCCATGCCATGGTCGTACCAAACATTTTTAGCGCGGTCGATCTTGAACGATGGCGTCCGTTCCTGCGGTCGAAACGGACTTTTGTACCAAAGGTCATTGCCGCGTATGGCCGCTGGCAGGTAGCCCATACGGCCTAAGAATTCGTGCAAAGGCGCGGCCTTGGCTTGTTTACTGTTCATGGCTAGGTAGGTAAAAAGAATATCTTGTCCAGGTAACACCAACGAGCTTCATGAAGTAAATCAATATCACCGCTCAAAACCATCATCCCGATCAGCAGCTGGTTTGGCCTTAGAAGGTGTGCTCGGTGCAGGTGCTGCCGGCTGTTTTGCCTGCTCTGCCTCGCGCTCCTGCAGACGCTTCAAAATGTCATCGGTATAGACTTGTTGCGGCGTTTCTCGCCCAGGTACTGCCTCTGGCGGCGTCTGCTCCCCATGCCAAGCCTCGTGCAGTTTGCCCGTTATGAACTCCTTGCCCACGATTTCCACCACACTCGGCCCACTGTCTGTCCAGTCACCTCCCATGGTTTTAGAGGGATGTTGCTCTGCCATGTCTTTATGCTCCTTATTTTCCTGATTTCCCATGTCAGGTTCATTTTGCTTATTTTGCGATGGTGACACTTTTTCTGCCGTCAACCGCAATTCCGTTGCTTGGTAATGTGCTTCTAGTCCCAAGGTGGAAAGCCGGTGTTTTCTCTCCAAACCGCCCTCCTCTCGCACTACCACGCCCACAGACCGACCTCGAACGTACACACGAATGCCATCCAATTCCAGCAAGCGTTTGAGATCTTCGGCGCTTTGCGCCCGCTCAAACAGTTGATGCAACTGGTTTTTAAGGGTTTCCTTACGGCTTTGCGCGCCCGTGCGCGACTTCATAGCCTGTTCATGCACTTGAGTTTTGAGGCGTTCTTTGCTCTCTGGCTCCCGTCCATAAATCAAGGTTTGTCCCAATTCAGGATACCGTGTCAGCACATAGGCTTCAAGTTCCTTTTGCACCGTCGCAAACTCGGCCTTGGTCAACCACTCCCGATTACGACGCTCTACCGCGTTGGCTGAGATCATCAAATGCAAGTGCAAATGGTCGGTTTCACGGTGGATCACGCCATACGCGAGCTGCTTGGGTGCTCGATGCCGCAAATACTCATGCCCAATATCCGTCACCATACGCTCCAACTCATCAGAACGAGCACCACGGGATAAATACTCTGAAGAAAACGACAACATCTCATGGTAGAGCACATTCCCGCGCTTGTGCTCTTTCAAAAAACTGGCGTTTCGAGTAAACACGTTGTGCAACTCCGCCTCCTCCATGCCCTCCTGCCCATAAAAGTTGTGCCACAGCACCGCTTTACCGTTTTCTTCCTCGATACCCCGATTCATGTAGCGAATCAGCTTGCCAAACACCCGTGACGCGCCCGTACTCCCCTGCCCTGCTTTCCTACCTAAACTTTTAATAATCATGACGACGAATGGAAAAGTTGAACGACGCTAACCAGCCCGTTCGGGCTTGGCCACGAACTGCCGCACCATGTCATCCATGCGCTTGAGCTGCAATTGCACCTCATGGGTGTGCATGAAAGCTCGCATTTCGTTTGAATGTCTGGCCAACTGGTTTAAGTTGTTACCAATACCCCGCACCACACTCAAAACGTCATCCAAACGTTCTACCAGATCTGGCGGCACGATGTAAGTGGCGTCCAGGTCAGCAAAAGCTCGGCGTTTGAGGTGGGTGGCAAATCGCTCGCCCTGTTTCAATGCGCTGGCCTCCATGCGAGCGTATTCCTCGCGGCTCAGATTGACAGTCGCACGACGCATGCCCTCCTCGCGCTGCCGTTCGCGAAATGCGCTCATGTAGGCGGGGCGGTCGGCGGTGGCGGGTAAAGGCTTTGGTTTGGGCATGGGCGATGTGTGGATGAAAAGCAAGGCTGGCGAAATGAGGAGTTAATGAAATAAGCGAGATGTTGGGTAGAGGTAACTTTCTGGGAGCCTTGGCGGGGTGGGTGGGCGGTTTTGGGATTTCTGAATTCGGTATTTGAATTTGGTTTTGGTATTCCGAGGGGTCGAGGGGGCGCGGATTCGCCACCTCGCAAGTTAGAGTTTTCGAGGTCGATGTGCACGCGTGTGTTGTCCCGGTCAGGGGCAATGCATGCGACGCACATAAGCCGTCAGTGGACAGTTATTGAACCTGCGCTCAGCAGGAAAATAATTGTTCGCTGCGAAAACTCAAACTTGCCACTATTGCTACGGTTGGGGATTGTAGAGTTTTGCGCGGCGCTGTCAATCGCTCCCCTGCTCTTTGCGATAGACGATTTCGCGGTGTGTGGGGTGCTTCGATAACCACCTCTTCTTCTCTTCGCATACGCATCGGGTTGTTGCTAGGAACTGACTTTGCGCGACATGGGCTTGCGCTTTTAGACTTGGCCAGTAAAACCAAGATCTTGCTGGTGAAAAGAAAAAGTGGGCTGCTATGGGTTGATAACTGCTCATCAATAGTGATGATTGCCATGTTGCATAAAAATATTCACAATGAAATCTTCACTATTTTTAAGGAGAAAGCACATGAAATATATCATCGTCGCACTGATGCTTATAGGCCTTGGCGGGTGTACCACACTTAGCCCTCAATCGGTCGTTTCACCAAGTGAAATATCTGTGGCTGATGCTCTGCGTTCCGTGGGAACTGGTCTCGTTGGCCTAAAAGAGGAATTAGATACAGCAAAAATTAAAACAGGGTTATTAGTAGATGAAGTGACTTTGACTCTCAATTTAACATCTAAAGCGACCGACACCAAAACGTTGGCAGTCGATATCAGCAAAACGTTAGCAACCGGTGCGGCTGGAGTTGGGGGAAAACTTTTAGGACTTTCCAGTGTTGAAACTGCTGAAGGATCGCGTGGAAGTGTCTTAGTTATCAAACTCAAAAACTCCGCAGTCATAAAGCTTGAAAATCCAACATTATTAGACCCTACAGGTATATTTTCTAAGCCACCAGGAGAGTCAAAATAGGCAAGTCTAAACTACGGGATATTGGGCTTTGCGGCCTAGCCGCCCCTTGGTATTTCACTATAGAACTTTTCGCCAAAATAACGGTCGATCTCGATGCGCGGTACGCCATTCCAGGTGATGTCTGTAAGTTCGTCGATGCTGATGTATCCCCATTCGTCTTCAAATAAGCCGGTAACGTAGCCAAAGGCAATGCGTTCTTCTGGATCGTATTCTGTGATGTACCAGGTGCCAGATCAGGCCATATCGAAAAGTTTGGCGATAAAGCGTGGATCTTCTTCGCAGTCTTGGGATCTGAGTGGATAGCCTTTGGTGAGCTTGGCCAGGCGCGTGAGGAATTGTGCTTTTTTCATGGGGTGTTGGGTTAAGAAATAGGCATAACCTGTTCCACCGTTGCGTTTCGAGAAAAGGCAAGGAGGAACGCGAAGCGGCAAATCCTTGTCCTTTTTGAGAGCAACGGTACGGTCAATGCGCTATTTCGCCAACACGCTCTGAAAAAACGCTCCCGAACTAGCCCTGCTGATACCAGTTTTAGCTATCTGAACCATCCTGCGAGGTAGAACGCCCTCGCCTTCCATATCGTTCCGATGGCCGCCAAAAACGAAAACGCATTCTTGAGCGTGATGTCCCACAGCGGGCCGGTGTTGGTGAGTGCATGGAACAATCCAGCGACGATTAAGACCACACCTGAAAAGCCCATGCCCCAAAGCATGCTTGCCGCAAACAAACGAAACGCTGAGCCAGGTTGACGCAACGCATGCCATGTGATTGAACCTCGGCCAAATAAAATTTGAATCGCTGAGAAAAAACCTGCTGGTGAAAAGGAAAAGTCGAGTTTAAACTTATAAGAGTTATTACTCTTTGGAGTTTTAGAGTTTTCCCTCTTAAACGGCTTTTCTGAATATCCACTTGATTTTTCCTCTGACTTATGATGACCATGAGGCTGTCCGCCAGCTGCTTTTCTGGCATTCTCTTCGTTTTTACGTCGACGCTCGTACTCACGGGCGGCTTCTTCCCTGCTAGGCTCGCGCTCTTCATTACTGCTTGCACCCTGCCCTGATGACGAGTTGGCATTCTGATTGCCAGAAAATTTAGCAACAATCAACACCGCATAATGTTCATAGGCCGCACGTTTCCCTGCTGGTGACAAACTATCTTGCTGTAAAACAATCAGATCTGCCAACTTGAAAAGCGTATTCTGAAAAAGCTCCTCCTTCGGCAGTGTCAGAAGATCTTGAAAATTGACACCATCACGCAACATTCTCTTTAAGGCGCTTTCAAGCGCCGTCTGCGCTTCTGCTTGTTCGGGACTCGTTGCCCGCGCTAGTATTTTTGCCACCCTAAGGATGGTCTCGTAATTCGCCATTCCGCTGAAACCTACTTTGTGTTTATCAATCGGTCTAGCGCAAATGCCACGCACTCATCCAAAGTTGTTAGCGGTCGCCCTTCACCATCTTTTAAACGCTCATCAACCAACGCCCGATCAACTTGTTTTTTTAATATTTTTGAAATTTTTGGACTAATTTTGACGTACTCAACGGCTGGATCTTTCAAAGTCTTGCGCCCTGTCTTATTAGGAACCTCAACTCTTTTATTCTCAAGAGTTTTACCACTTAAACTCTTTAATTCTTTAATACTTTCACTTTTTAACTCTTTAGAGTTTTCACTCTTAGCCTCTTCAATAGGTTGAACACGTTGAATTACGGCTTTTGGAAGTTCATCACGTTTCTCTGCGATACGCCCAAGAAGGTTACCGATGTCTGGTACGGCCATTTTTGTCGTTTTGTTATTCATAGGTGTTTTTAAGTAGGGAAATAAGTTCTTTGCCGAGACTTTCGATTTCTTCGCGAGCTTTCGGGTTTTCATCGCCCAAAACAGTGTTCGACTTCAGAAGTGAACGCATATAGGCAACGCGATTGCCGATTTCAGCTATCAAAACAGGGAATTCTGTCTTTTCGAGCTCAGTTCGAATTTGAGTTGTGAAATCCGTACCGGTAATGACCATCGTCATCACCACAGCTGCGATCAAATCTTTGCGTTTGGTTTTCGCTTGGCGAATCAAATCCAACGTATCCCCAATAGCTAAAAAGTCGAGAGGGGAAGCTTTACATGGCACCAATATTACATTCGTAATCTCAAAGACATCTTGCAATTCTTTTGACAAGTAGGGCGGGGTGTCGATCACTGCGATGTCATACGGCTCTAAAAGAGTCAGTAAATCTTTATACGTCTTATAACTTCCTCGCTCGATAACATGCTCAGGCTCGCGGCCATCTTGATCCGAAAAGGTTCTCACCAATTTAGAAAGACTGCCTTGTGGGTCAATATCCACCAGCGCAGTCTTATAGCCACCACCAGCGAAGTAACCACGCAAATTCGTTGCCAACGTTGATTTACCAACGCCGCCTTTTTGGTGTGCCAATGTAATAATTAGAGCCATAATTACCTTCTTAAATTCTAAAGTGTTTTGCCGTTTAACCTCTTAAACACTTTAGAGTGTACTCGGGCATGTTGTTTTGTCAAACAAATTGCGAATGTTTTTAAACTGCCGTAAATTCGGAAACTGTTGATGAACTATTCATCAATTCAAAAACTGTTTAGAGTGCCTTTGAAGCCTTTTGAACGACTAAGCATAGGGGTAGGGGAGGGGAGATAGCCAAAAACACTACTATCGCTGCTTAAATACGGTTTAAACAATGCTGAGTTGGCGGTGACGGCTTCTCGATAAGCTGATTTCTGATTGTTTTAGGTGTTTTCTCAAAAAAAGAAAGCAGTAGCGTCTCGATTTTTAAAACCTTTTACACAGCTTCTTGCTACTGCTAAATAGTTTAAGAGAGTAGCTTTAATACCTTTAGGCATTGAATTATTCATACTGGATAAGGACTTACAATACCAAAGGTGGAAGGATTCACCCCCCAAAAGGGGAAGGATTCACCCCCTTTGAAGCGCGAAAGGAGGAAGAAAACACCCCCTCAAATAATCAAAGGTGGAAGGATTCACCCCGCAAAAGAGGAAGAAAACACCCTAGGAAACCAGCCAAAAGGGGAAGAATTCACCCCCAACGAGTTTCGCGTACTCAGGAAACTGGATGTTTACAAGCCAAATTGACTTTTTATTTCAATTAGCAGTAAACATTCAAATATTTCTTATCGAAGAGCTTGCTTTTCCGAAATACGTCGTAAAAAAGATGTTTGAAAAGTGGAAGAAAACACCCCCCTTAAATCAGATCGCAGCATCAACTTATGAAAAGCGGGAGAGTGGAAAAATAATTTGACACGTCTTCCTCCTTTCATATAATAGTCTACGTATTTTAAAAACCGTATGGCTAAAACACTACGAGTCGTTGAAGAACGACCCCTCATCAAAACTCCGCAAGAACTTGTGCACATCAAGCACAAGATCAGCCTACGCCAATACAAATATTGGTTGTTGATGTTGCGTGCGTATCGCGAAGCCTATGAGCTTGGTAGCATTCCAAATGAACAGGGATATTACTTACTGCCTATTGCGACATTTGAACATTGGCTTGGCTATGAGCTGGTACGCGGTGAACTCAAAGCTGATTTGGAGTCAATACGCCGTGAACCCATTATTTACAACGTCTTGGGGAAAGATGGGAAAAAAATCTTGCGCGGCGCTGGTTTCATCTCTGAATGGGAGTTGACCGCAAATTGGGTTGGCTTCAAGTTGCCAGGCTTTCTTATGGAAAGTATCCAGCAACTTGATCTCAAAAATTCAATTTTCCAAAAAATCAATTGGGAAGTGTTCAACAGTTTCACAGGGAAATACGAAGCAATTCTGTATAAGCTGTGTCGCGATTACGTTGGCTCTAGAAGAACACCGACCTTGAGTATTCAGGAATATCGCGAGTACATGGGACTCAAAGATCAGGAATATGCAGCCTTTAAGGATCTCAATAAATTTGTCATCTCCGCACCGATCAAGCGCATCAATAACAGTGCAGCTGCAGATATCACCATTGAAGCCGTGTTTAAACGAGAGGCGCGGAAGGCCGTTTCAGTTCAATTTTTGGTATCACCCAAACAACAAACCATGCTTGATCTTGGTGATGACCCAGCGTTCCGCTTTGCTCGCGTCACGATTGCCCTAGCACAGCAAAAAGAATATTTGGCACAAAAAGAACCTGAATTGATTGAGCTTTGCATTCAGCGAGCCAATGAATATGGCGAAGAAGAAGAAAAAAAAGGGAAGCAGGTTAATTTCGGGGCGCTCTATCGCAAAGCTATCGAAGAAGACTGGGGCACTGAATATCAAGCTAAGCAAAAACGCGAAGCTGAAAAGTTGCTCGCTCAAAACAAACAACAAACAACTGTGGTCAGTGAATCTCAAACCAAACGCCTAGACGAACTCAAAGCGGACTTCCAACGCATGGCCACCTTGGCAGCTATCAAAGCACTCACTTTCGAAGACCGCCAAAAACATGCCGAAGCCTACATAGCTGAAGTAGGGCAGGGCAGGGCACAAAGTTACAACCCAGAGAAAGCCGATTTTGCGGATACAGTAGAGCGTGCCAAATTTAACAATGCCTTACGTCAGCGATTAGCACCCGTTTACGATCAAACTGCCTTTGACGCTTGGCTCAAACTCCAAAAAAGATAACCAAACTCGGAAAATAGGACAGGGGATATGCAAGGATACTTTTACCCATGATGGTTTCAGACTTCGTTGAACGCATTGCCGCTGTACTCAGCCTCAACATGACGGGAATCGTCATCACAATCATAGCGTCCGTGGTATTCGGTGCTGTTACCCATAAAGTTGCATCAGGCATTGAAAGCCATGTTGTTTTCACCGTTTGCGCCTTGCTCTTGTACTTGTTTTGGTACGCTGGCATGAATGACAGCATACCCGTGATGCAAGTCGCTATGACCGTGAGTCTCGTGGTGGCTGGTAGGGAAGGGTACAAGCGCCTGCTTGGCCGCTTTTAACGACAGCGGATTTAAAGCTCCTGCAAATCACGCGCCTTATTTTCATCTGCGAGCCGCTGCCTATGAAAATGGAATTTCCAGCTGCAAAAAGCTGACAGTCCAGCGACAGCCAAAACTACGATCAATTCTGGCGGGAAACTCGCAAACATACTGCCCGACGGCATCAACCCCGCCCAAAACAATGCACCAGGTACTTGGATCATGGTATCCACCAAACCTTGCGCCCAGGCACGTGCCACCAACATGCGCCCGATCATCCCAGCACCGACAGATACCAATAAAAACAGTGCCAACCAGCTCAGCACAAACCACTTAGTACGCAAAGCGCTGCGTTCCTTCTTTTTCATAGCTACTTATTCCTTCAAAACAAAAAAAGCTCAACAGAAAATACCCAATGTTGTGACAAAAGTCACGGTATCTCAATATTTAAACCACGCCACATAAAATATATTGCACTGCAGCATTACAAAAGTTAACTACTTCTAGTACAGTGGTTTTGTCACATACATCAGCACAAATTCATCAACGCTACACCATACTACAGAAAGAGACATTCCGTGAAGTCATTTGCCCTACGCTCCATCGCTCTCGCCACCGCCATTGCTTGCACCATCACCATGACGGGGTGTGGCACGTTGACGGGTATTCCTGGACACGGTGGCGGTAAACGCTTTGCAACGGAACAACTATTGGTCTCTGCCAGCGTCAGATCTACCTTACTGGAAATAGACGTTTCGGCGCTCAGAGGCAAAAAAGTAGCGCTCGTGTTTGACTTCATGAGCGACGAAGGCGGGGGACAGATGGTCGGTGGCCGTGCTTCTTTGGGAATGGTGTTGTCCGCCGCTTCCGTGGTGTCGCCGATCAGCACCACCAGCAATACCTTCCAAGTTTTTGACTTGATCAACAAATCAACCAGTTCATCCTATAGCAATACATCGGGCGGTGTAGACAGTACCACCACCACCACGGGTGTGCTCAGTGGAGTGGGCACGTCAACATCATCAGGAACAAGTACAGGCACGGACAACGGTACAAATTCCAGTACCAGTACGGGAACAACCGTCATCGGTGGAACAACGACGACTGGCAGCAACACCAATACAGGGACAACGACTACACAACCCGTAACGACAACAACGACCGTAGGCGGCGGCTCATCAACGACGACCTACCCAGGCACGACGACCACAACGACGACCGGGCCAACGACCACCACGCAAACCACACCACCGAGCACCGTCACCACAACAACAGCACCGTCAACCAACACCAATACAACCGGCACAGTCACCACGGGTTCTACAGGTTCAGGCACAAACACCAGCACCACAGGCCCGTCTACCAACACCTCGACAGGGACAACCACCGGTACAAATACCAACACCTCGACGGGCTCTAGCACGGGCACAGGTTCTTCCACACAAAACCAAAACACCTCTGGCACACAGACTACTGGCAGCACCAACTACCAAAACACCAACAGTGGTGGTTCTAGCAACGGTATGCAACAACAGGTCATGGTGTCTGGTCAAACCTCACAAACCAAAGGTCAAGAAAAACGCGCCCAACTAGATATTGTGTACAAAGGCTTGGGTGACTACCAAACCATTGCCGTACCAAAATCTGACGCCTCTTTTCTCATGGGTCAGGTGCGTAACTACCTATTGTTAAGCGGTGTTCACGTCACCACCCCGCAAGATCCTGCACTAGAAGCGGTGGTTTACGTCTCTGTGGATATTTTTGGTTTGGTGCGCTCACGCTTCGATGCCTTTGTCTATAACAACGAAACCGTCAGAGCTGAAACCGGCATTGAAATGATGGCCTTTGACAAAGCAACTGGCAAACTCATCATGCCACCGCGTAATGCCAGCATGCAGGCGGCATACAAAGAACACTATATGTTCTGGGTAGGCCCCATGGAATCCGACAAGAAAGTCAGCAAAGCGGAAGGTTTGCTCGTGAACTTCTCGGATGTGGTCGAAAAGAAAGCCGCTGAAAACACCAAAGCGCGACAAGAAAAAGATGCTAAAGCAGACAATAAAACCGAGAAAAAAGAATGATTTAAACCAACACTCAAAAAAGCTACGCCATAACTACAGTATGAAACGACACCCGATCAAAAGTCTTGGCTTGATGGCCGTCTTGTTGCCAGCATGTATGCTGTGGGCGGGTGTTTCCAGTGCCCAAAGCCCACGCTTGCCAGCGGCGGTGTGGTCAAAGAATGCGGGGGCAGTAGCACCTGCCTTGCAGACTGCCCCCCATTTCATGCGCGATTTGTTCATGGAGCCACGTTTAATCGATGTCACTGCTGCCGATTTAGAGAATTACGCACGTTCAATCGCTGTCCCAGAAAACGTGCTGGGCATCCTATTTACAATCAACTCGATCAAGTTGGCCAATCCAGCGGGGGACGACTTAGCGGTATTGGCGGCTTACGACAACCGCTTTACAGACCCCGTTTACCAAGACATCGTCAAAAAAACCAGCAAAGACCTAGCAGACAAACTCTATGCCATCCGTGCCAAGTACGGTATAGATATAGGTGCAATACGTAATTTTCTGATGATCCCTTTGGTCGGTGCAAGAAGGAACGAGCAGGCGTTGTATGTTCATTCACCTTTGGTTTTTACGAAACCATTTGACCCCTACGTCACCGATGCCAAGGAGACCACGGTAGCGACAACAGAAAATAGATCCGTTGTGTTTAACCCACGCAAACGGGTTAGCCCTGAGGTGCATACGCCAGTACTTGTCCCTGAAATTTCAGAAGGCTATGGTCGCGTTTTCCAAGATCCCGAATTTTTACCAGAAGTGACGCGAGTACCACGACAGACTGAACCCGCTTACGTGGGTCAAGCCGCACGACACCCAGCCATACGGGAATAACACACCACGTCATATTGAAGAGGAAGCCCATGCAAGCCACTACTTATTTGCCGAACGTAAAGAAAACTGTTGCAGTCCTGATGGCATTGGCGACCTCAGTGGCGGCCTTTGGCCAAGCCAATACGAGTTTTTTGCTGAACTCGCCGTTGATTCACTCTTACTCGCATGGCGGACTGGCTAATAGAAACCCAGCAAATAATACCGTTGGTGCTTCAGGTGTCATCCGCACACAATTAAGCTGGCAAAATGCCGCAGACCTAGATTTGAGGTTTTTGTTGCCGCAAGGTGTTGGCAGCTATGTCGGCAGCGGACTCGAAACTTTTCCGATCAAAAACACGCTGTTCCTAGACACGCCAGAGCGTCAAGTATGGGCGGGTCAAAAAACCGTTGTTTTTAGCAACGGTCAAGCACAGTCCAGTTTAGACAGGGATGTTCGTGATGGCATTGCCAATGCCCCAGGCGGCCAACGTATAGAAAACAACTACCTCAGTGGCAACATACCTTCTGGTACGTACAGCTTCGCAGTAGAAAACTATGACAACAGCCACTACTACCGCAATAACCCTAGCGCCCCAGCGACTAACTTCAATATAGCGGTCACACTGTCGGGCAACGGCTACATCATCCCAGACAACACCTTGCCACTGGTTGCAAGTACAGGTTATGCCTACGGTGTTTCAGGCTCGATCAAAGATGTGGGCGCGGTCTCACCCGTCTATTCTTTCAACTTCTTCAACCCAGGCTTAGACACGACACACGCCTCAGGCATAGACTTCTTCAAACGGTTTAACGGTAACTTCTTGCCAGGTGCTTATCTGGCCATGCTGAACGTCCCAGGCATGAACCCAGCGCAAGCACCTAGCATGGTGGATGCCATGCAGAGAATGGCGAATGGCCAGAAAAATCAATTTGACTCACTCAGTGTTTTGACTAATATGGGTGAGGGCAGGTTACAAAAAGAGTTTGACAAACACTTTGCGACACCAGACTCAAAACACAATACAGCCCAATACATAGATCCCAAAACGGGTCAAGCGGTCACCGTTGCACGCAACGATTTCATCAAAGCCATGTGGGCGATGAATGAAAACAAAGCCCTCAAGCAGCAAGGCGATGCTTTCATGGCATCCCTCCCAGAGCAAACCCGTCGTGACTTCCAGTCCATACAAAACCAGCACGGCAACCAACACACGTTTACCGAGCTGCGCACCGCAGACAACAACTTCCTCACCAACGGCCAAGTTGCGAACTCAGTCAACTCAACACTCCTTCGTGCCCTCCATTCGCAAGATGCACAGATAGCCAAAGGCATCTTCAATGACATGGTGGCAAATAGAACCACCACAAATGCCGGTGCGCTGTTCGACAAAAATCAAGTCATGGGTTATGACGGCACACTTAAAAATGTTGCTTACATTCGTAACCATCACGGTCAAGTCTTGCAAGTCACTGAAGGGCAACTTGGAACATTAGCGGGTCAGGCGAACCAGCAGATTGCGCACAATAACTATGTTGCGCAGCAAGCAAAATTAGCTTTACAACTGAAGCAAGACGAACTGATAGCTCAGTCCCAGTCCGCCAGTCCATGTCGAATAGTTGAATTAGGATGCAATATTAGAAATCAGGGTTTTACATCGGCCGAACCCTTAAATACACCAGCGTATAAGCCGTACTCAGTTAATGTCCGTTATGTTGACTATAAAACCAACTGGCTGGGGTATGCATATATTGACAGTACAAGAGAAGAAACTTTGTACTTCAAAGAGAAAGCTACCGCAGATAAAGTTGCCAAAAATGAGTCTGAAAAATGGAACTCAATTAATGAGCAACAACAATACGAAAATGATCATGCACTCGCATACGGCACGATAAAAGGTATTTCTTATGCTGGTGATAAGGTCATTGAGGGGGAACAAAAATATCAGGTCGTAACACGTGCTGGCGGGGCATTGCAAGCAGTTGGTGGTGCAGGTCAGGTTATAGTTGGTGTCACAGGAGGTGTCGCTAGTTGTCCAGTGACATTTGGTGCTGGATGCATTGGTGGTGTAGCACTCACAGTGAATGGCGGTGATGATTTTTGGGCTGGTATTAGTACAGTAGCCACAGGAGAAAATGTAAGTACCGTAAAAAGTAAGGCGTTGCAGGCCGTTGGCGTTTCTAGGGGAGCTGCTGATATTACTGCTGGCTTGATGTCAGTTGGTGGAACGGTAGCATATGGAACCGTACTTACGAGAGCATCTACAGTTAAATTCCCATTAAAAAATGCAAATTATGCGCAAAAAGATTTCAGTCAAAACTTCAGTAGCGATGGAATATTTGCAGGGAAAACGGTAGATGAATTAGCAACAGATATAAAGTTAGGACGAATAGATACGAAAGAAGTGCCGATTGATTTCATAGTTAAAGACGGCAATACTTTAATTTTAAATACTAGATCGGCACAGGCACTTGAGAGAGCAGGAATTCCTCGTAGTCAATGGAATGCTATTGATCAAACCGAAAATTTAGCAGCTACGGCACGACTGGATGCGCAGTTATTAAGAAACTCGCTCGATAGTAACGGGTTCTCAAGTCCAACAATGAAAATTAATAAATAATATCCATGGAAATTTTGTATACACTTGAAACTCCATCGACAGGATTGTCCACTGAGCCATTTTGGGAAAGAGGCTCAATTTTTTTTGAGTTTAATGAGCAGGATAAAAATACTTCAATTGAAATCAAGTTTACAAGAATACTATCGATGAGAAAGAGGTCTGAAATATGTTGTACTGCTTATCATATAAATAAATCTTATGATAGATTAGTTGAAATTGAAAAATCAGCCTGGGCTTCAGAAATTTTGTTAGATACTTCGCCTGCTTGGAGAGACAAAATTAAGGTACATCATTACATGATTTACCTTGACAGTGTGGGCTGTTTTGAGGTACTTGCTCAAGGATACAAAATAAATAAATCTGAGTCGCCAACACTCCATTCCTCCTCCGCTAATACCTCACTACAAACGTCGGTGAATCCTCCGGCCGCATAGACCTCCTGTCATAAATCCTCGTCGTCTGAATATTCGCATGGCCAAGCCATTCTTGAACCTTGGCAATATCTGCATTGTGGAGTAGGGCGTTGGTCGCTGCGGTTGCTCTGAGCGCATGCGGCCCAAACAACTCTTGGTGAATCCCAATATCTCCTAGATACTTGCACACCACAGACGCATACACCCCGTTGGCCGTCAATGCAGCTTCCAGTGAACCGCCACGGTTGCTTTTCACCGGTCGAAACAATGCACCCTCCAGATCTTCGCAATGGCCAGCCTTGGCCAAGTAGTCTGTAATCAACCCCAAAGTCGCTGGATGCGTCGGTACATACCGAGTTTTACCGCCTTTACCTCGAACCAATAGGTGCGGAACACCACCACGCTGCACATTGAAGTCTTTCACCCTGAGTTTGGTCAACTCCTCGCGCCTGAGCGCGTGAAACAGTAAAACTGACAAAATAGCTCGGTCTCGAAGCCCTTTGAGGGTGGTTTTAGACGGCTTGGCCAATAAATCCCGAGCCTGGTGATCTCCCAGCGCCGGTGTTTTGCCTTCATAGGTGTCCACCCGGGGTCGCTTCACGCCCTTGACGGGGTTATGGGTCACCGCATTGCGGTCACACAAAAACTCATACAGTGACGCTAACGCTGCCAATTTCCGCCTAACGGTTGCACCAGATAATAACTGCGCTTCCAGCGATTTACGCCAGGCCAAAACATGCGCCCGTGTAATCACCCGAAATTCTTCAGGTGCGGCAATTCCCACAAACGCCATAAAGCCCGCAATATCGTTTTTATAAGCTCGGCGTGAATTGACAGATTCAATCGATGCAAACCATTCGAGCTCAGGCGGCATGTTGGCCAAGCCTTGAAACTGCGCGTCTGTCAAAAGCGACACCCGCGTGTCAGAAAATTCCCCCAAAACGAGACCCGTGGCCACCGATGTATCGGATGTATTCATATACTCATTATATGTTGATAACATATTTTATCAACATTAAAATAATCAAAAAAACTATCAATGAATGATACTGTGAGCGCACACTTGTTCTTTGAGGTTGTCATCGAAAAGTAGTTGTACTTGAGCTGACCTGTCATCAATTCTCCGCCCAGTCTAAATTGCAGAAGTCCTATCCCAAGTAACGAAAGGGTCGTGCAGTTTTAAACCGTGTTGCATTTCGTGAACAAATTCGCCTTACAGAAAACAGCTACTCAACGTAAAACAGGTTCCTTAAACTTAATCCACTTAATATTCGAAAAGTTTATATCAATCGCAGAAAAATCGGTGAGATCAGTTGGAAATAATTCAACGTTATAATTATCATTAACCATGCTTTTCATATTGAAATTAACGGCAGTTGAAATCTCGCCATGAATTTTGAAGTTATTGCCACAGTTGATAACGTTGTTGTGATCTTGAGGATAGGATAAATGGAAAGTTGCCCCCTTCATGGGGCCTCTACTTATTCGCTCTACTCCCTTTTCAATTAATTTGTAACTATTGTTCAGCAAGTCATATCGTTGCCATTCTGCTTTAACTTGCCAAAAATCAGCATTTGATTGATTTGTAGAAGTAGTTTTCTCTAAATCAACAAATCTGATAGCACAGATCTTCGTATTGCGTTTTGCCAAAATAATATAACCAAGCTCCATGCGATAGCCATCTTCAGTTAATATATGGTGCGTTTTATTTGTTTTATCATAGGCTGGAATAAACGGAACATACTCACGCTGTGCCGTAACACAGCCACTCAATGCTAACAAGAGTACTGCGCACAGCATCTTAATTTGATTGCTCATATATAACTCCTACCAGTTTCCGCCATAGCCACCACTGCTACCACTATTACCGTCATCATCGCCAGTAGATAATCCCAAGGGATTGCTGCTGTAATCAGTCCCATCATCAGTAGAGGGTATGCCGTCTACATCGTTTTCTGTAGCCTCTTTCGCTTCGTCAACTGAATCCAGCATGGCGTCAATTTTATTTTTGATAGTTAATTCATAAGCAACTTGTGTCATTTCCTCACGAAGTTCTGGTGAAATCAAAACATCTTTTATGAAATGCCTGAAAAATTCTATATTCCACGGCCCCTGCCAAACTTCGCCATAATGCTCTTTGAAAAGTAAGTCCTGCTCTAAATGAATACGATGGTCTAAATCCAAAGTTTGTCTTAAATCATGAATGGCTCTGTAAAAATCAGTCAAACTCTGATCTTCAGGTTGGCCTGTAATAGGATTTATAACTTGACCACGCATTCCATGCTTATTTGCCGATGCAGCATCTAGCCCTTGAGAGCCTTTGTCAAAATCAGTGTTCGCGCTTCCAAAAGATCGTCTTTCTGCATCATCATGACTATCTCCTGCTCGTCGCGCACCTGCATAAGTAGTACTCAAATGATGGTTCCAAGCACCTTCAAACTTAAATCCCGCCCCTTGCCAATTATTACTAGGGTTATTCGTCATGATGGCTGTCGTGCCATTCGTCCCAATCACCATCTGATCCAAGCCAAGCTGCTGCGTCATCGCATAGTCTTGTCCACTCGGCGTAGCACTGCCCGAATGCGTATGCATCCCAAAGAACCCAAACTGATTATTTCCTAGCGTAGGCATATTACCAGTGATATTGTTTGCCCCTGCTTGCACATTGGTCGGATCTAACATCACATACTTGTTTTGGTTCGCATCCCAAGCCAACACACCAAAAGCTTCATTACCCGTTTGCGCAGATTGGTTTTGCATACCCAATTGATAAGCCTGCACTTGATGGCTACCCATGACCCAGTTTGCTACAAATGCCCCCGTATTAGGATCATTGGCATAGGGTGCAAGTGCAGCACGCCAGCTAAAGTCATAAGGTTTGAGTGTGGACATATAGGCCGATAGAGCGGCAGCATCGCCGTTTTGGGTCACATGCACTCCTGTAGCGCCACCTTTCAAGTCTGTCGAGCCCTTGAACTGGCTGGTATTGGGTAACTCCTTGATCAGAATATTCATTGACTGCTGATTCGGCGCACTCAAGGTTTTAAACGCATACATCTTGCCATCATCTGCAGCCGTTAACTGGTAACTCGCCGCACTGGCACTGGTAAGAATACCTTCGTAAGTTTGGTAATTGTTATGTGGTGTAGCAACACCTTGGACATAAGGGTTTGTAGTGGTGAGGTACAAACGACTGAACATGCGTGTGGGGTCGTTTGTGATCGGCGCATTCGCCATATCCGTTTGAATTTGGGCTAGTGTTCCTTGGCCATAAGTTGGTACATCTGTGAAGCTGTAACGCACAGCAGTGATACCGATAAGAGATGGAACTTCTGCATCATGCAATATTTGATGTGGATTACCAATGCGCTGCCCGCCCATGAACAACGTACCATCGTTGGTATAACCACTACCGGATTGACCAAACGTATTTGCCGGCGCGGATGACTGCAAGAATTGGGCTGATGGGTTTTGGTACGTAGCTGCAGCGCTGGCAGCAGAGGCGGCAGCTACGCCAGACATATAGTTTTGCGCGTCTTGAAACCCTGCGTTCTGATTAGGCTGGAAGTTTTGCTGGATATTGGGGTTGTACTGAGCAAAGACGCTCAGGCTGGCGCTAACTGCTAAGGCAGTGAAGGTAAGTTTAAATGTCGATTTTGATGTCATTTTTAACCTGTAGCCAGCGTATTTATTGCCTAAGCAGCTATAAAAATCATAGTAAATTTAGTTCTTTCCCATTGGGTAAAACGCACTCACCGGCTCTTTCGGGTTGTAATTGGCTTTTGTGCCATCTACATCTGTAAAGTCTACTAACAAGCCTGTTCCTGGCATAACGCGCTCTGTGCTTACAAACGGGCCTGCCCACATCAAATAGTGCTCACGGTATTGGGCTTCGCGGTTGGCAACCGTAGGCTTCATGATCATCTTGCCTTCTTTGTCAAACGCGCTGATCTCAAAGCTGGTTTCGGCTTTGACGGTTTCGTTGTTGTAGGCTAAGGCATCAAAGCGGCTGCGAACCGTTCCAAACACGTCCACGGTGACATAAACCAATACATCGGCTTTTGGGTCAGTTGGTACAGTAGGCGTAACACCACTGAACAAAAGGTAATTGCGCACCAAGCCCATGAGTAGCGTTGCGTCAGACTTAGGAACGGCCATATTTTGGTATTCACCTAGGCCTTTGTAGGCTAAGGAGAAGGTTTGGTCTTTGTGAGTGCCCTTGGTTTGGGTTTCTGTGCTGGTTGGGCTTTGACTTAAGGTTTGGCGGTTGGTGTTGTAGCCACCCGCTGTGCTGCTGTTGTTGCTGCCGCCACCGCTTTGAGTTGATGTCGCTGTACTGTTGTTGCTGTTAGTACCGCTGTTCGTGCCGGTGTTTGAACCTGAGCTGGTGTTAGTGCCCGTATTTGTGCCAGAAGTTGTGCCGGTGCTAGTGTTGGAGCCTGTATTACTGTTTGTACCTGTCGTCGTGCCTGAACCGCTGGACGTACCCGTGTTTGTGCCACTTCCCGTACTACCGCCTGTTTGGTCAAAGCCACCTGTGGTGGTCGTCCCGCCAGTGGTTGCGGTATTTGTACCTGAACTGGTGTTTGTGCCTGTACTTGTATTTGTACCGCTGGATGTGCCAGTATTGGTATTCGTGCCGCTACTTGTCCCCGTCGAGGTGTTTGTACCCGAACCCGTATTTGTACCAGAGGATGAGCCTGAGTTTGAACCCGTGCCGTTGGTAACGGTTACTGTAGAAGCATTGGAACTAGATCCACCGCCCGTATTGCTGTAGTTTGCACCACCTTCAGCCAGGTTAAAGATTTGAAAAGCACTTGTCGTTGAAGTCACTGGACTCATCATGGTGCCAATACTAAAGAGCATGCCAGGGTTAATACGACCCCCTGCCATGTTGCCGCCACCTTCGTCGGCCACGATGTCAAACACCAAGGCAGCACGTTTGCCTTTTAAAGATGTAACGTCAATATCTTTCAGTGCTGCACGGATACTGGCTGAAACTAAACGTTGCTCTTCGGCATAACGTTTGCCACCACCGTGGGCAGGGATGCCGGTTAGAGTGCCGCAACCTGTAAGCGACATGCTAACTAAAACAACAGCTATTGTGGTCAAGGTAAAGGTGCGAGACAAAGACATGAGAGATTCCAAGAATAGACGAAAAAGTAAAAACAAAGACAACAAACAGATACGTAACAATTTGCACCTAATTATTGCCTGAAAACCAGCTTATCATAGCTACCCCCCCCCCTCAGATTTTGAATAAA
>JAAFJF010000048.1 GCA_013298815.1 Polaromonas sp. | reverse complement strand
TGAAGTGACCAAGCGCACTGTGAAGGACGTTTTATCAACTGACCGTGACAAAATCATGCAAGGCGTTCAGCAGCGTTTGGTAGACGATGCCAAGACATTCGGCATTGAAATTGTAGATGTGCGCATCAAACGGGTGGACTTTCCTGCTTCTGTGGCGGATTCGGTTTATCAGCGTATGAAATCCGAGCGTCAACAAGTTGCCAATGAACTACGCTCAACCGGTGGCGCTGAAGGCGAAAAAATTCGCGCAGATGCCGACCGCCAGCGTGATGTGTTGGTAGCTGAAGCCTACCGTGATGCGCAAAAGGTGAAGGGTGAGGGCGACGCTAAAGCAGCTGCCATATATGCAGAATCTTTTGGTCGCGACCCTCAATTTGCCCAGTTTTACCGCAGTTTAGACGCTTACAAGGCCAGTTTCAGCAAGAAAAGCGATGTTTTGGTACTTGACCCAAATTCATCTGAGTTCTTTAAAACCATGCGTAACGGTGGAAGTGGTGGCGGCTCAACTGGCGCGACCGCTAAAGCCAAGTAAATCCTGCCGAATATAGGCATTTAGCAAAGCTATTTCGAGGTATAATCGAATGGCTTTGCATGTTGCGAGGCACACGTTAGTCGCAGTTCCAGCATCTAACGCAAGTCATCATTAAAATATAGGAAGTCCAAAATGATCGCATCATCGATTAAGGCTGAAGTTGTAAAAGCCAACGCGCGTAGCGCTAACGATACAGGTAGCACCGAAGTTCAAGTGGCTTTGTTGACCGCTCGCATTAACGAACTCACCCCTCATTTCAAGTTGCACGCTAAAGACCACCACGGACGTCGCGGTTTGCTGCGTATGGTCAACAGCCGTAAGAGCTTGTTGGCTTATCTGAATCGCAAAGACCACAACCGTTATGTTGCGTTGATTGCCAAATTGGGTCTGCGTAGATAAGCTTTATTTAGCAGGTTTGCTAAAGTAATTTTCATTGTTTAAATAATGAAAACATGCCTGAGTTAGTACTACTTAGTACTATTTACTCAGGCATTTTTGTTTCAGAGAAGAAAGTAGAGAATACGAGCTGTGTCATTCCAAAAAATTGTCTAAGTCATTGATTTATAGAAGTTTTTTGGAATGGCATTGTGTTCATGGTTTCTGCTCTGATGTGTCGCAATTCAGCTTGAATTGCTTGTTTTTATAGGAGCTACAAAATGACAATGTTCAAAAAAGTATCGAAAACATTCCAGTGGGGCCAGCACACAGTCACCATGGAAACCGGCGAAATCGCTCGTCAATCTAGCGGCGCTGTGCTGTTGGACATGGATGGCACTGTGGTTTTGGCTACCGTCGTCGGTAAAACCGAAGGCAAAGCAGGGCAAGATTTCTTCCCTTTAACCGTTGATTATCTTGAAAAATCATACGCCGCTGGCAAAATTCCAGGCAGCTTTTTCAAGCGCGAAGGTCGTCCTAGCGAGTTTGAAACACTCACCAGCCGACTGATTGACCGCCCAATTCGCCCACTGTTCCCAGAAGGCTTCTTTAACGAAGTGCACGTTGTGGTGCACACCGTCTCTTTGAATCCAGAAGTTGACGCTGACATCGCAGCTTTGATCGCAGTTAGCGCGGCATTGTCAGTTAGCGGCATCCCATTCAGCGGCCCAATCGGCGCGGCTCGCGTGGGTTATGTCAACGGCGAATACGTCTTGAATCCGGGCCAAACAGCCCGTAAGAACTCTATCATGGACTTGGTTGTTGCTGGTACAGAATCAGCCGTGTTGATGGTTGAATCAGAAGCGCAGCAGCTCAGTGAAGAAATCATGCTTGGTGCGGTCGTTTTTGGCCACGAGCAAGGCAATATAGCCATCAACGCGATTCACGACTTGGTGCGTGACGCTGGCAAACCCGTCTGGGACTGGAAAGCACCCGCTAAAGACGAGCCGTTAATCGCAAAAATAGACGCTTTCGCGAAAGACAAACTCGTAGCGGCTTACCAAATCCGCAACAAACAAGCGCGCACACAAGCTTGCCGCACAGCTTACTCTGAAGTCATGGCTGCCCTCAAAGCAGAAGGCACTGAGTTTGACAAAGTCGCTGTTGAAGGCTTGTTGTTTGAAATCGAAGCCAAAATCGTTCGCAGCCAAATTTTGGCAGGCGAGCCACGCATTGACGGCCGCGACACACGCACTGTTCGTGCGATTGAAATCCGCAACAGCGTGCTGCCACGTACCCACGGGTCTGCCCTGTTTACCCGTGGTGAAACACAGGCTTTGGTTGTGACGACATTGGGTACCGAGCGTGATGCACAGCGCATTGATGCCTTGTCTGGCGACTTTGAAGACAACTTCATGTTGCACTACAACATGCCTCCGTTCGCCACGGGCGAGACAGGCCGCGTTGGTACGCCAAAACGTCGCGAAATCGGCCATGGTCGTTTGGCTAAGCGTGCATTGATTGCTGTGTTGCCATCCAAAGAAGAATTCCCGTACACCATGCGTGTGGTGTCTGAAATCACCGAATCTAACGGCTCGTCTTCAATGGCATCCGTCTGCGGCGGCTGCTTGTCTTTGATGGACGCAGGCGTGCCTTTGAAAGCGCACGTTGCTGGTATCGCCATGGGTTTGATCAAAGACGGCAACCGTTTTGCGGTGTTGACCGACATTTTGGGCGACGAAGACCATTTGGGTGACATGGACTTTAAAGTGGCAGGTACAACCAACGGTATCACCGCCTTGCAAATGGACATCAAAATCCAGGGTATCACCAAGGAAATCATGCAAGTTGCATTGGCACAGGCCAAAGAGGCGCGAATCCACATCTTGGGCAAAATGCAAGAGGCTATGGGAGAAGCCAAGACCGAAGTGTCTAACTTTGCACCCAAGCTGTACACTATGAAGATCAATCCGGAAAAAATCCGTGACGTGATCGGCAAGGGCGGCGCTGTTATTCGTGCTTTGACTGAAGAAACCGGTTGCCAAATCAACATCAACGAAGACGGTACGATCACCATCGCAGCGACTGATGGCGCAAAAGCTGACGAGGCGAAACGCCGCATTGAGCAGATTACCGCTGAAGTTGAAATCGGCAAGATCTATGAAGGTCCAGTGACCAAGATTTTAGATTTCGGCGCTTTGATCAACCTGTTACCTGGTAAAGACGGTTTGCTGCACATCAGCCAAATCGCACATGAACGTGTTGAAAAAGTGACGGATTACCTCAAAGAAGGTCAAATCGTCAAAGTCAAAGTCATGGAAACCGACGAAAAAGGGCGCGTGAAATTGTCTATGAAGGCTTTGATGGAGCGTCCTGAGCAGGCTTGATAAAGAGTTGAGTATGGGCTTTCGCTATAAAATTTATAGCTGTTTAGGCAGTAAATACGCCGGCTAAAGCCTTATTTGACGAATTATTTTAGTTTTTAAACCAATTTTATTCAAGCTCGAATGAAAGCCTTTGAAATTACCTCCTTCGGTGCGCCGGACGTACTGCGTCTGGCTGAACGTGCGACGCCAGTAGCAGGTACGGGCGAGTTGTTGATAACGGTTTCCGCAAGCGGTATCAACCGCCCAGATGTGCTGCAACGTACCGGAAATTACCCTGTGCCACCTGGCGCTTCGGATATTCCTGGCTTGGAAGTAGCGGGTGCCATAGTCAGTGGCGATGCGGCTGCCATGGCTGAGAGTGGGCTTAAGGTCGGTGATCGTGTTTGTGCCTTAGTGGCTGGCGGTGGTTATGCGCAGTTTTGCGTTGCACCTGTCGCTCAGTGTTTGCCGATTCCAAAGGGATTGACGGATATTGAAGCGGCGACATTGCCAGAAACGTTTTTCACCGTTTGGAGCAACGTGTTTGACCGCGCTCGCTTGCAAGCAGGGGAGACGTTTTTGGTGCAAGGCGGTACCAGCGGCATTGGCGTCACAGCGATTCAAATGGCTAAAGCACTTGGTGCTACTGTCATTGCAACCGCTGGCAGTGACGACAAATGCGCGGCTTGTATCAAGCTAGGTGCAGACCACGCCATCAACTACAAAACGCATGACTTTGCCGCTGAAGTGAAAAGAATTACAGACGGCAAGGGCGTGAATGTTTTTCTGGACATGGTTGCTGGGAGCTATATTGCCAAAGAAGTCGAATGCATGGCAGAAGATGGCCGCTTGGTCATCATCGCGGTGCAGGGTGGCGTTAAGAGTGAATTCAACGCCGGTATGGTTTTGCGCAAGCGTTTGACCATCACGGGTTCAACATTGCGCCCACGCCCTGTTGCTTTCAAAGCGGCAATCGCACAAGCTTTGCGTACAACCGTTTGGCCGCTGTTGGAAAATGGCGCGATCAAACCAGTGATTCATACGGTTTTTTCAACCAGCCAGGCCGATGCTGCTGCGCAAGCGCATAGCTTGATGGAGTCCAATCAGCATGTAGGTAAGCTGGTTTTGGATTGGCAATCTTGATGCGACAAGAGGTGAAATGACCATGAAAAAGACACTCATTGCAGGTAATTGGAAGATGAATGGTAGCTTAGCAGCTAATTCGGCTTTGGTTGCGGCTTTGGACGCGGGTATGCATGTTCGGATGCCGTCTAAATGTGACGTCGCCTTGTGCGTGCCATCAGTATATTTAGCGCAAATGCAGCAGCTTTGTACCAAAAGTGGTATCGATTTGGGTTCCCAAGACGTGTCTAGCCAAGAGTCCGGTGCGTTTACGGGTGAAGTGTCGGCAACGATGTTGAAAGACTTTGGCGTGCGTTACGCTATTGTCGGTCACTCAGAGCGTCGCCAGTTTCATGGTGAAACCGATGATTTGGTGGCTAAAAAAGCACAAGTTGCCTTGGCTGCAGGCATAACGCCTATTGTTTGTATAGGTGAAACTTTAGCCGAGCGCGAGGCGGGAAAAACAGAGGAAGTCGTGAAACGCCAATTGGCGGCAGTGATTCATACCAACGGCCATTGCATCAGCGAAATCGTGTTGGCTTATGAGCCGGTTTGGGCGATTGGAACGGGTAAAACCGCTACACCCGAGCAAGCGCAGACTGTGCATGCCTTGTTGCGAGCCCAATTGAATGCAGCCAGCAAACAAGCGGATCGTATTCAAATTGTGTACGGTGGTAGCATGAATGCTTTGAATGCAGCGACTTTGCTAGCACAGCCAGACATTGACGGTGGTTTGATTGGTGGTGCGTCACTTAAAGCCATGGATTTTTTATCAATTATTGCTGCAGCCGGCGTTTTATCTGCCTAAGCTGCTACTAAATTAGGAGTAAGTAAATGAGTATCGTTTTAAAATTAGTTTTGATTGCGCAAATGTTATCTGCGATCGCCATGATCGGGTTGATACTGGTTCAACACGGTAAGGGCGCGGATATGGGGGCTGCATTCGGCAGTGGTGGCTCTGGCAGTTTGTTTGGGGCTAGTGGTAGTGCTAACTTCATGTCGCGTGCAACGTCTGGTTTGGCTGCTGTGTTTTTTGTTTGCACGATGGCGTTGTCATATTTTGGTAATTTGCGTCCTGCGTCATCTGGCAGCGTTTTAGACGGTGCTGCGGTTGTGGCTCCCGTACCAGCAGCGCCCGCAACCCCAGCGGCTCAAATTCCAGACAATAAGACTGATGCGCCAGCGACGCCTGCAGTTGCCGTGCCAGTGGATGCAGGCAAGCCTGCAACGCAAATTCCTACCAAGTAATTGATCAACGTCATTATTTAGCTGCAGAATTGCGAAAATAGCCTCTGTATCCGCTGAAAAGCAGCTCAGTTTCGGGGTAAACTACTAGATAAATCAGGGAGTGTATAAGCCACGTTCAAACGGATTTGGCTACCTCTAATTTTCTGAATAAATAAATAGCCGTCGTGGTGAAATTGGTAGACACGCTATCTTGAGGTGGTAGTGGCGAAAGCTTTGCGAGTTCGAGTCTCGCCGACGGCACCAAATATTGAGTCTCTTTAAGTTTTTAAAGTAAACATTCAAAGCTTCAGGGCTTGTGAATCAAAAAAGAATACCCAAAAATGGACATCAGCCAATATCTTCCCGTTTTATTGTTTATTCTGGTTGGTGTTGCCGTCGGCATCGTTCCTCAGGTTTTAGGCTATATATTGGGGCCAAACAAACCCGATCCTGCTAAAAACTCACCCTACGAGTGTGGTTTTGAAGCCTTTGAAGACGCGCGTATGAAGTTTGACGTACGCTATTACCTTATCGCTATCCTTTTTATACTGTTTGACCTCGAAATCGCATTTCTTTTCCCTTGGGCTGCAGCTCTCAAGGAGGTTGGATTGCTTGGGTTTCTTGAGGTTTTAACTTTCTTGACAATCGTTGTTGTGGGCTTTGTCTACATGTGGAAAAAAGGCGCGTTGGACTGGGAGTAATCGCAGTAATTAAATTGGCTGAAATAACGGCACGCTATTTGGGATAAAACATGGCTATTGAAGGCGTTTTTAAAGAAGGCTTTATGACCACGAGTTACGACTCGGTGGTTAATTGGGCAAAGACTGGCTCTTTGTGGCCTATGACGTTTGGCTTGGCTTGCTGTGCTGTGGAGATGATTCACGCTTCAGTAGCTCGCTACGACATCAGTCGCTTTGGTGCTGAAGTCTTTCGTGCCAGTCCACGTCAGGCAGATTTAATGATTGTTGCCGGTACGCTGTGCAACAAAATGGCACCCGCTCTGCGCAAAGTTTACGATCAGATGAGTGAGCCGCGTTGGGTAATTTCTATGGGTTCTTGTGCCAACGGTGGTGGTTATTATCATTACAGTTATTCGGTGGTGCGCGGCTGTGACCGCATCGTGCCAGTCGATGTCTATGTGCCTGGCTGCCCACCTACGGCAGAGGCATTGCTTTACGGCATCATTCAATTGCAGCAAAAAATTCGTCGGACTCAGACGATTGCTCGTGTTTAACTGACGGAATCAAGTGACGGAATATAGGATTAAACCGAGATGACTGCATTTGCCGTAAATCCAGAAGCGTTGAAAAGTACATTGCAAGCTGTGCTTGGCGAGAAAGCTAAGCGCGTTGATGTTGCTTTGGGAGAGGTTTGTATCGTGGTTGATGCTGCAGACTATCTTGATGTAGCACTGCAACTGCGTGACGCACCGGGCTGCCAGTTTGAGCAGTTGATTGACTTGTGTGGCGTTGATTTTTCGGAGTACAAAGAAGGTGCTTACGAGGGGGCTCGTTATTGCGTCGTCTCTCAGTTGTTGTCAATAACTTTAAATCAACGCGTGCGCTTGAAAGTGTTTGCCAAAGATGACACTATGCCAATAGTTGCTTCTTTAAGCGAAATTTGGAATGCAGCCAATTGGTTTGAGCGTGAGGCGTTCGACTTGTTTGGTATTATTTTTGAAGGTCACACTGATTTACGTCGCATCTTGACGGATTATGGTTTCATTGGTCATCCCTTCCGTAAAGATTTTCCGATTTCTGGTCATGTTGAAATGCGGTACGACGCCGAACTTAAGCGCGTGATTTACCAACCTGTGACAATTGAACCGCGTGAAATTACCCCACGAATTATTCGTGAAGCAAATTACGGAGGCCAGCACTAACCACCGTTTACCGCTGTTAACGGTTGGTACCTGTGAATGTCAAAAAATATGGCAGAAATAAAAAACTACACGCTAAATTTTGGGCCACAACATCCTGCAGCGCACGGTGTGCTGCGCTTGGTGTTGGAGCTTGATGGTGAGGTGATTCAACGAGCAGATCCTCATATTGGTTTGCTACACCGTGCAACCGAAAAATTGGCGGAAAACAAAACCTACATGCAATCGCTGCCGTACATGGACAGGCTGGATTACGTGTCCATGATGTGCAATGAGCATGCTTATTGCCTCGCCATCGAGAAGATGATGGGCATTGAAGTGCCTATTCGTGCGCAATACATACGCGTGATGTATTCCGAAATTACGCGTTTGTTGAACCATTTGATGTGGGTGGGAACACATGCGCTGGATTGCGGCGCGATGACCATGATCATGTACGCCTTCCGTGAGCGTGAAGACTTGTTTGACATGTATGAAGCGGCCAGCGGCGCGCGCATGCATGCGGCTTACTTCCGTCCGGGTGGTGTCTACCGCGACTTGCCAGAGACAATGCCTAAGTACAAGGCTAGCAAAGTGCGCAATACAAAATCAATGGAGCGCATGAATCACAACAGAAATGGTTCTTTGCTTGATTTTATTGATGACTTTACACAGCGTTTCCCGGCAAATTTAGCTGAATATCATTCGTTGTTGACGGAAAACCGTATTTGGAAACAGCGTACCGTGGGTGTGGGTATCGTTTCACCAGAGCGGGCTATGAATTTAGGCTTTACTGGACCCATGTTGCGTGGTTCAGGCGTTGCGTGGGATTTGCGTAAGACTCAACCCTACGATGTCTACGACAAGTTAGATTTTGATGTTCCAGTTGGTGTGACCGGCGATTGTTACGACCGCTATTTGGTGCGTATGGAAGAGATGAAGCAATCCAACAGCATCATGAAGCAATGTGTTGATTGGTTGCGTGCGAACCCAGGTCCTGTGATTACGGATAACCACAAAGTAGCTTCGCCTAGCCGTGAATCCATGAAATCAAACATGGAAGAGTTGATTCACCATTTCAAATTGTTCACTGAAGGTTTTTGCGTGCCTGAAGGCGAAGCATATGCTGCCGTAGAGCATCCAAAGGGTGAGTTTGGTATTTATATGGTCAGCGACGGTGCGAACAAACCTTACCGTTTGAAAATTCGCGCTCCTGGCTTTGCTCATCTAGCAGCTATGGACGAATTAGCTCGAGGTCACATGATTGCTGACGCCGTCGCCATCATTGGCACCATGGATATTGTGTTTGGGGAGATTGACCGGTGATTGCACGATTTGCAAAAGAAGTTGCTAAATTCCCAGCGGATCAAAAGCAATCTGCCGTGATGGCCTGTTTGGCCATCGTGCAGCAAGAATTAGGCTACGTTAGCGCTGAAAGCGAAAAAGTTGTAGCGGATTACTTGGGCATGTCACCTATGGCCGTGCACGAAGTGACCACGTTCTACAACATGTACAACCAGCACCCCTGCGGAAAGTTCAAACTCAATGTGTGCACCAATCTGCCATGCCAATTGCGCGATGGCAGCAAGGCATTGCAGTATCTTGAGGGCAAACTAGGTATCAAAATGGGCGAAACAACAGCAGATGGCTTGTTTACCTTGCAGCAAAGTGAATGTTTGGGTGCTTGCGCAGATTCGCCCGTGATGTTGGTGAATGACAGAACCATGTGCAGTTTTATGACTAATGACAAGCTTGACCAGTTGGTAGATGGTCTCCGTAGTGCAAAGGATCAGGCATGAGCACCGCACAAGTACTGAGCCAGTTTGCTGCAACGGGCAACGAGACATCATTCCACGGTCGCCACATTGAGCCACAAATTATGGCTGGTTTGGATGGTAAGAATTGGCGCATCAAAGACTACGAATCACGCGGCGGTTACCAAGCGTTGCGCAAAATTTTGGCGTTAGATGGCGGCGAAGGCCTCACACAAGACCAGGTTATTGCTACCGTTAAAGAATCGGCTTTGCGCGGTCGTGGTGGTGCAGGTTTCCCGACGGGTTTGAAGTGGAGCTTCATGCCGCGTCAATTCCCGGGACAAAAATACCTCGTTTGCAATTCGGACGAAGGTGAGCCGGGTACTTGTAAAGACCGCGATATCATGCAATTCAATCCACATATCGTGATTGAGGGCATGATCATTGCCGCTTATGCCATGGGTATCAGCGTTGGTTATAACTACATTCATGGCGAAATTTTCGCGACTTATGAGCGTTTCGAAGAAGCCCTTAAAGAAGCGCGTGCAGCCGGCTATTTGGGTGACAAAATCTTAGGTAGCAGCTTCAACTTCCAGTTGCATGCCAGCCACGGTTTTGGTGCCTATATTTGCGGTGAAGAAACAGCCTTGCTAGAGTCTCTTGAAGGCAAAAAAGGTCAACCTCGTTTCAAGCCGCCGTTCCCTGCAAGCTTTGGTTTGTATGGCAAGCCAACAACGATCAATAACACGGAAACATTTGCCGCTGTACCATGGATCATCCGTAATGGTGGTGGTGCTTATTTGGCGTGCGGCAAGCCCAACAATGGTGGCACCAAGCTTTACTCAGTCAGTGGTGATGTTGAGCGACCTGGTAATTATGAAATTCCGATGGGGACACCGTTTTCTAAGTTGTTAGAACTCGCTGGTGGTGTCCGTGGCGGTCGTCAACTCAAGGCAGTTATTCCTGGCGGTTCTTCGTCTCCTGTGTTGCCAGCATCCATCATGATGGAATGCACCATGGACTATGACTCAATCGCCAAAGCGGGCTCTATGCTGGGTTCAGGTGCGGTTATCGTCTTGGATGACAGCCGTTGCATGGTGAAAAGCTTGCAACGTTTGAGCTACTTTTACATGCATGAGTCCTGTGGCCAATGTACACCCTGTCGTGAAGGCACCGGTTGGCTGTCGCGTATGGTTGATCGTATTGAGACTGGGGCGGGGCGTCCGGACGACATGGATATGCTGAACTCGGTTGCCGATAATATCCAAGGGCGCACCATTTGTGCGTTAGGTGACGCTGCGGCGATGCCAGTACGCGCAATGATCAAGCATTTCAGGCATGAATTTGAATACCACGTCGAACATAAGACGTGCATGGTTCCGGCTTACGTCTAAGTCCAAGATCAAAGAATAGAAATACCATGGTAGAAATTGAACTCGACGGCAAAAAAGTAGAAGCTCTAGAAGGCAGCATGATCATGCACGCCGCTGAGCAAGCCGGCACGTATATTCCGCACTTTTGTTATCACAAGAAACTAAGTATCGCAGCTAACTGCCGTATGTGCCTGGTTGACGTGGAAAAAATGCCAAAGCCTATGCCTGCCTGCGCGACACCAGTGTCACAGGGCATGATTGTTCGCACCAAGAGCGAAAAGGCCATCAAAGCACAACAATCAGTCATGGAGTTTTTGCTGATTAACCACCCATTGGATTGCCCAATCTGTGACCAGGGTGGCGAGTGTCAGCTGCAAGATCTAGCTGTGGGTTATGGCGGCTCAACTTCGCGCTACGAAGAAGAAAAGCGTGTTGTGTTCCATAAAGATGTTGGCCCGTTAATCAGCATGGAAGAAATGAGCCGTTGCATCCACTGCACACGCTGCGTTCGTTTTGGACAAGAAGTTGCTGGCGTGATGGAATTGGGCATGTCACACCGTGGTGAGCATGCTGAAATTGAAACGTTCTTGGGTCAAACGATTGATTCAGAACTTTCAGGCAACATGATCGATATTTGCCCAGTTGGCGCATTGACCAGCAAGCCCTTCAGGTACAGTGCCCGTACTTGGGAATTGGGTCGTCGTAAATCTGTGAGCCCACATGATTCGACTGGTGCTAACCTCATTGTGCAAGTTAAGAATAACAAAGTGATGCGAGTCGTGCCTCTAGAAAACGAGGAAGTCAATGAATGCTGGATTTCCGACCGTGATCGTTTCTCCTACGAAGCACTGAATTCGACCGAGCGTTTAACCGCACCTATGATCAAACATGGCGGCGAATGGAAAACGGTTGATTGGCAAACTGCCCTTGAATACGTAGCAAATGGTTTGAAGCAAATCAAAGCAGACCATGGCGCGGCCAGCTTAGGCGCTTTGGTCAGCCCGCAATCTACCGTGGAAGAGCTGTTCTTGGCAGCTGGTTTGATGCGTGGTTTGGGTAGCGATAACATTGACTACCGTTTGCGTCATGCTGAATTTGAACCAGCTGGACAGGTTCGTTGGTTGGGTACGTCTATTTCATCATTGTCAAACCTTGATCGTGCACTGATTGTTGGCTCAAACATTCGTAAAGATCATCCTTTGTTTGCACAACGGATTCGACAAGCAGTTCGCAAGGGTTGTGATGTAAATGCTATAAATTCAATAGCTATTGATGCAACATATACGCCGGCTAATGCGTATTTTTTGAGTTCTTCGCATTGGTCTAAGGCACTCGCTGAAGTTGCTGCCGCTGTTGCTGCATCAAAAGGAATCGATGCGCCAGTAGCAGTATCCGCAACTGAAGCTGCAAAGAGTATTGCAGCTTCTATGCTCAGCGGCGAGCGTAAAGCAATACTGTTAGGCAACGCCGCTGCACACCATCCACAAGCTTCTAGCTTATTGGCGCTCGCTAACTGGATTGGACAGCAGACGGGTGCTAGCGTGGGTTATCTGACTGAGGCTGGTAATACTGTCGGCGCGCAATGGGCTGGTGCGCAGCCTGCGCAAGGTGGTTTAAATGCGGGTCAAATGCTGGCTGGTGGTTTAAAAGCAGTGATTTTGCTGAATAACGAACCTGAGTTCGACTCTGCGGCTGGTGCGAAGGCGAAAGCAGTGCTGGGTCAGGCTCAAATGGTCGTGAGCATGAATCCTTTCAAAGCGAATATGGATTTCTGTGATGTGATCTTGCCAATTTCTCCGTTTACCGAAACATCTGGTTCGTACGTCAACGCAGAAGGGCGTTTGCAAAGCTTCCATGCCGTCGTGAAACCTTTGGCTGAAACCCGTCCAGCATGGAAAGTGCTCCGCGTTTTAGCAAATATGCTCGATTTGCCTGGTTTTGATTTTGATGCGTCAACCGATGTGCTTCATAAGCTGACAGGTCAATCTGCTGCTTTAGGTGGTATTCCGGTTGAAAAATTAGGTAACTCAGCTAAAGCCGCAAATGTGACGATTGATATTTCAGAAACAAATATTCAGCCAGTCACTGCCACCATTTACCAAATAGACGGCATTGTTCGTCGTGCAAGTTCGTTACAAATGACAGCAGATGCAAGATCAACTCTCAATACGCCACTAGAGGTGAATGCATGATTGATGCTATTTACAACGGTGGCCTAGGCCTATTTGCTGCCGCATGGTGGTCAGCAACAGTGTGGCCAATTTTGTGGATTCTCATAAAAATTATGGTTGTTGTGCTGCCTCTAATGGGTGCAGTGGCTTACTTGACTTTGTGGGAGCGTAAGCTGATTGGCTGGATTCAAATTCGTTTGGGGCCTAACCGTGTAGGTCCTTTAGGTTTGTTGCAACCTATAGCAGATGCTTTGAAGCTGTTAACAAAAGAAATTTTGGTTCCTGCTGCTGCTAATAAAGGTTTGTTTTTGCTCGGCCCTATCATGACCATCATGCCAGCTTTGGCTGCATGGGCTGTGATTCCTTTTGGTCCTGAAGTCGCCTTGTCAAATATTAATGCTGGCCTGCTATTTGTTATGGCAATTACCTCGCTCGAGGTTTACGGTGTGATTATTGCTGGATGGGCATCAAACTCAAAGTATGCATTTCTAGGAGCTATGCGTGCTTCCGCGCAAATGGTTAGCTATGAAATTGCTATGGGCTTTTGCTTGGTCATCGTACTGATGGTTTCTGCAAGTTTGAATATGACAGACATCGTCATTTCTCAAGGCAAAGGCACATTTGCTACTATGGGTTTGAATTTCTTGTCTTGGAACTGGTTGCCTTTGTTGCCAATTTTCGTTGTTTACTTTATTTCTGGCTTAGCAGAAACTAACAGACATCCATTTGACGTGGTTGAAGGCGAGTCTGAAATCGTTGCCGGTCATATGGTTGAGTATTCAGGTATGTCGTACGCGATGTTCTATTTGGCTGAGTACGCCAATATGTGGTTGGTCTCTATTTTGGCTGTCATCATGTTTTTGGGTGGCTGGTTGTCTCCAATTGCTGCTTTAGATTGGATTCCAGGTTGGTTGTGGTTAGGTGCAAAAACATTTTTTGTTGTGACCTTGTTCATTTGGGTTCGAGCGACGTTTCCTCGTTATCGCTATGACCAAATCATGCGTTTGGGTTGGAAAATTTTTATCCCTGTGACTCTTGTTTGGCTGGTCGTAGTCGGCGCTTGGATGCAGACTTCTTGGAATATTTGGAAGTAAGGTGAAGTCAATGTCTACAGTAACTACACCCCTCAAAAGCCGTTCTTTTTCAGTATGGGATTTCGTCTCAAGCTTCATGCTTGTTGAGTTATTCAAAGGTATGGTTTTGACCGGAAAATACATGTTCCGTCGCAAAATTACCGTTCAATTCCCAGAGGAAAAAACACCGCTTAGCCCACGTTTTCGCGGGCTCCACGCGTTGCGCCGTTACGAGAATGGTGAAGAGCGCTGCATTGCTTGCAAACTGTGTGAAGCCGTTTGTCCAGCTATGGCGATTACCATTGAATCAGATGTGCGTCGAGATGGTAGCCGTCGCACTAGTCGTTATGACATTGATTTGACCAAATGTATTTTCTGTGGCTTTTGCGAAGAAAGCTGTCCAGTTGATTCCATAGTCGAGACGCATATTTTTGAATACCACGGTGAAAAACGTGGCGATTTGTATTTCACAAAAGAAATGTTACTGGCTGTAGGTGATCGCTATGAGGCTGAGATTGCAGCCAATCGTGTGGCTGACGCTAAATACCGTTAATAAAATACAAAACATAAGAATTGATTCATGGACGTTAAGACTGGCCTTTTTTATTTGTTTTCTGCCCTTATGCTGTTCGCAGCATTCCGAGTAATTACTGCACGTAATCCGGTGCATGCTGCGCTTTATTTGGTGCTTGCTTTTTTCCAGGCGGCCGGTATTTGGTTGTTGCTACAAGCAGAGTTCCTAGCCATTGCACTCGTATTAGTTTACGTTGGCGCGGTTATGGTTCTGTTTTTGTTTGTTGTGATGATGCTTGATGTCAATATTGACAGCATTAGGGTTGGTTTCTGGAAAAACTTCCCTTTGATCGGTGCTTTTGGTGCCATCATTGCATTGGAAATGTCTTGGGTGCTTATCGGCAACTACCGTGGAACTGAAATTCCGAAAATGGTAAATGCTGCCGCGCCTCACGCAGATAAATTAGTGCATGTTTCGAATACCAAGGATTTGGGCATACTTCTTTACACGCAGTATTTATATCCATTAGAAATAGCTGCTGTCATCTTGCTGGTGGCCATCATTGCTGCAATTGCTCTAACCTTGAGACAGCGTAAAGACAGTAAATATGTCTATGCGGCTGATCAAGTCAAAGTTAATGCCCGCGACCGTATGAACGTCATCAAAATGAAAGCAACCCAAGAGGCTTTACCTATCTTAACGCCCGAAGTTGTAGGTGATACGCCGGTTGCTAAGGTGACCCCAGTTGTGGAGAAAAAAGCATGATTTTATCTTTATGGCACTTTTTAGTGCTTGGCGCGATGCTTTTCTCTTTATCAATCATTGGCATATTTTTGAACCGCAAGAATTTGATTGTGTTGCTGATGGCGATTGAGTTGATGCTCTTGGCAGTAAATACTAATTTCGTTGCGTTTTCCCATTACTTGGGTGATATGAATGGTCAAATTTTTGTGTTCTTTATTTTGACAGTCGCTGCTGCAGAGTCTGCTATCGGACTGGCCATTTTGGTTCTCTTGTTCCGAAATAAGTCTAGTATCAATGTTGATGAATTAGATGTGCTCAAAGGCTAGTCGCCTATATATTAAGACGCCGCAAAGAAATCGAAACTAAATAAAAAAGAATAAAAGAGATCATTACGATGAGTGCAACGCTTTCAGCAACAACCCTTTTGGCAGTGCCCATGGCACCGCTGGTGGGTGCCATATTGGCGGGTGTTTTTGGTACAGCCTTGGGCGGTAATTGGATTGGCCGAAAACTTAGCCATTCCTTGACCATCTTAGGTGTGGCAGTGGCTTTCGTGTTGTCGGTCATGACGCTGCTTAGTGTTGTGAATTCTGGAGCCCGCTTTAACGAAACGCTTTATACGTGGATGGTTGTTGGCGGCTTGAAGATGGAAATTGGCTTCCTCGTTGATGGCCTCACTGCCATGATGATGTGCGTGGTCACGTTTGTGTCGTTGATGGTGCACATTTACACCATCGGCTACATGGAAGAAGACGAAGGCTACAACCGCTTTTTTGGTTATATCTCGCTTTTCACATTCTCCATGTTGATGCTGGTTATGAGTAACAACATGTTGCAGTTATTTTTCGGTTGGGAAGCTGTGGGTTTGGTTTCTTATTTGTTGATTGGTTTTTGGTTTAACAAGCCGACCGCGATTTTTGCGAACATGAAAGCCTTCTTGGTCAACCGTGTGGGTGACTTTGGCTTCATCTTAGGTATTGGTTTGATTGCCGCCTATGCGGGTACGCTAAATTACACTGAAGCCTTTGGTAAAGCAGGGGAGTTGGCAAAGCTCAGCTTCCCAGGCACATCTTGGATGTTGATCACGGTTATTTGTGTTTGCCTCTTCATTGGCGCCATGGGTAAAAGTGCACAGTTCCCCTTGCACGTTTGGTTGCCAGATTCAATGGAAGGCCCAACACCCATTTCTGCGCTGATTCATGCCGCGACGATGGTGACTGCAGGTATCTTTATGGTGGCTCGCATGTCGCCTTTGTTTGAGTTAAGCGACACTGCGCTTAGCTTCATCATGATTGCTGGTTCAATCACGGCCCTGTTTATGGGCTTTCTGGGCATCATTCAAAACGACATCAAGCGTGTGGTTGCTTACTCCACCTTGTCGCAATTGGGTTACATGACGGTAGCTTTAGGTGCTTCCGCTTATTCGGTAGCCGTGTTTCATTTGATGACGCATGCATTCTTCAAAGCTCTGTTGTTCCTTGCAGCTGGCTCCGTGATCATGGGTGTTCACCATAACCAAGATATCCGTTGGATGGGAGGTTTGCGTAAATACATGCCAGTCACATGGATTACCTCTCTGGTTGGCTCCTTGGCATTGATTGGAACCCCGCTGTTGTCTGGTTTTTACTCCAAAGACAGCATCATCGAAGCCGTGCATGAAAGCCATTTGTTTGGCGCTGGGTTCGCTAACTTTGCCGTATTAGCGGGTGTCTTTGTTACTGCCTTCTATTCATTCCGTATGTATTTTTTGGTTTTCCATGGCAAGGAGCGATTTGACCAAAACCCTGATGCTCATCATGAAGAACACGATGCCCATCATGACGCACACGACGACCATGGCCACCATGATGTACACAGCGGTAAACCACATGAATCACCTTGGGTTGTTTGGCTGCCTCTGGCACTTTTGGCAATTCCATCTGCACTTATCGGTTATTTCACAATTGAACCCATGCTGTATGGATCGTTTTTCAAAGATGCCATCTTTGTTAATGCGGATAAGCACCATGCGATGACTGAATTGGCAAAAGCGTTTCATGGCCCCATGGCCATGGCGATACATGCTTTGACGACCTTGCCGTTCATTTTGGCTGTTGCAGGTGTTGCGATGTCTTATTACATGTACATCATCAATCCAGCTTTGCCTGCGGCTATCAAGCGTAACGTGCAGCCAATTTACACCTTGCTGGACAACAAGTATTACCTAGATTGGTTCAATGAAAACGTACTCGCTCGCGGCGCTCGTGAACTGGGCGGTTTGCTTTGGGAAAATGATAAGACGGTTATTGACGGCACCTTGGTCAATGGTTCGTGGAAAGTTGTGCGCGTGTTTTCAAATATCGCCCGCAAGTTCCAAACAGGTTATATCTACCACTACGCATTTTCAATGATTGCTGGTGTATTTTTGTTGATGACGTATTTCGTCTGGTTGAAACCTTAATCAAGCCGTAAGGAAAAGAAGAATATGGGTTTGCTGAGTCTTTCAATTTGGATGCCAATTTTCTTTGGTGTTGTTCTGTTGGCTTTTGGTCGTGACGACCAAGCCAAAACTGTGCGCTGGTTTGCACTTATAGGCGCTGTGGTCAGTTTGTTGGTTACTTTGCCTTTGTACGACGGTTTCAAGCTTGGCACATCTGCTATGCAGTTTGTCGAAAAAGCACCTTGGATTAGCGCTTTCAATGTCAATTATCACCTTGGTGTAGACGGTATTTCGCTTTGGTTTGTGTTGCTGACAGCATTCATTAACGTGATTGTGATCATTGCATCTTGGGAGTCAATCACCACCCGTGTGAACCAATATATGGGTGCGTTCATGATTTTGAGCGGTTTGATGATTGGTGTTTTCTGTGCTTTAGATGGCTTGTTGTTCTACGTTTTCTTTGAGGCAACGCTCATTCCGATGTATTTGATCATTGGTATTTGGGGTGGCCCGAACAAGATCTACGCAGCTTTCAAGTTCTTCCTATACACCTTGCTCGGCTCTTTGTTGATGCTGATTGCGTTGATTTATTTGTACTCAAAATCAGGCGGAAGTTTCGATATTTCGGTTTGGCATAAATTACCTTTGTCAGGTACAGTTCAAACTTTGATATTCTTTGCCTTTTTCTCAGCTTTCGCCGTCAAAGTGCCTATGTGGCCAGTACACACATGGTTACCAGACGTCCACGTTGAAGCGCCCACTGGTGGTTCAGCGGTGTTGGCTGCCATCATGTTGAAACTGGGTGCCTACGGTTTCCTGCGTTTCTCTATGCCAATTGCACCTGATGCCGCGCATGAATGGGCTTGGCTCATCATTGCTTTGTCAGTGATTGCGGTGATCTACGTTGGCTTGGTTGCCATGGTTCAGCAGGACATGAAAAAGCTGGTGGCGTATTCATCCGTTGCGCACATGGGTTTTGTGACCTTAGGCTTCTTTATCTTCAATGATTTAGGCGTTTCGGGCGGTTTGGTGCAAATGATTGCGCACGGCTTTGTCTCTGGCGCTATGTTTTTGAGCATTGGCGTGTTGTATGACCGCATGCATTCCCGTGAAATTGCCAGCTACGGCGGGGTAGTCAACACCATGCCTAAGTTCACTGCATTTGCCTTGCTGTTTGCCATGGCTAACTGTGGTTTGCCGGGCACTGCTGGTTTTGTGGGTGAATGGATGGTGATTTTGGGTGCTGTCAAAGCTAACTTCTGGCTTGGTTTCGCGGCAGCCACAGCTTTGATATTTGGTGCCGCCTACACTTTGTGGATGTTCAAACGTGTTTACTTGGGTCCAGTGACGAATAACCACGTCAAAGAACTCCAAGATATCAATGCCAGAGAATTTTTAGTGATGAGCTTGTTGGCTATAGCGGTGTTGTGGATGGGCGTCTATCCAAAACCATTTACGGATGTGATGGATGCTTCCGTTGTTGACTTGCTCAAGCATGTGGCAACGTCAAAATTACAATGATCAAAGTCGTATCACTAATATTTAACGAAAAATTCAAAGAATAAAGCATTAAAAATGATTGATAAATTAAGTTTGATCGCTATTTACCCTGAGATCGTCTTGCTGGTGATGGCTTGTGTGATTGCGTTGGTAGATTTATACGTTACCAGCCCGCGCCGCACAGCTACATATGTTTTGACTTTATTGACTCTAGGTGTCGTTGCCGTTTTGCAAGCGCTGTATGCAACAGGTGGCCAAACCATGTACGGCTTCAGTGGCATGACGGTGAGTGACCCCATGTCCAATTGGCTCAAATGCTTTGCAGCTGTCGCCATGATGGTGACTTTGGTGTACGGCCGCCCTTATTCGGCTGATCGTGGCATGATGCGCGGCGGTGAAGTCTTTACTTTGGGTATGTTTTCACTGCTGGGCATGTTTATTATGATGTCGGGCAGCAATTTTCTCGTTATTTACCTAGGTTTGGAGTTGCTCACGCTGAGCAGCTACGCTTTGGTGGCCCTGCGCCGTGACAATGCGACAGCTTCCGAAGCCGCTATGAAGTATTTTGTGCTCGGTGCTTTGGCCAGCGGCTTCTTGCTTTACGGTTTGTCGATGATGTACGGTGCCACCGGAAGTTTGGACATTGCAGCGGTTTTCAAAGCCATCAACTCTGGTAACGTCAAACACCAAGTCTTGGTGTTTGGTTTGGTCTTTATCGTTGCTGGCTTGGCTTTCAAACTAGGTGTTGTTCCATTTCACATGTGGGTGCCAGACGTTTACCAAGGTGCACCGACATCTGTGACGCTGATGATTGGTGGTGCACCCAAATTGGCCGCTTTTGCCATCACCATTCGTTTGTTGGTTGAAGGCATGTTGCCACTCGCTATCGATTGGCAGCAAATGCTAGCTGTCTTGGCTGTCGGCTCATTATTGGTGGGTAACTTGGCAGCTATTGCGCAGACCAATTTGAAGCGCATGCTGGCTTACTCCACCATTTCGCAAATGGGTTTTGTGTTGATTGGTTTGTTGTCGGGCGTTGTCAATGGCAACACCTTGTCAGCTACGACTGCGTACAGTTCGTCCATGTTTTATGTCATCACCTATGTGTTGACCACATTGGCGACTTTCGGTGTGATTTTGATTTTGGCGCGTGAGGGTTTTGAAAGCGATGAAATCACCGACTTAGCTGGGCTCAACCAGCGCAGCCCAGCCTACGCCGCCATCATGGCGATTTGCATGTTCTCACTCGCGGGCGTTCCGCCTATGGTTGGATTCTATGCCAAGTTATCGGTACTGCAGTCCTTGGTATCTTCTGGACAAACACCACAAATCGCGCTCGCCATTTTTGCGGTGATGATGTCCTTGATCGGCGCTTTCTATTATTTGCGCGTTGTTAAAGTCATGTACTTTGACGAACCGATCACAGCCACCACCGTTTCTGCTGGCACTGATGTACGCACCGTTCTTGCCATCAACGGCGCTTTGGTTCTGCTTTTGGGCTTGTTCCCAAGTGGTTTGATGGCTTTGTGCGCTGATGCCATTGTCAAAACCCTAGGTTCTTGATCTCTTTCGATTGATCAGCTGATGGTTCAATCTGCAAGCATTTGGCTGGTGATATTTGTTGCCCTTGTTGCCGCAAACCTGCCATTTGTAGCACAGCGTTTTCTGATGGTTTTTCAGCTGAAAACACCCAAAACTTTGGGTATTCGGCTGCTCGAGCTTGTTATTTTTTACTTCATCGCTGGTGGGCTAGGCCTGCTGCTTGAAAACCGTGCTGGTCAAATTGCACCGCAGGGGTGGGAGTTTTATGCCATCACTGGTGCGCTATTCATCACTTTGGCTTTCCCAGGTTTTATTTATCGTTACTTGCTCAAACACCACGACGCTCCGTGAATAAATCCGTCAATAACGACCACCTGGTTGAGATCAAAATCAGCAGTGAGCAGGTGTACGAAGGCAGTTTCCTAAACATTTTGCGTGATACGGTGTTGTTGCCCAATGGTCAACAAGCCACGCGTGAATACGTGGTTCACCCGGGTGCTGTCGTTGTGATTGCTTTGTTGGATGATGGCCGTGTTGTTCTAGAACGCCAGCACCGTTATCCTGTTGGCGAGGTCATGGTCGAATTCCCCGCGGGTAAGCTTGATGCAGGTGAAAACCCACAATATTGCGGTCAGCGTGAGCTGCTTGAAGAAACCGGCTACTCGGCGACGCAGTGGGCCTTTGCTGGGAAAATGCACTTGGCGATCGCCTATTCCGACGAAGTTTTGCATATCTACTTCGCCAAAGGCTTAACTTTAGGCGAGCGCAAGCTGGACGATGGCGAATCCTTAGACGTTTTCACCACGACACCTGAAGAACTTTTAGCCATGTGTGGCCAAGGTTTGGTGACGGATGCCAAAACGCTAACTTGCACCCTGTGGCTGCAAAACGTTCTCTCGGGTGCATGGCCTTTGCAATGGGTAGCTGCAACTGACATTGCCTTGGCTTAATATGGCGGCATGAAAGTGGCGCAATGAAAGTAGATCTATGAAGGTGCTAGACCTGCAATGCAGCCAACAGCATTCGTTTGAAGGCTGGTTCGGCTCGGAAGAGGACTTTCAAAGTCAACTTGCTCGCAGTTTGGTGCAATGCCCGATGTGTGGCAATTCTGAAATCACCAAAAAGCTGAGCGCACCACGTTTTAACTTGGGTAAATCTGCCGCACCGAGCACTGAAACGGCTTCAACATCAAAAACCGAATCGAAAACAGAAGCAAATTCCGCCCCAGTTTCAACTTCAACTGAGTTGGCAGTCAAAACAACCGCATTGCACCAAACGCAGCAAGTTGTTCAACGCTCAAAGCTGTCGCCCGAAGTGGCTGAAGTCATGCAAGCCGCTTGGCTAGAAGTCGCCAAACACGTCATGGCCAACACCGAAGATGTGGGCAGCAGCTTCGCCTCTGAAGCCCGCAAAATCCACTACGGTGAATCCGACGAACGCGCCATTCGCGGCCAAGCCACGCCAGACCAAACCATGGAGTTGCTGGAGGAGGGCATAGACGTGATGCCCATGCCCATTCCAGAATCGCTCAAACGTCCTTTAAATTAAGGATACAAACCGCGCAATTCACGTGCATGCAAAATCCGCTTGCAAGCCACAATAAACGTCGCCGTCCGCAAGCTAACCGCGTGCTCTTGCGCCACTGCCCACACGCCAGCAAACGCGTCTTTCATGATTTTGACCAGCCGTGCGTTGATTTCATCTTCATCCCAAAAGAAGCTGGAGAAATCCTGCACCCACTCAAAATAGCTCACCGTCACGCCACCGGCGTTGGCAATCACATCTGGCAACACCAACACGCCGCGCTCCTGCAAAATATCGTCTGCAGCCGGAGTGGTCGGACCGTTTGCCCCTTCAATCACCATTCTGGCTTTGATTTTGCCGGCATTGTCGGCGGTGATTTGCGACTCCAGCGCGGCAGGAATCAAAATATCGCAATCCACTTCCCAAAACAGCTCGTTTTTGAGGGTTTCAGCACCTGAAAAATGGGCAGCACTGCCCGTTTCCCCCACGTGTTTTAAGAGCGCTGTTACATCCAAACCGTCAGCTTTGTAGATCGTGCCGCCATGGTCTTGAACCGCTACGACCTTCGCGCCCGCCTCGGTAAACAACCGCCCAGCCACCCCGCCCACATTGCCAAAACCCTGCACCGCAATACGTGCACCCTTTATTTCTAGCCCGATATGCTTCGCCGCTTCTACGCCCACAGTAAACACGCCACGCCCCGTAGCGTCTTTGCGACCCAATGAGCCGCCCAAGTGAATCGGCTTGCCCGTCACCACGCCAGTCGCTGTCGCGCCTTCGTTCATCGAATACGTGTCCATCATCCACGCCATGATTTGCTCATTCGTGTTCACATCAGGTGCGGGAATGTCCTTTGTCGGCCCGATGATGATGCCAATCTCGCTGGTGTAGCGGCGCGTCATGCGCTCCAGCTCACCCATGGACAGCGTTTTGGGGTCGACCCGAATACCGCCTTTTGCACCGCCATAGGGCACGTTGACGGCAGCGTTTTTGATAGACATCCAAGCCGACAGCGCCATCACTTCTGACAAAGTCACGTCCTGGTGAAAGCGCACACCGCCCTTACCCGGCCCGCGGGAGGTGTTGTGCTGCACGCGGTAACCCTCAAAATGCCGGATAGACCCATCGTCCATATGAATCGGCACATCCACAATCAAAATCCGCTTGGGCCGCTTCAACGTGTCCGCCCATCGTCCGAGGTGTCCTAAATAAGGCACAACGCGGTCAACCTGTTGGATGTAATTGCCCCAAGGGCCTAAGTTGTCAGCTTGTAAGTACGAAGGGATAGGGGAGTTAGTCGGTGCGCCGTTGTTCGTAGCGACAGAGGCATGAGTACTAGGGTGCAACATGAAATTTCCTTTAGAGTGAATGTTCAAGCGCTAAGCTTAAAACTCCCCACCCCAACTGTCCAAGGCCAAGTTTGCTGTTATCTATGCAGAAAACGCATTAGGTTGAATTTGCATAAGGCTATTCAAATTCGATTTACTAATTCGATTTATTAATTTGATCTATTCAAGCCTCAAAACCAGCTAATACATTCCCCGCATTGACGCCCAGCTCTTTCGCCGCATAGCCACCTTCTAAAATAAACACCGTAGCCAAACCCAGCTGTTTCAGCACTGCACCCAATTCAATGAAGTCGCTGCTTTTCAAAGCAAACGTCGAAATCGGGTCATCCTCAAACGTATCCAAACCCAGCGACACCACCAAAGCATCCGCATCAAACTGCTTGACCTTCTCGCAAGCTGTGCCCAAAGCCGCAAACCAAACAGCTTTTGAGCTTCCCGCTGGCAGTGGCAAGTTCAAATTAAACCCATGCCCCGCACCTTCACCGGTTTCGTCGGCATGTCCCAAATAAAACGGATACTCCGTACGCGGGTCGCCGTGGATGCTGACGAAAAGCACATCCGCACGGTCGTAAAAAATGCTCTGCGTGCCATTGCCGTGGTGGTAGTCCACATCCAAAATCGCCACTTTGGCAAAGCCTTGGTTGCGCAAAGTTTGTGCCGCCACAGCCGCGTTGTTCAAAAAACAATACCCACCCATGAAGTCCGCCCCCGCATGGTGCCCAGGTGGGCGGGTAGCACATAGGGCGGCTTTGATGTTAGATCCACCGGACACCAGCACCGCCGCACTAGCCGCAGCATCCGCCCCAGCCTTAGCCGCCGCCCATGTCCCCGCCACCATTGGTGTGCCGTTGTCCATGGAATACAGCCCCAGCTTCGCCGTGAAATTCTGCGGTTCCACATCACTGCGCAGCGTACGCACTGGCCACACTGACGGGAATGGCTGGCGCGTTGCGTTCCCAGCATCCACAGCCACCCATTGCGCCCAAGCCGACTCTAAAAACGCCAAATACCGCGCTGAATGCACTTGCCGCAGCACCGCAGCGCTGTCCACACTTGGCTCTCTGATGTCATGCCCCCGCTGAAAAAGCTCAGTCCGAACAAAATCCGCCCGAGATGGCGATTCAAAACAAGCCACTCGTTCGCCCCGGAAGAACTCGTATTCAGGCGCGTGGAAGAGGTGTTTTGAGGTGAAGAAGGTAATCAAGGCAATGCTTTCGTTGAAAATTTACTATGAATAATATAGCTATTCAGGCAATAAATACGCCGGCTAGATGCCAATTTGAGCACTAATATTCAAGATTCTAAACCTGCTTACTCAAGTTCTGCCTAACGCCTGTTCTACTCTGAATTTCACTATCTTCCTAACCAAAGCCAACGGCAGCGGTTTGTCCAGCGGAAACTGCACCGACCCCTTAGCACTCTTATACCCCGCCAGCTCGCCCTGAAAAGCAGCAATCCCCGCCGCACCTGGGTAAAAGCCAATATGCTTTTTGAACCCCGCGAAATGCACCAAATTGCCATTCAACTTGAAAGTCGGTATCTGGTAACTCATTACCTCCGTCGCGCTGGGTGCCGCTTTTTGGATGATTTGGCGCATCTGCACGAGCAGGGTTTGGACTTCCGGCGGGAATTGGGCGATGTAGGCGTCTATGGAGTCTTGCATATAGTTAAGTACCTAAGACACATTTTTTAGACCATTCCGCAATAAATCAGACCATGTATCTAGCAAAATACGAAGTGAGTCAGAAACTACAGGCGTTCTTGGGTGAAAAAGTTGAATCATTCCGTCAATGGATTTAGCTAAAAAAGCAGCAGAATAATTTATCGCAATTGACATAAGCCGAAGTGATTCTGGGTCACCTGCTTTAAATAGAAATAACTGTTGTATTGAAAATGGATGTGTGTGTATATGAGATGATAAATGCATGATCACAGATTTGTGATAATTGTTATCTATTCCTGATCTTTCATCTCTTTCGCTTAGTGTCAGGTGATAAGGTGGTGTTTTATTGTTTTTTATTTTTTTAACGGTTTCATTTTTTATTTCAGGCAAATAAGCATGCGCTAATATTGATTTGCGCATTTCAGTTAATCTACTCTGAATTTCAATGATTTCAGGGTTAGTCGAGCCTATAAGTCGAAGCATTTCTAAGCGGCGTTCATCAGCATGCAAATTCCAAAGCAAAAATCGAAAATCACGCTCAGTATCACTAATGGGTTCAAAGGAAATGTATGCCAAAGCTTCATATGTTTCTATGAGCGTTCGTGCGATTGCATAGTTTGAAGAAACATCCCACAAAGTTGGAGTTTCATTAGGTGAAGGTGGTGGGGATAAATTTTTTAAAGTAATAGCATGACAAATTAATTTAGTGAATATTTTTTCACCATAATTTTCATGCATATTATTCGGTGTAAATCCCTTTTGAGCTTCAATTAAAGAAATACCGTAAGTTAATAACGAATCAAAATCAATGCAGGAATTTTGATAGCGCTTTAATATAGCTGTCATGATATATTTTCATCGTTACTAGTTATGTTGGACTTTATATCACACCAGAAAATGGGGTCAGAGTCCAATTTCGATGTGACAGAGCAGCGCTACGGTGGTTGAATTGTCCTGAATTGGAATCTGACCCCAATTTCTTTGCCTCTGCTGATAGAAGCTTAACTCGACCGCAAACCGTCAAATGAAAGCTCCCCTTTCGCCCGGTGGGGCGAGAGGGGTTGGGGGTGAGTGGGGACAACAAGCCAGCTTGCGCAGCTACAAAATGCTATAAATAAAATAGCATCTCAGGCAATAAATACGCTGGCT
>JAAFJF010000047.1 GCA_013298815.1 Polaromonas sp. | reverse complement strand
CCGATCTCTGTGCCTGCGTGCAGAATGTTACCTAAATCACTATTCAGAGACGCAGAGTTGATACGCAGGTTGTTGGCGTTGCTGGCTATATAGCCCTCGGTGTTATTGAGTGCACCTTCAATTGTGATCGTTGTATCGGCTGTGCCCGTTTGTATGACTTGGCCTTTGACGTTGCTCCAGTTTTGCGCCGTGATACTTAAGGTTTCTGCAGAAACTGCACCAGCATCGGTGGTTAAAGCTTGACCGACATTGAGGTCTAGCTTCGTGGCCGTTGCTATCAAACCCTTTGCACTGTCTAAGTTGCCTTGAGTGCTTATATTGAGGTCTTTGGCGGCTTGGATTTGACCTGTTGTGTTGTTGATGTCGCCAGATGCTTGGATGGTTAACGTATTACCACTAACGATAGTCCCTGTAACTGCGTTGCTGATGTTTTTTGCATCAAGGGTGGTTGTACCAGCAGCTGCTAGGTAGCCGGCATCGTTGTTGACATCCCCAGAATTGATGGTTAGCGTGCCTTGGCTTAGGATGCCTACGCCTGTTTTGGCATCGCCATTGGTGTTCGTCAGTGTTTGACCATTGGTATTGACGACCATATTGCCGCCAGACTGAATGCTGCCTTTGTCATTATTCAACGCACCACTGTTGATGCTCAATACGCCACTTGACGCGATAGTGCCAGAAACACTACTCAAGGTTTGACCATGGGTATTGATGTCCACAGCACTACCTGCAATCGTGCCGCTGTCGTTGTTTAGCGCCCCCGAGGCGATGGTGACAGTTTTGTTTGAAGCTATCAAGCCTTTGCTGCTGTCAATCGCATGGGTAACCTGCAGGCTCAAATCGCTCTCGCTGGTCACTTGCCCGTTGCTGACATTCAAGCTTGCAGCTGATAGGTTAATCTTGCCACCTGCACCGATTTGACCTTCTGCTAGATTGATATCACCTGAGACAGCAATTTTCATGTCTTGTTTGCTGACCAGAACGCCTTTCGTGCCATCAATGCTACTGGCGGTCAAGTTTACGCTGCCATTGCCAGAGATATTACCGTCTGTCAAACCGAGTAGACCCGTGCTGAGGTTCAGCGTGCCACTACCTGCGTGCAGAATATCGCCTTTGGTGTTGTCTAAGGACGTTGACTTGATGTTCAAGTTGTTGCCATTGGTGGCAATGTAGCCTTCTGTATTGTCGATTTTGTTGTTGACTGCAATGTTGGTGTCGCTTGTGCCCACTTGCAGGATTTGCCCTTTGACATTGCTCCAAGCGTCTGCTGTGATGGCAACACTGCCTGCAGAAATGACGGCTGAGTCCGTTTTAAGAGTTTGCGCAGCTTGTAGGTCTAGCTCACGGCTGACATTGAGGGTAGCACCCGTCGCATCCAAATCCCCCTTCTTGGCATTCAAAGCCAATGCACCCGTGGTGAGGTTGATGCCAGCGATATCTAAACTGCTGCTGTTGATTTTGATCGAGTTGCCAGCCGCAGCGACACCATTGACGACAACTTTATCGTCAGCCTCTAAAGTCAAGTCACCTGTACCTAGTAGTTGTCCATCTGGTGTTAAGCCTGCGGCCACAACCGAGGTTTTAGTATTGGTGATATTGCCACCTACAGCCGTGCTGGCAAGACTGGTGTTGCCCTGCGCGGCAACCATGCCGCTATTGAGGATATCGCCACCTGTGGTCAGCGTGGTGTTGCCACTGGCGTAGATTTGCCCACTGTTGGTGATACCCGTGGCGCTTGACACAAGCACGCTTCCATCGGCAGTGAGACTGCCACTGTTGGTGACGCTGCCACCACTGGTCAAGCCAAGATTGCCACCGGCTGAGATGCCTCCGCTGTTACGAATCTCGCCCTTGCTATCAATGGTCGTGTTACCTTGCGCGGAAATAGAACCGCTGTTGTCTACCGAGCCTTTGATGCTGAGGTTGGCATTGCCGCTGCTATTGATCAATCCACTGTTGACTAAAATGCCTTCCGAGTTAATGCTCAAGTCACCTGAAGCGCCTATATAGCCTGCATTGCGAACGCCTAAACCAGCTTCTGTGCCAACCAAGGTTATTTTGCCAGCGTACATGCCGCCAAGGCTTGACACATCCAGCGCAAACATGGGCGAACCGCCCACACCAGCAATAGGGGTGCTGGTGCTTTGATCGGCACTGATTTGGTTCGCACCCGTGACGACTTGTAAGTTATTTGCCCAAATGCCAGCGTTGACCTCAACCGCACGCGCCAAAATGCCCGTGTAATCCGTCAAGCTAGCGTCAAGGCCGTAGCCATTGATGCTGATAGTGCCTCTTTGAACCGAGAAGCCTTCTAAGCCGCCATCATTGATGATGGGCGTGCCGGTGGTCAGGGTTGCACTGCTGGCATTGATGAAACCGCCACCGTTGACGGATATGCCTGCGGGGTTGGCAATGATGATTTCAGCGCGTTCGCCCGCAATCTCAATATAACCATTCAAATAACTAGGGTTGCTGGAGTTCACCTCGTTAACAATGATACGTGCCGAGCCTTTGGCTAACCATGGGTTGCCTTGCACCATACCGCCAATGTTTGTTTGGGTATTGGTGCGGCTGTTGTTGATGATGACGCCGCGTCCATCCACATCAAACTGGCTATATTTGTTCCGTGATACACCCTTAGCACTTGGTGTTTGTATATTCACCTGCGGCAAACCGTTGGCGGTGTTTAGGATGGTGGGGCGTTGTTGACCGGGCGCATTTGGGTCTGAAATGATCTGCGCGTAAGCACTTATCGGTGCAGTCAAGCTGGGAATCAGCATAGACATCAGCACAAAGCCGTTAATGGCCCTGACTACAGGTTTACTGAAACCAAACGGCCCTGAGTCAGATTCCGAGTCTCCCGATGCCGCAGAATTCTGTCCAAAACCTGAGCTTGAACCACCACTTGGACTACGCGCACCATGCGCTTTGTCCTTGCCTTTGGCATGACTAGACGCTATTTCTGACACAGCCATCATGCAGCCACGGGCTTTGTTGAAGACGATGCGGTAAAGTGATTGGTTCATGCTTTAAATTTCCAAAAATGTTTGTGCCTAGTCTGACTAGGATAAATTTTCTTAACGTGCTCGTAACGGCTCAAAAACCGTAGTTCAAGTTAAAGCCAAAGACATTGCCGACTTCTAACTCGCTGGGCTTGCGCAGTGGCCTGCCAACAAAGAGGTCAAAAGACACGCCTTTGTAGTTTCCGCGCCAACCTAAAACTGCACCTATCAAACTGGTTCCCACCAAATTCTCAGTAGCTGCCCCTGAAACGTGACCGTAATCAACGCCCAAATAAACATCGGTTTCGGTTTTAGGGATCGTCCAATTGAGGGTGTTTTGCAGCAAGATGCCTTTCTCTGCTGCAAGCGATGTCTTGGCATCAAAACCACGCACGGTATACCGACTGCCAATCGAGAATCTGTCTTGTGCAATCAAAGGGGTTTTGTTGCGTTGCACTTTGACGGAGTTTTCAAGTTTGAATTTTTGTTCACCCACTTTGAAAGGGGTGCTAATGCTGGCATCCAAACTGATAATTTTGAATAGGCTGGTGCCTTCATCAAATTCTTCTTCTGGCGCAGGCAAAGCACCAAACAATTTGAGGCCTTGCTTGTAAGTCAATTGCCCCTCAAGGGTAGAATTTCCCCAGAACAGTCGATGTGCAGCTGAGAGTTCTACGCCTGATGTGATGCGTCGTTGCACTTCAACTTCAGTGTCTTCAATGAAGTTTTGTGACCCTTTGCGGTAAAGTTTTGCGGCTAGGGTGGTTTTGTTGGTCGCATCACGGTAAACGATACGCGACAGCTTAACCTCAGCATTGGCGCTTTTACCGCTGTAGAGGTAGTCTTCATTTGCCCCCTTGACGGTTTGTTTGTAACTGGTATCGCTAGCCGTGGTCGATATATTCCAATAGCCCATAGGCACAGAATAGTGCAAGGTAACGCCTTGTGTTCCTTTGGGTGACAGGCCTTTACCACCGCCAGCATCGTGGTTCAAGGTGACGTAGAAGAGGTCGCTCAAACCCAAAGGGTTATCTACCGATACCGTGGCACTGGCTTGGCGTTTGCCTGTGGTGTCACTGCCTGAATCATCCAAGCCTAGGCTGTACCTTACAGATTTACTTTGCTTCCACTCGATGACCAAGTCACTTTCACCCGGTAAGGCGCCAGGTTCTATTTTAATGTCAGCCTCAGCTGTGGGTACACGCTTGAAGTTTTCTAAGGCTTGCTCTATATCGCGCAAGTTCAAAATGTCGCCGACCGATGCTGGCAAAGCATTTATTACTGAGGGATGGGAGCTTTTAGGGTCAGCAAAGCGAATCGCGCCAACTCGCCCCAAAACCAAGCTTAAGGTTAATTTGCCCGTCTTGAGGTCTTGCTGCTGCGCCAATAGTCGTGAGGTGATGAAGCCCTTGGCGACCAAAGCGTTTTGTCCGCGTTTGAGTAGGAGATTGATGCCTTGTGCGCCTATACAGCGTCCAAAGGGTTCATCGTCGTTGGCAACTCCGCTGAAGGCGTCTTGAATCCAAGCAAAGTCAGCAGCACTTTCACCGTCAATGTGAATGCTGTCGATTTTGTAACACGGGCTTTCTGAAACGGGCAGGCGCATCAGCTCTGCTTTTGCTTGCTCTGGAAGGCGAACATCGGAACGGGCTTCTTGGCGTTTTCTGGACTCAGCTTCACGTTCTTGCTGACGACGCAGTTCTGACGCTGGATCAGGTAAAGCAGTTTGCGACCAAGCCAAGCTATGCATGCCCATACTCGAAACTATACCTAAAAACAAGCTGGCAATGATTTTGTGGAGAGACTTGTTCAAAGTCGTTGCAAGCTTGCGGGGTGTTTGTAAAGAGGACATGGGATTTAAATTTATTGGCAGCAAACTTAACGCATTATAAATGCTTGATTTCTTTTGCTTGACTTGATTTTGTTGTATTTACACATTAATGTCATTTAAATACTGCATGTTGCGCATTATTTGCTATTTTTAGACTGTCGATTTATAGAGTGTAAATCCGTCAAATCGTAGGCGTGGACAAACGCCTTGCACCAGAAAAACGAATCGGACTTGCTTTACGTACTGTACGTGAAGCTGCTGGCTTGTCGCAAGAAGGCTTGTCATTTGAGGCTGGCTTGCACCGCACCTATATAGGTGCTATTGAACGCGGTGAGAAAAATATCACGCTGCGCAACATCATTCGCGTCGCCAATGCTTTGCAGGTCAAAGCTTCCGACATCCTGTTGGCAGCTCATTTGTGAGCTATTTTTTGGCAGGTTAAAGACGAAAATTCATCATCAAATTTACCATTGGCAGCTTCCAACATCAAATAAAGTCAATTTTTCTTAATTTTATACCTGATGTTATGTACAGTCAAATAAAAGCTTCGAAATCGCCAAAAAACTTAAAAAATGCTTACTTTTTAAGCATTTTTAGCAATTTTTATGATTTTTGTATTTAAAATCGTCTAAAATACACGTATTGGTAGTCAATTTGACGAAATTGCGGTTCTTGATCGAATTCTCATGATCGGCTGCCGATGCCAAACAAGTTGCGTTTTCCACTAAATTTAACTTACCTGAGCCGCCCCAGACGTTCTGTTTGAGGCCGCCGCCCACAGCCAAATAGGTTGCAACGGGCAGCATCGAAATCCCTCGCAAACAAGCACCCAAGCAGCGTGCCTGACGCCTCCAAAGCATCCGGCTGTTTAGTCACGTCTGTACTTGTTGAATCACTCAATCTGTATATAGGAGACTCCCATGCAATTCGACCCCTCGGTGTCGCAAGCCTTTGCGGACTTAGAGACGGCCTTTCACACCAGTTTTTTGAGCAAACTGCCCAGTCGTCATAACCTGATGTACAGGCAGTTTCTGGAGCGTCAGTTCATGCGGAGGATCGGCGCTACCTTGGTAACCCTGCCAGAGTGTGTTGATCGGCTGTGGATCGCGCATCTGCTCGTGCGCTACTTTTGGCGTGATCTGGGCTTGACTGAACGCCCCGACTTGCCCACCGAATTACCCCGATTCCTATGGTCTCGCGGTTACGAGTTGCCAGCCATTGACGTGGTAGCCTTGTCTGAGCAAATCAGGGCACTTTGGGAGCCAATGCCTGACCCACTGTGCATCGCCGAACGCAAGCTCTTGCTGCTGGAAAAGCTGCTGCATTTGCAGCCAGCGGAGACCGCCGTGATCGAGCTGGCGTATGCCGCCAGCCCGGACGGTTGGCCGCAATCGGAGGCCGAGATGTTCGAGCCTGACCAGCATGCGCTGCATGCCGTGCTGATGTGTTTGAACTGGCGTGGTGTGGCCGAGCGTGACCAAGTGTTTTCAACACTGTTGGATGCGTCGCCCCAAGATGCAGCGGCATTGTTCGCCAACCCGGGCACTGTCTTGGCGCTGCATCTGATCGACAACAGTGACTGGCATCGAGGCAATGGCGCTTTTGCGTATGCCACTGCCACCGAAAAGCTGTTTGCGATCTTGGAAACGCAGTACATCACGCATGAGGCGTTGCTGGCCGACTTGCAATCACTGCCGTTTGACCGTTGCCTGCTAGCCGACAGCGACGTGCCAGAAGGCATGCTGCATGAGGTCATGCCGACGCTTGTGGCCGATGCGTACACTGCTGCGCGTCAATCAAAGCATCTAACTGCTGAGCAATTGGCGGCGCTGGTTCATTGGCAAGCAGGCATAACGTTGACAACCGAGTCGGTACAGCCACTGGCATCGAAACTGGACTTTGAGACGGTTTGCATGGTGCTGGCGCAAGCCGTACTCCACTGCCGCAAAGCGGGTTCAGTGGTTGCGCCACTGACGCTGCTCAAAGCCCTGTATGCGACATGACCGTGACGATCTGAAGACCTGATTTTCTTAGCAACCAACGTATCGGATAGCACATGCCGAGGCGCTGTCACGTCCGCAATTTACGGCCTCACGTCTATTTTTATAGCATTTTCATAACCACACGGAGAAGACCATGACTACCAACCAAGACACACATACCGACACGGTGCAAGCAAAACCGTCCGTGACCATCCTCACCAATGCGGCCAAATTCAAACTTGGCCAATGTGTAGCTACACCGGGCGCACTGGCACTGTTGGAGAAAACTGGATTCAGCGCAGCGTTTCTCATCAACCGCCACCTGCATGGTGACTGGGGTGACGTATGCAAAGGGGATGCCGAAATGAACGAAATAGCACTGAAAGACGGTTCTCGAATCATGTCGGTGTACCGCTTAGTCACGCCTGAAAAACTGAAAACAACGCCGCGTTCAAAGCGGTCGGAATTGCCCACCGTATGGGCAATAACCGATGCAGCCGATGAACATGGCGTGCGACATGTGACGACCGTTTTGCGTCAGGAGGATTACTAATGACCGCAAGTCCCCAAACCAAAGAAATCAAAGCAGCCTATCGATTTCAGCGTGTCTATGCAGATTTGCAAACTGGACACGCTTTGACTGTCAAGGCGACTAGAGCAGACCCAGTCAGACCGTTTGCGCAACAATCAGATTTGGACGCTGCCTGTGGCGTTCACCTCGCTGCCATGATTGTTTCAATCTACGGACTTGCTAAGCCAAGTGCCCTGCATGAAATGGGGCGACGCAAGTTCGGTCTTGCGGCGGCAATGTTTAGTGCGTTCAAGCACACGTACTTCACAGGTGTACATGCCGCAGAGTGGGTAGAACTTTTTAATGGCTTGAACCTGCCTTTGAAACTGACTTCCAAGTTCGACGTGGAAGACAACGCCGATGGTCATGCTGTAGAGTGGCTGATGCGGGGTGAGTTGGTGGCACTTGCGTTCGCTTCGGTCAAACACCAAAAGACAAAACATTGGGGTTTAGCGGTCGGCATTGAAGGCTTTGTGATCGACAAGATTCACAAACCGGACACGATTTTGCTGCTCGACCCCAGTGCGTCAGAACCCAGCTTTCAGGCGTTTAATGCGCGGATGCGGTTGCCCGTGTCTGGCGCTAACGGTCGCCGTGCCACGTCCAATCTGGTCAAATCTTCTGATGCCACAAAGCGCAAGCCCGTGACGTGGCTTTATGAATCGATGGCATGGAACGCTGAAGAAGTCAGACTATTAGCCGCAGTTCGGATACGTCGAACTGACTCTAGCTAGCGCAGCGGTGAACGGCGCGACCCTTGCGGTCGTTCATGCAATTCGAGTGTTGACTCATTAACGCGGCGCTTGATGCTGCGGGTCTTACGACGATCTTGCATGATCAACTGACTCTCAAACCCTGCGATCAAATCAGTCATCGTACAGTTCAATGACTTGGCTAGCACGTTGAGCACCAAGAGGCTCGGTGCCGACAAACCACGCTCCAACAGCGAAATATAAGTCCTATCTACGCTCGCATCAAAGGCCAGTTCAATTTGCGACTTGTCTTGCGCTTTTCGGACATTTTTTAGATACAGCCCAAACGCAATAGCTAGCGGATGCCTATCGGCTGCGGTTTTGCGTTTTTTAGAAGGAGGTAATTCTGAGTTCATTGAGGTGAAAATGCCTCAATGACGACTAAGTTACGACGGAGTTAATACCTCATTGTGTCAAAATCATGTATTTTGAGGCATTAACACTTCATTGAAATTTTGAAATCAACCAGCAAGGAGAAGAAAAATGGCAAGTGCTCTGAATTTAATCAACGTGGTGGCCTTTGATGGCGCAGGTAACGCCGTCATTCAGCCACTCAAGAAGTGGAAAGCCACTTACCGAGAAAAGCAAGCCAGCATAGACCTCAAGTGCGACGGCTACACCAAAATCTATGACTTGCGAACACAAGTGATCGCCGTCGGGCTTGGTGAATCCACCAAGAAGGTCGCACTAGGTAAAACGCTGGGGCGTGTGGCCTTAACGGGTTTGCTACATGGCCGTCATGCTGCCAGTGCTGATTTGCGCTGGGGCGGTATCAACCGTGACGAATCTCAAGAGGTGTTCTTGATGTTGGACGACACCACAACCGTGACGATGGAGATGGACGGTGATGAGTTTGAGGTGCTGGCTGGTCTTGTGCCTGATACCGCCAAAGAAGAAGATGCCCAAGAGCGTGCGCAAAAGCTCATGGACAAAATCAAAGCAATGGTGGCAGATGGTGAACGGGTGTTAACAGAACTGACTGTGAAACACGATCAGCTTCAAGCCGAAGATGCTGCACTGGCAGGTCAAGTGGATGCGGGTCAATCCTTTGACGAACGCCATACGGCAAGGGAACGACGTGAGCAGATAACACGGCAATTAGCCGAACTGGCAACAGAACAACGTGCTGTTAGCTACGATTTTGCAGTCATCCGAGCCACTAAAGAACTGAAGGCCAAGAATGATGGTGTTGCCATGTCGGCAACGTCTTCCCCTCCGCCTAAACCTTTGCCAGCAGCTAGTGTTGTGCAAAACCCTCAAGTGCGCCACACAGTGCAACAGCCTACAAAGAACACGACCAGCTTCATGGGCAAAGTGGTCAAGCTGATCGTCTGGTTGTTAGGCGCTAGTGCAGGTTTCATCTTCACGGTCTTTCTCGGCTTGTTGTTTGGTTCTGGAAAGATTTGGTTCACCTTGCTCATTACTTTGCCATTGGGTGGTTGGCTTGCACTCAAGATGCTTGCCGCCTTGATGCGGCGGTGAAGTAGCACGGAACTGGAACACATTTTCACGCTAGGGCTTTCACCGATTAAATTGTGATTGCCATGTTGATACTGGTAACAAGCTGCTGTTACAAGCAATCTTTGCTGCTGGTTCAACACGCAACAAATGTTGTCAAAATACAACAAATACACGCACATATAGCTGGCACGGCTTTAGTCACCAAAAGCGGCATCAAAACACCGTCAACAGCGGCCAAAATCAGCTGTTCTGGCGATTTTAGATGGCCGCTAGTACCAAGATAGTCTGCGTAGCAGATGTACGCTTCAAAAACCGCCAAATTTCGATTCTGCATGGTGAAATTTGACGGCTTCTGATACTCACGAAACTGGCACATCAGACGGCATGCCAATTCCATTGCAAAGTATTAAACGGCCTTGCCTGCCACCGCACGCAAATCCAAGCCCAAGTAACTGTTGAACCCGCCACGCTTGCGGCGTGTATAGCCAGCGGACTCCATCCTGATGAAAAAAGCCTTTTGTGTCATCGGGTGACGACCAACACGCTTCGTGTAGTCACAGTAGCTGGCATAGGCTTTACTGGCTTGCAATGACTCGTTTTTGCCAGTCACACACCATTCTGCAACCCAAGCGCCCAGCGTATCCGACTCTTTGCGCATGCTGCGTTTCTTGTCATCGACAGCCGTACACGAAAGCAGCTTGCCCTGCTCGTGGTAACGCTGTGCGCCACGTAAAGTCCAATTCAAAATGCCAGAAAACTCTTTGAGCAACTTCTCCTCGACATCATCGTCACGGTTTGCCCCAGAAAAGTTACCATTGAATGGCACTGGAAAAATGCGACGCCACATAGCTTTATCATTGGCGCGAATGTCTGGCATGTCGTTGGTTGAAAGCCACAGCTTGGCTTCGGGTTTGAATGTGATGGTGTCACCATAGTTCGCCCGTGCCGTAATGCTATCGCCACCCGCGAACTGCTTGACAAACGCAGTATCGAACCCGCGTGACTCTGGTAACTCCGTGGCAATGGCAAGACGCTTGCCCTTGAGCGCCATCAACGCTGAATTGGCCTGACTGGCTGCACCCGCATAAGCGGAGGTCACCAAGTTCGGTGCAAGCTCAGTCGCGTAGTCACCCAGCAAGGCCGTCATGGTGCGCATGAATACGCCTTTGCCGTTCTCGCCAGTGCCTTCAAACACAAAGAATGCCTGTGCCTTGGTGTGACCGAATAAGGTGTAACCGACTGCACGCTGAAGAAAGCCTGCCAACTTTTTATCGCCACAAGTAACGCCCGCAATAAAGCGTTTCCACTCTGGGCATTTGGCATCCCTGTCGAACTCAACATTACAGCGACGGCGCAGGTAGTCCTTGGCTTTGGCCATCCGAAACAAACCCGTGCGCAAATCAATGACACCGTTTTTAGTGGCCAGCAAATGGGCATCTTGGTCAAACTGGTTCTCAGAAATGTGCAGCACAGACTCAAGTTCTGCAAGCTTGACCATGCCAGTCATGCCCGCATGGCTACGCAGCTTTTTGACAGCAAGGTCTTTCTTGCCCTCCCCATCGCTCAAATCCGTGACCAACAAACGTGCGGCACGCATAGGCGCTTGTTTGTCGGTGCGCCATGCCACACCGTCAAAAGCATACCATTGCCCCATCTGCGGATCAAAACGCAAAGTCTTTTGGTAGGTGGAGGCAAACAACTGCGCTGCATCCATATCGTCAAAGCCGCTGACAGCACCTGCGCGACGGGACAACCAGAACAATGAATGCAGGTTAATGCCACCCTCTGCCTTGAAATGCTCCCATGTCTTTTGTTGCACCACTTCGTCAAACTTGGTGCCAGTCTTTGACCATGTTGTCCACAAGGCGTAACCCTGCTGATCCGGTGCAATGGAGTGAATAGCCATACCAGCACGCAACCAGACACTTCGGTCATCGACGGGCAAGGTCGCCAGTGCTTGTTTAATTTTGGCAAGCATCACACTGCTCAGAGGGTTTTGAGCAGCATTTCCGTTTTCCTCAATCCTTGTGCCGGTAGCTGCAGGCTTTTTGCTAGCTATTGACTTGGTAGCGACTTTCACTTTCAAGTCTAGAGAACGTACCAGTTTGGTAACCGTGACAGGTGAGCGTTCAACTTCACCAATGATCTGCGCCAATACTGGTTGTCCATGATTCCAGTTGATAGAACCGGGCAAACGCATCATGCGTGCGGGGTCGCACACTTGACGGTCACTGTCAAAACGCTGTGCCAACGCGCGTTGAATACGTTTGAACTTCTGAACTGAGCAGCCGCTGACAAACCAATAGGCATGCAAGCGACCGAGCGATGTTTGCACAATGAGGTTCGGCGGTAGTGATAAGTCCATCAAATCAGCTTCGGTGGTTACACCGTTGTCAACGTCAATGAAAACGGCATGGATGCCCGTAACGTTGTCGTTGCTACGGCTGCTAGCCCCCATCTGGTTAACTGCAACAGCAATGTTGTAGCCAGTTTTGTTAGCCTCTGTCAGTTTGTTCAGCAAACGGGCTGGAGTGCCAAACTGTTGTGCAGAATCGTATGGCATACCATTTTTGCGAAACTTCAGAAACCATGTTGACTTACTGACATGCAGCAGTTTAATAAACCGTAGCATTTCGGTTTGATCTGGCTTTGGGGTTGACTTGGAGGTGCTGGTTTTGTTGACAAGCGAATATTTGGAATTCATAAAATACTTTCAGATGTTTGGGGCGCTTTCCCCGAGAAGAAAAAAAGTGGTGGGATACACTTCTTGAAAAGGTGGAGTGAGTGGAGCTAGTGGAAGCAAGTCAGAGAACTGACAAAAGTGCTTCTCACTGAGTAGTGTTTTTTTCTTCAAAAACTTTAAAAAATACACTCCACTCGCTCCACCTGTTTTGCACTCCCTTTTTTTTCTTTTTTTCGGGGAAAAAGCGCCACGGTTGATTACAGCAATTAGCTAGCAGTTATTTACACGTTGTCGTTCATAGAATGACCGGGCATAGAGCGATCAGGCATCTCACTCCATGTTTTGCCATTCAACAAACGACCATTGGCCTTCTTGTTACGCTTAACGCCATCAGCCCCCCATGCGCCCCATTGCTTAAAGAAGAACGCGACACCTTGTTCCAGACATTGACGACGAATGGATTCGACCCACTCCAGCTTCATTGGCCGAGCATTCTTGCCAGACTCACCGCCTACGATGACCAAGTGGATACCAGTCAAGTCAAGCTCGCCAATGTCTTCGAGCAATGGCTCAATGGATAAGAAGCGTGTTTTGGCGTCAACTTTCTGCAACTCGGCAATACGTGGTACACCGTGTTTCTTGTTTTCAACTGATACGCCAAGCCACACGTTGTCAGGAACTTCACGACTGGCAAAGTAGTCTGGCAAGCGTTCGGCGCGTTTGGTCAGCAATTGGAAAATATGCTGGGGGCAGCGGCGCATGACTGAAAAGGTCTTGTCGATGTAGCGGTCTGGCACCTTCTCATGAAACAGGTCGGACATCGAATTGACGAAATACACCGTGGGTTTCTTACGACGTAGAGGCACATCCAAGCGGTCAGGCATCAGCGTCAACTCAAAGCCGTTTTCCTTGTAGCCGGGTTTGCCCATCGCTTGTAAGCGGTTGGCCATTGTTGCCGCGTAACAGTTCTTACAGCCTGCAGAAATTTTGGTGCAACCAATGGTGGGGTTCCATGTGGCTTGCGTCCATTCGATGGTGGATTGACGAACCGTCGGTTTGAAGGTCAAAAATTTGACTACCTTGAAGGGTGGCTCTGCCTTGCAAACTGTCTCTGATAGACAGACTGTAGGTTTGAATGTTGCGAATTTGACTGGTTTGAAGGGCGGCGCTGCCTTGCAAACTGTCTGTGAGCGGCTTGGTTTGTTGCCGCCGAATGAGCTTTTCCCGTTCATATAAATTTCCTCAAATATGCAGGGACGGCTGTGCAGAATTACACGCATCGCCCTTGCGTAATTCATTTACAGGATGCACAATTCATATAATGATTAGAGGTATTACAAGCGGTTTTTTCGTATCCCATTGACAGGTGAAACATGATTGCAAATTGGGAGAAGAACTGGAGTTTTTCAACAGCCGTGAAGCGGTGGGCGATTGACCCTGCACTGTTCGTCTCTGTTGATAACGCGGAGTCTTGCCTGCCGCAAGTGTTCGACGATGCATTTGCTGGGCGTTTCGGGCGCTTGCATGAGCGCGAAGACCTGAAACCGTTGGCGGCAGTGCTGCCAAACGTACTGGAGAGTCTGCGACAGAAAATGAATGCGCTAGAGCTTGCTAAGGATGCGAAGTTGCCGCCGGTTCTTTGGCTTCGGCTGATGCGCGAGGCTGGGGTTAAGCCAGTGGATACAACAGTAAGAGAATTTGAGTGGTGGCAGGAGCAGATGAGAGTGAATGGTTTGACCATTCTCTACCGTCGCCGAGAACGAGCGACGAAGAACTATGTCGGCCCTTCCCGTAAGCGCGACGGACTTGGCAAAGTGATTGGTTTTACGGTTGAAGAACTGTTGAACGAGCAGCGGGCGGCTACTCGCAATTGGCCTTACCACTATCGTTGGAAGTGCGTCACCGAGTCAGCTAAGGTATCACCAAAACTACCACTATTGTTTGAAAAGACACCTACCAAGCCCAAAAAATCGGTGACGGTGGAACTGCCCAACGAATCGAGAAATGTAGCGCCGCTGAGAAAGCGCACTAAACGCACGAAGCGCAGTCGTCAATCAATAGAGCGTACTTGCGGGAAACCACTGATAGACGTTTTGGAAAAATGTCTTGAGACAGAGCATGCACGAAAGAGCAGCGTGCTTGAGTTGAAAGGCAGGAATCGTAGGCCTTACAAAAGTCAGTTGTCTTTGGATAAATTGGTCGATGCACTCAAGCAGAGGTACCTCAAACATTTGACGTGTACAGACAGTACACTCAAAAGAGCCTTGCCATATTTCGTGGCATGTCCGCGCGGCAGACCTGGGGGAATGAACTGAAGTTGCCAGTCATGGCGAGCAGAGATTCTGTATCAGGGCGCTGGTTTCCATGTCCCCGTCTTAAAGGCGTCCAGATCAGACATGCGCCAAAAAGTACCTTTGCCGCGTTGGATGGGCGTAGGAAACTGTCCGTCTGCGCGGCGGCGGTATAAGTTGGACTCTGACTCACCCAAATAGTAGGCCACAAAGGCCATGCGAACAGTAGGGTCAACACCGCTGGTGCGCTGTGCTGCCACACGTTGAAACTCCTTTTGCAGTCGCACGAGCTTGGCTGCTTTTTTGGCATCAACAGGTTGGGAAACTGCTGGTTTTAAAGAGGCAGAAACAGTTGCGGGTGCTGCGTTGTTGATGGGTGGCTTGGACGGACTGCTCAGACTATTTGGAGCGTTGCTGGTGCTAGTGAGAATGGTGCGAACGCTTTTCTTCTCTAGGGATGCCGCTGGTGTGAGAATCTTTTCTACTAACCCGATGACACGCAAAGTTTCACCCGTGGCGGTACGGACAAGGTGTTTTTTGTGCTCTGGTTGTCGCTTATAGCCCGGCGTGGCGTTAATTGGCACAAGCGCAATCTTGGTACGTCCAACAATGGGCTTGGTACTGGCATAGACCGCACCATTGATGAACAGAGTTTTATCGCCCTGCTGTAAGCGGATACGACCAGACTCGTTGAGCCCCAAGTAAATGTAGTTCGGCTGCTTTGCTGGGGCGGACGGTCGAGATGATTTTTTTTGTTCCAAGGTACTCATACCTACTTTATACCGTCAATTGACTGCTCACTAAACAAAGCCACTTCATCACTGTGCCTCGCCATAACACTTTCAATTACTCCCAACTACTCTCGTCCAAGCGCAAAATAGAATGTGGATTGAGATGCATATAGAAAACAAAAAAGCCATCCTAAGATGGCTTTTTATACTTATAAATCAATGGCTTACAAGATTTTTTTGGCGGAAGCGGTGAGATTCGAACTCACGAACAGATCACTCCGTCGCCGGTTTTCAAGACCGGTGCCTTCAACCGCTCGGCCACGCTTCCAAGTCTTATATTCTATCCTGCGTTCAGGCAGTTTTTAGCATGCCTTTGGATTCAATGAAAGAAACTACGTCATTGAGGCCAGAATTCGTCTTTAAATTGGTCATCACAAAGGGTTTGAGCCCTTGGTTTGTGGTGCGCATGCGACGCGTGTCGGCTTCCATCACACTTAAGTTAGCACCAACATAGGGTGCAAGATCAGTTTTATTGATAACAAACAGGTCACTCTTGCTAATACCAGGGCCGCCTTTACGGGGAATTTTCTCTCCAGCTGCGACGTCGATCACATAAATCGTCAAATCGCTCAGCTCGGGGCTGAAAGTGGCCGCCAAGTTGTCACCACCACTTTCAATAAAAACGATGTCAGCATCTGGGAAGTCCACCAGCATGCGGTCAATGGCTTCCAGATTGATGGAGGCGTCTTCGCGAATGGCGGTATGTGGGCAACCGCCTGTTTCCACGCCCATGATGCGCTCGGCAGGCAATGCGCCGCTCACAGTCAAAATCCGTTGATCTTCTTTGGTGTAGATGTCGTTGGTGATGGCGACCAAATCGTATTGGTCGCGCATCGCTTTGCAGAGCATTTCCAATAGGGTGGTTTTGCCAGATCCAACAGGGCCGCCAATGCCAACGCGCAACGGGGGGAGTTTTTTGGTGCGATTTTTGATGTGATGCAAGGTCATGATCTGAACAATCTGGAGTATTGGGTTTCGTGTTGTGAGGAAAGAATCGCCAGCATAGGCGAAAAAGCTTGTCGTTCGCTGTCTTGCAGGCGCATGGCTGCGTCTACAGCAGCAGGGATGTGCTCGGCCAAATTTGCCAAAATGCGCTGTCCATCAGTTTGACCCAAAGGCACGGCACGCACCGCAGCTTGGGTCATGTTTTCGGCCCAACCGAAGGCAAAGCTCATCAAGCAATCCCGTACGCTGGCTTGCGTGGATGAGGCTGCAAGGGCAAAAACCAGTGGATAGGTGGGAGATTTTAAAAAATCATGCTCATTTTTATCTACATGAAAATTCACATGAAAACTGGGTTGTTTTCGTAACCAATCGAGCATGGAGCGGCCCATTTGCTCGGTTTGAAGTCGTAGTTCGCTGGTTTCACGGGTTTGAAGCACCCAGTTGTTCAGCTCATCGATGCGGTCTAAATCGTCACGCCGCCAGGCGGCGATAGCTTTTGCGACCACAGCTAAATCAGTACGCGCTAGCGTCAAATGCAGCTGATCAACCAACCAATCATTTGCTTCTCTAAATGTAGCAATGCAGGCAGAATCTACGCCGGCTTCAATGCCTTCTGAGTATGAAAAACCGCCAATTGGAAGCGCTGGTGATGCCAGCCACATCAGTTGCAGCAAACTGGGAGCCGGCAGGGGCTGTTTGGGTGCTCGGCTTCGCATCAATGGTGGTTATGAGAATGCGAGCCCTCATGCGAATGGCTATGACCGCTATGACTGTGCGGTTGCGCTGAATAGGCACCGCCTTCAGGCTCAAACGCGGTTTCCACCTCGGTCACGATCAGGTGCATGGCACGCAACATCTCCGCCAAAACATGATCAGGCTCAATTTTCAGATGATCCGGTTTTAGCTCAATCGGAACATGGCGGTTGCCTAAGTGGTAAGCCGCACGGATCAAGTCAAAAGGCGTCCCATGACCTTGCGCTATGGTGATGAGCAAGACTTGCTGCGCTCTGGCGATCACCTTGATGAGCGAACCATCCTCCGCCACCAAAACATCACCACCGCGCACCAAGGTGCCGCGTGGCAAAAAAATACCGAGTTGACGACCGCTTGAATCAGTCGTATCAAATCTGCTTTTTTGACGAACATCCCAATCCAATTCAACGCTGCTGGCGCGTTTTAACAAAACTGGCGCTAACCCTGCACCTTGGGGCATGATTTTTGAAACAGTAATCATCACACTTCGTATATCAAAATAAAAAGTAGCGCTGCGTCATGGGTAGGCTGCTAGCGGGCTCGCATGTCAACAACTGGCCATCAGCGCGAACTTGGTAGGTTTGCGCATTGACTTCCATTTTTGGTAAATAGTCATTGTGAATCATGTGGCGCTTGCCCAAACCGCGAATGCCTTTGACAGCACTCAGTGTTTTATTCAAGCCAAAGCGTTCACCAATACCAGCTTGCAATCCCGCTTGTGATACAAAGGTCAGTGATGTTTTTGCCAGCGCCCCGCCATAAGCACCAAACATAGGACGGTAATGGACAGGTTGCGGTGTAGGGATGGACGCATTGGGGTCACCCATCGCAGCCATGGCGATGAAGCCACCTTTGAGGATAAGCGCGGGTTTGACGCCGAAGAAGGCTGGTTTCCAAATCACCAGATCCGCCCATTTGCCAATTTCAATAGACCCGACTTCATGCGCAATGCCATGGGCAATGGCTGGGTTGATGGTGTATTTAGCAAGGTAGCGTTTGGCGCGAAAGTTGTCGTGGCGATCCGTGTCTAGCGGCAATTTGCCGCGCTGCTGCTTCATCTTGTGCGCTGTTTGCCACGTGCGGATGATGACCTCACCTACTCGCCCCATAGCTTGCGAGTCAGAGCTGAACATGCTGATTGCGCCCAAATCGTGCAAAATATCTTCGGCAGCAATGGTCTCTTTGCGGATGCGGCTTTCTGCGAAAGCCAGGTCTTCGGCGATGGCGGGGTCTAGGTGGTGGCAGACCATCAGCATGTCAACATGCTCGTCTAGCGTGTTGATGGTGTAGGGGCGTGTCGGGTTGGTTGAGCTGGGCAACACATTGGGCTCACCGACCACTTTCAAAATATCAGGCGCATGGCCGCCGCCCGCGCCTTCGGTGTGAAAGGTGTGGATAGTGCGCCCTTTGAACGCAGCTACGGTGTCTTCCACAAAACCACTCTCGTTCAAGGTGTCGGTATGGATGGCGACTTGGATGTCTGTCTCTTCTGCCACGTTCAAACAATTGTCAATCGCAGCGGGCGTTGTGCCCCAGTCTTCGTGCAGCTTCAACCCTAACGCACCCGCGCTAACTTGTTCGTGCAAAGCTGTAGGCAGCGATGCATTGCCTTTGCCCATGAAGCCTAGGTTCATCGGAAAGGCATCCGCCGCTTGCATCATGCGTTCAATATTCCACGGCCCAGGCGTGCAGGTGGTGGCAAACGTGCCAGTGGCTGGCCCCGTGCCGCCGCCCAGCATGGTGGTGACACCGCTGCACAAGGCTTCTTCAATCTGTTGCGGTGCTATGAAGTGGATATGTGTGTCCACACCACCCGCCGTGACGATGTTACCTTCGCAGCTGATGATTTCTGTCCCAGGGCCGATGATGATATCTACACCCGGTTGGGTATCAGGGTTGCCCGCTTTACCAATCGCCACGATGCGACCATCTTTAAGTCCAATATCCGCTTTGACAATGCCCCAGTAGTCCATGATCAGGGCGTTTGTCAGTACCGTGTCTACTGCGCCTTGTGTTCGGGTGCGCTGGCTTTGCGCCATGCCATCCCGAATAGTTTTGCCGCCACCAAATTTAACTTCCTCACCGTAGCCACCCGCGCGCAGGGTGTAATCTGCTTCTACTTCAACGATCAAATCAGTATCCGCCAAGCGAACACGGTCACCCACTGTGGGGCCAAAAATTTCCGCGTAGGCGCGTCTATCCATCGTTGACATTTACAAAGCTCCTTGAATCTTGCCTTGGAAACCATACACGTGGCGCGAGCCAGCATAGTCCACCAGTTCGACCGTACGCTGCTGCCCAGGCTCGAAGCGAACCGCAGTGCCCGAGGCAATGTTCAGCCGCATGCCGCGAGCAGCCACACGGTCAAAACCTAGCGCGGCATTGGTCTCGAAAAAATGGTAGTGAGAGCCTACCTGAATAGGGCGGTCGCCTGTGTTTTGCACCACCAAAGTGTGCGTTCGTCGGCCTGTATTGAGCGCGTGCTCGCCATCGTCTATGAGGAGTTCACCAGGTGTCATGTTATTTCCCGCCTCGACTAAACCAAAGCGTCAAGCCAATAGCTGCAGCCAGTATGACAAACCCGAAAACGTCGGATGCATGCCAATGGGTATCTATAAGTCCATGTATTTCATGCGCAAGTATGCTCGTAGCCGGCGTAATTGTTGCCTGAATAGCTATTAATTTTATAGTAAGTAATTTATTCATAAGACCTCTAATTTAGATCAATAATTTGCTTAAACAATGGGTTGGTGAACGGTGACCAGTTTTGTGCCATCAGGAAACGTAGCTTCCACTTGAATGTCAGGAATCATTTCTGAAATGCCGTCCATCACATCAGCACGGCTCAAATAAGTGCGCCCTTCGCTCATCAGTTGAGCGACTGTTTTGCCATCGCGCGCCCCTTCCATGACCGCTGCACTGATAAAGGCCATCGCTTCTGGGTAATTGAGTTTTAAACCTCGCGCTTTGCGTCGCTCCGCCACGAGAGCGGCTGTGAATATCAGTAGTTTGTCTTTTTCTCTAGGGGTCAGTTCCATGGTTTTGGTGCAATCTACTTGAATGTTAGAGTTTGAATTTCTTGAATGTAACGCAATTCATGTGCCAGTTCAATGTGTTGAGAATGCATGGATCGGTGCATTGTTCAAATCAAGTCGCTTTGATTTGGTGCGCGGGCACTTTTTATGCACATATTTGGTTTATTTGCCGTGTGATTTTGAATGTTTTGGTGCATGGCATGGCTTGAATCTAGGGTAAACGATAGTTCTAAACGTGCTTTTGAAACCTGGAGGCTCTTGCGAATATTGGCACAAGACTTGCTGAGTAAGCTATGCCCCCGCTTAGGGGTATTCATATATCAATTACTCATCAACTAAAAGGACTCATCATGAATCGTAGAGGAAATCTCAAACTCATCACGGCGTCTATCGCGCTAGGTTTTGGTTTAACTGCTGGTGTTGTTGGTCAAGCAATCGCGCAGAGTAAAGATACTATCAAGGTGGGTATTTTGCACAGCTTGTCTGGCACTATGGCCATTTCTGAAACCGTGTTGAAAGATACGGTTTTGATGGCGATTGAAGAAATCAATGCCAAGGGTGGCGTGATGGGTAAAAAGCTGGAGCCTGTGATTGTTGATCCTGCTTCAAACTGGCCTTTGTTCGCCGAAAAAACCAAGCAATTGCTGACGCAAGACAAAGTTGCTGTTATTTTCGGTTGCTGGACATCAGTGTCTCGCAAATCTGTTTTGCCAGTGGTTGAAGAGTTGAACGGTTTGCTGTTTTACCCTGTGCAGTATGAAGGTGAAGAGCTGTCTAAAAACGTGTTTTACACAGGTGCAGCACCTAACCAGCAAGCGATTCCTGCGGTTGATTATTTGATGAGTAAAGACGGTGGCGCTGCCAAACGTTGGGTGTTGTTGGGAACAGACTATGTGTACCCACGTACGACCAACAAAATCTTGCGTGCTTATTTGAAATCTAAAGGCGTGGCTGATAAAGATATCGATGAAAAATACACACCATTTGGCCATTCAGACTACCAAACCATCGTGGCGGATGTGAAGAAATTCTCTGCTGGCGGAAAAACTGCTGTGGTGTCCACCATCAATGGCGATTCAAACGTGCCTTTCTACAAAGAACTTGGAAATGCTGGCTTGAAAGCCAAAGACGTTCCTGTTGTTGCCTTCTCCGTAGGCGAAGAAGAACTGCGCGGCGTGGACACCAAGCCATTGGTGGGACATTTGGCGGCTTGGAATTACTTCCAATCTATTAAAAACCCAGCGAATGACGAGTTCATCAAGAAGTGGTCAACCTATGCCAAAGCGAAAAAAATTGCTGGGCATATGGACAAGCCTTTGACCAACGATCCGATGGAAGCTACCTACATCGGTATCAACATGTGGAAGCAAGCGGTTGAAAAAGCCAAGTCTACGGATACTGACAAAGTTATCGCAGCCATGGCCGGTCAAACCTTCAAGGCGCCAAGCGGTATTACCTCCAAAATGGATGAAAAGAACCACCATTTGCACAAATCAGTGTTCATTGGTGAAATCAAGGCTGACGGTCAATTCAACGTGGTTTGGAAAACACCAGGCCCTGTGAAAGCCAAGCCTTGGAGCCCATACATCGAAGGCAATGACAAAAAGCCGGATGAGCCAGCGAAGAAATAAAACAATATCGTTTTATTTCTAAAAGCTAAGAAACCAAACGGCGTGGTGTCATCACGTGACCCACGCCTTTTTTGCGTCTTTTTGCGTCAGAACACATGGTGAATTTTTATGGTGCTTAAAAAAATAATTTTATTGATGGCAAGTTTATTCTTGTCAACACAATTACAAGCGCTGACTTTGATTGAGGTCAAAGCAATAGCTGTGGGCGAGACCGATGTGCGCATAGAAGCGCTCAACAAAGCCATGTTGGTTGCAGACGAAAAAACCACAGTATTCGTGCAAGCCATGGCAGATGACACTGTCAAAATGGCTGGCGACAAGGTGTTCATCGTGAAAGATGGAAAAGCAATTGATCCAGTTATTGGTGTGGAAACTCCTTTGCCAACCGTTTTAGAAGACATCATCAACAACAACCGCATGCGGGGTGAGTTGGATACCGCGTTGGCTGCGCTCAAGTTATTTAACAAAGACGAAAGCATACGTGCAGCTGCTATACAAGCACTGCTGAAAGATCCGGATGAAGCCAAGCTACCACTGCTGGACAAAGCCTTGTCTGCTGAAACTGTGCCGGCGCTTAAATCTCAATTGACCTTAGCACGCGCCGCAGCCATGCTGGGCAGCGCTGACAAAAGCAAACGCATGGAAGCAGCCAAAGCCCTGGCTGACAGCAAAGATCCAGCGACGCAATTACTGCTGAATGACCGTTTGAAAACCGAAACCGAACTGGATGTCAAAGCGCAGTTGCAAACTTCGCTTACAAAAATTCAATCAACTTTAGGGCTGGGTGACAAGCTGGGCATCGTGTTCACAGGCATCAGTCTGGGTTCAATCTTGTTGCTAGCCGCTTTGGGATTGGCGATTACCTACGGTTTGATGGGTGTGATCAACATGGCGCATGGCGAACTCATCATGATTGGTGCATACGCTACCTACGTGGTGCAAGGCCTGTTTCGCAGTTACTTGCCAGGCGCATTTGACTGGTATTTGATCGCTGCAATTCCAGTCGCTTTTGTGTCTTCTGCTTTGGTGGGCGCAGCTTTGGAGCGTAGCGTTATCCGTTTTTTATATGGTCGTCCTTTAGAAACCTTGTTGGCAACTTGGGGCATCAGTTTGATGCTGATGCAACTGGTGCGCAGTATCTTTGGTGCACAAAACGTGGGTGTTGAAAACCCATCTTGGATGAGCGGTGGTTGGGCGGTTTTGCCGAATTTGTCATTACCCTACAACCGAATCTTTATTGTTGTGTTTGCGGTTTTGGTGCTGGTTGGCGTTTGGTTGCTAATTAGCAAAACACGTCTTGGCTTGTTTGTCCGTGGCGTGACACAGAACCGTCCGATTGCTTCTTGTATGGGTGTTAACACGGCGCGTATTGATACCTATGCTTTTTCACTGGGTTCTGGTATTGCGGGGCTGGCTGGTTGTGCGCTGAGTCAAATCGGCAATGTAGGGCCAGATTTGGGTCAAAGCTACATTGTCGATTCGTTCATGGTCGTGGTGCTGGGTGGTGTTGGGCAATTGGCAGGCACAGTGTATGCCGCGATGGGGTTGGGTATTTTGAATAAGTTTCTAGAAGGTTGGGCTGGTGCTGTACTAGCCAAAATCGCCATTCTGGTTTTCATCATCATCTTCATTCAAAAACGTCCGCAAGGTATTTTTGCAATGAAGGGTAGGAGCGCCGAAGCATGAACGCCGAACAATTGATTCTTCCCACACCTGCGCCGTTGCTGAGTCGCAAAGGCTGGATGACGTTTTTGGTGGTGTTAATAGCCGTTTGCTTGGTCGCGCCCTTGCTTAACTTGCTGGTTCCTCAAAACAGCATGTTCCACATGAGTGATTTTGCGGTGCTGTTGATCGGCAAAATCATGTGCTTTGCCATCTGTGCCTTGGCGATGGATTTAATTTGGGGCTACACCGGTATTTTATCGCTGGGTCATGGTCTCTTTTTTGCCTTGGGTGGCTATGCCATGGGCATGTACCTGATGCGACAAATTGGCTTGGAAGGAAATTACAAAAGCGAATTGCCAGACTTCATGGTGTTTCTTGATTGGAAAACCTTGCCATGGCATTGGACTGGGAGCGCATCGTTTGTGTTTCAAATGGTGATGGTGATTCTTGCGCCGGGGTTATTGGCCTTGGTATTTGGCTTTTTTGCATTTCGATCACGCATCAAAGGCGTCTATTTTTCCATCATCACGCAAGCGCTCACCTATGCCGCGATGCTGCTATTTTTCCGCAATGAAACGGGTTTTGGCGGCAACAACGGGTTTACTGACTTCAAACGAATATTAGATATTCCTATCACAACACAAAACACGCGCATGGTGTTGTTTGTCCTCACCGGTGCTGTGCTGCTGGGTTTCTATTTGTTTTCGCGTTGGTTGGTGCAAAGTAAATTTGGTCGCGTGCTGCAAGCCATTCGTGATGCCGAAACCCGCGTCATGTTCTCTGGCTACAACCCTGTGTCTTACAAGTTGACGATTTGGGTGATTTCAGCGGTGATGTGTGGTGTCGCTGGGGCGCTGTATGTGCCACAAGTTGGCATCATCAACCCGAGCGAAATGTCGCCTGCTAACTCTATTGAGATTGCGATTTGGGCTGCGGTGGGTGGACGCGCCACTTTGATCGGTCCGATTGTGGGTGCATTCTTGGTCAATGGTGCTAAAAGCTGGTTCACGGTTGCCTTTCCAGAATATTGGCTGTACTTTTTAGGTGCTATGTTTATTGCCGTTACCTTGTTTCTGCCTCAAGGTATTGTTGGCCTCGTTAGAAAAATAATTGGTAAAAATAGAATGGAGGGTAAAGCATGACCCCCGACCTGCTAGAAGAAGGCGCGAAGCGCGCCGAAGTGAGCCAATTTGCCAAGGATAAAAACACCCAATCAGGTGGACGGGAGGCTGGTTTTTCACGCATTGCCACTGCAGGTGAAGTGGACGTGACGCACGGTCGCATTTTGTATCTTGAAGATGTCAATGTCAGTTTTGATGGTTTTAAGGCCATCAACAATTTGTCACTAGATATCGCGCCTGGCGAGCTGCGCTGTATTATCGGCCCCAATGGTGCAGGTAAAACCACGATGATGGACATCATCACTGGCAAAACGCGTCCGCAAAGCGGCACCGTTTTTTTCGGCTCAACGATCGATTTGTTGCGCTACAACGAATCACAAATTGCCCAAATGGGGATTGGTCGAAAATTTCAAAAACCTACTGTGTTTGAGCATCTCACGGTTTTTGAGAATCTTGAGTTGGCTTTGAAAACGGACAAAGCCGTCAAACCGTCAATGTTTTTCAAATTGGATTCAAAGCAGAGCGACCGTTTGGCTGACATCTTGCACACCATCCATTTGGCGGACAGCGTGAATCGTATGGCGGGTAATTTGAGTCATGGCCAAAAGCAGTGGCTAGAGATTGGTATGTTGCTGATGCAAGATCCTAAGCTGCTTCTCTTGGACGAGCCTGTCGCGGGTATGACGGACGAAGAAACAGCCCGTACCGCAGAGCTTTTTCTCACCCTCAAAGGAAAACACAGCCTGATGGTGGTTGAACACGATATGAGCTTTATTCGCTCGATCTCAGAAATTGTCACCGTGCTGTGCGATGGGTCTGTGCTGGCACAAGGCACTTTAGACGAAGTTCAGCAAGACGAGCGGGTGATTGAAGTTTATTTAGGGCGCTAGGAGATTAACAACATGGTGCTTCAAGTTTCTAACGTGAATCAATACTACGGCGGCTCTCATATTTTGCGCGATGTGAGCATGCAAGCGCAGCTTGGCAAAGTGACCGTGGTTTTAGGTCGCAATGGCGTGGGAAAAACAACGCTGCTCAAGTCTTTGATGGGCCTGGTTCCTATCAAAACTGGCAGCATTGAATTCGACGGCAAATCAATTCAAGACGCAACACCTTACAACCGTGCGCGTGCTGGTATTGGTTTTGTGCCGCAAGGGCGCGAGATATTTGCGCGCTTAACGGTGGAAGAAAACCTAGCCATGGGCTTGGCCTACAAAAGCAGCAGCACGCCAGTGCCGCCAGAGTTGTATGAACTGTTCCCCGTGCTGAAGCAAATGATAAAACGCCGTGGTGGCGATTTGTCTGGCGGGCAGCAGCAGCAGCTAGCCATCGCGCGCGCCTTGGCGGCAAAACCCAAGCTGCTTATTTTGGATGAACCAACAGAGGGCATTCAACCCAGCATCATCAAAGACATTGGTCGTGTGATTCGAATGCTGGCAGATCGTGGCGACATGGCGATTGTGCTGGTTGAACAATACTACGATTTTGCCGAAGAGTTGGCGGACGATTACATCGTCATGGAGCGCGGCGAAGTTATTGCGCGCGGCTTGGGTAAAGACATGAAAGCCAACGGCGTAAGGCAATTGGTGGCTATCTGAAATTAAAAAATCACATAGCCCGCATTACATCGCCCAGATACGTGGTGCGTTCGGTTTGATCTGCCAAAGCTCCTGGCGCCAAGTAGCCCATACTTGCTTCAACAAGGCCATAGCTGGCTCAACCAAAGGCGCTAAAACACGAACGACCACCACATGGTCATTTGGACTGGTTGCGCCAGAAGTAAGTTTCAATGGGTGAGCATTCAGCACAGCACGAGCTGCATCTAAAGCCTGTTCCCTGCGTTCTCGCGTTAATGCAGAACCCGTTGCGAAAAATATCGACGCCATGCACTTGTGCCCAGCAAACCCAAGCGGGCTGTTAAGCAATCTGTCGTCACTCGCATCAATCCGCCCACGTTCAAGCCAAAAACCGGGTATTTCTAGGTGTTGCGCAAAAGTGCCTGTGTCAAATGGCAAACTGGCATTCGGTAAACCCAGCGCCGTGGTATCCCAGCCTATCATTTCTGCGCTGGGCGCCAGTTGCATGGTCAATCTGTTTTCAGCTTGGCAGCCAGCGTAGGCGATCGCTTCTAAAGGCAGCCATTCCAGTCGGGCATTGGCTTGCAGATTCACACGTGTGCGCTGCAAAGCCAACTCACCCAAAGATTTGTAAAACCGTGTCGCACCCGGCGTGGTGATCAAGCCATGCGCGCCCTCGCCAACGTCAACTGTGATATCCAGCGTGTCACCACCTACCAATCCACCTGGCGGATGCACCAGTACATTGTGGCAAACAGCATCACCTTCAGGATACAAGCTTTGCAAAATGCGCAAAGGGCCAGTGTGTACATAGCGCGCCACAGTCCGCTTAGCTTCAAAAGCGTAGTTGATGTTTAGATTCGCATGCCAAGTCATGGTGTTGCAACTTGCTTTTCTAATGGTTTAATCTTCAACAACCCCGACGACAGTGCCGTACCACAGACAATCACACACCCACACAACACCATCCATAGTGTGATGCTTTCACCCAAAAACAGCGCGCCGTAAATGATCGCGAAAACGGGAATCATGAAAGTAACCGTCAATGCACGGCTGGGACCTGCTGATTCAATCAAACGAAAGTACAGCACATAGGCCACAGCCGTACACAACACAGCCATGACCACCAATGCACCCCATGCATGCAAGCTGGGCGCTTGCGCAGGCCAAAACCACAAAGCGGGTAGCGCCAAACCTAGGGATGCGCCGATTTGGCTGCCCGTCGCCGTTGCCAGCGGGTTCACACCCATCAGGTATTTTTTCGTGAAACTGGCAGCCAAGGCGTAGCACAGCGTGGCACACAGGCACGCCAATATCGCCCAACCTGTGCCGCCGGGCTTGAAGCTGGCTTTGTCGCCTGCCAAGAGCGCCACGCCCACAAAGCCGACGACCAAACCCAGTACGCGAGAGGCAGAAGGCTTGTCTTTCAACCACAACCACGCCACCACCGCACCGAAGAGTGGCACTGTGGCATTCAAAATCGCTGATAAACCGGTGGTGATGGACAGCACTGCATAGGCGTACAAGGCAAACGGGATGCCAGAATTGAGCAAACCCACAAACAAAATCGGCCTGGCGTGTTGCTTAAATGCCGCCCAATGCGCACTGCGCAGCAAAAAAGGCAACATCACCGCTGCGGCAATACCTACGCGCATGGCGGCGGTTGGGAAAACACCAAATTCGGCTGAAGCTATTCGCGTGAATAAAAAAGACGCGCCCCAAATGGCGGCTAAGGCAAAGAATTCGATAAATATTGATTTTTTCATGTCAGCCAATCATGGCATATAAAGCAGATCAAAAAACACGCTATTCATGACAATAACGCATGACATTAATGTTCAAAACTAATCGCATCACATCATAAAAGCACGCCCTGCTTGGCGGTGGGAAGCACGGGAAGTACGCCTTCTAAATTTAGAAATGCCTCTTTGCGGTGCAAACCACCCGCATAACCCGTCAATGAGCCATCCGCTCCCACCACCCGATGACACGGCACAATGATGCCAATCGGATTGCGCCCAATGGCTGTTCCTACCGCGCGTACCG
>JAAFJF010000046.1 GCA_013298815.1 Polaromonas sp. | reverse complement strand
AATGCAAGCGCCCCACCAGTTTGTCCAGCTGGGCGCGCGTGCCAGGCTTGGGCAGCACAGTGCTGCGGATGTGGTATTCCATGTCCATGTCGTCGTCCAATGCCCAAATCGGATTTGCCAGCTCAAACGGCATATTAACCAGTTTGCGCCTGAAAACCGGGGCTAAATGCATACGCTGGGTGATATGGGTGCGCAGGTCACCCACAAAATCACCTGCGTAACCAGCAGGCAACTCAAAAATATTCAATCCGCCCACATGCATGGGCTGCTCGGGTGTTTCTAGGTAGAGAAAGGTGGCGTCAAGCCCGCTCAAATGGTCCATACAAAGTCTCCACTAGAAAGATGGCGAAGCTGATTGAGAATATTATTTTGGAAATTCAGGCACTGGTTTCAAGGTCGACAGCGGCAAATCGCTCACTTCTTTTAACAAATTGGCTAGCTGCAAACCTGCCGCTTTGATGAGCGTGTGGCCTTTGGCTGCTGTGGCTATAGCCGCGTTGCCCGCTGCACCTTGAAGGTTGTAGTCTTGCATCTGCCAGCCCAGCTTGGCACTGGTGCCGTTGCCCAGCACGGGGTATTTGGCAGCGCGGTCTTGCGAGGTGCTGTGAAAGTTTTGCGCCTGCGTCATGTCGATGCCTTTGATGCCTGACTTTTCTGCCAAAGCCAGCATCATCGAGGTTTCAATATCGCCTGCGTGGATGCCAAAGCGGTGCTCGTGCGCGGGGAAAAGCCCCATCACCGCGTCCCCCAAGGGCAGGTTGTACCAGTTGGCGGAGTAAACGATCAAATCATGCTCTGTTCGTAAATCACGCGCCACGATGTCCATGATGCTGGCTTGGCCGCCGTGGCTGTTCAGTAACACCAGCTTTTTGATGCCACTGCGCGCCACGCTAGCGCCAATGTCCATCCACAGGCTAATAACGGTTTGCGCAGACAACGTCAGCGTGCCCGGAAAACGAATGTGCTCGTTGCTTTTACCGATTTGCTGCGTGGGCAGAAACAAAACGGGTAAATCTTCTGGCAAATGCGGCAAAGCTGCATCGACAACGCCATCCACCAGCGCCGTATCCACGCTTACCGGCAAATGCGGGCCATGTTGCTCAGTAGCGGCTACGGGTAGCACCGCAACTACCTGTGCGATATCGGCATGGCTAGCCAATTGTGCGAATTGGCGGGTCGTTAAATCGGACCAAAAATGGGAAGGAAGCTGCATCAAAGCATCTTATCAAACAAACCCGAATCAGCAACGGGTCAGCAAACCCATGCTCCCATGCGCTAAAGTAAGGGTAACGAGCTAATTTTTTACGTCATTGCATCTCAAAGAAAGCCCAACCATGAAATTACAAGACAAAATCGCCATCGTCACCGGTGCCGCCAGTGGCATTGGCAAAGAAATCGCCCTGACCTACGCCAAAGAAGGTGCCAAAGTAGCCATTGCCGACCTGAATCAAGACGCCGCTGAAGCAGCAGCTGCCGAAATGCGTGCTTTGGGCCTGCAAGTCATGGGCGTGGCGATGGATGTGACCGACGAAGGCCAGGTCAACGCTGGTGTGGCCGCCGTCGTAGCGGCATGGGGAACGGTGGATATTTTGGTGAGCAATGCGGGCATCCAGATCGTCCATCCGATTGAAGAATTTAGCCTAGCCGAGTGGCGCAAGATGCTGGCCATCCACCTAGACGGCGCGTTTTTGACCACCAAAGCCTGCCTGCCGCACATGTACGCCGGCAAACGTGGCGGCAGCGTGATCTACATGGGCTCGGTGCATTCGCACGTGGCGTCTATGCTGAAAGCGCCCTACGTCACCGCCAAACACGGGCTGATGGGTTTATCCAAAGTCGTGGCCAAAGAAGGCGCAGCCCACGGCGTGCGTTCCAACGTGATCTGTCCCGGCTTTGTACGTACCCCACTGGTGGACAAGCAAATCCCCGAGCAGGCCGCCAAATTTGGCATCACCGAGGCTGAAGTCATCAAAAACATCATGCTGAAAGACACTGTGGACGGCGAATTCACCACCGTGCAGGACGTGGCCGAGGTGGCGCTGATGTTTGCGGCCTTCCCGAGCAATGCGCTAACGGGGCAGTCGCTTATTGTTAGCCATGGGTGGACGATGCAGTAAGTCTGCAAATAAAGCTGCATAAATAAAGCCGCATACTTGCCCGTATGAACTTCACAGACTTCTACGCCAAATGGGGCACAGGCGGCACAGCTGCCAGCCTGAACGAACGCCAAGGTGCGCAGCCGCATTTCATGGATTTGTGCGCTTTGCTGGGCGTGCCCACGCCGGGTAGCAGCCGGCAAGATGGTGAAAACGACTACATTTTTGAGCAAGACACCCTCTTGCTGGGCGAGGCGCGGGGCTATGCCGATGTGTTCAAACGCGGCCACTTCGCTTGGGAAAACAAAGCGCCGGGCAAAGATTTAGACAAAGCGCTGAAGCAGCTCTTGGGCTACAGCTTGGCGCTGAGCAACCCGCCGCTGCTGGTCGTCTGCGACCGCGCCACCATTCGCATCCACACCCAGTTCACCGGCCACCCCAGCGTTGTTCATACCGTTCAGATTCATGAACTTGAGCAGCCTGAAAAGCGCGCTTTGCTCAAAAAGCTGTGGGACAACCCCGAGTGGTTTAGACCCAAAGCCACCACCCGCGACATCACCGAGGTGGCGGCCAAGAGCTTTGCGACGCTGGCGGCACGGCTACGCTCGCGCGGCTGTGTGCTGGACAAGAACAGCAATATCGTGAGCGGCACGCCGGTCAACTCGCCCGAAGTGGTCGCTCACTTCCTCACGCAGTGCCTGTTTTGCTTCTTTGCGGACGATGTGGATTTGCTGCCGCAGCGCCTGTTTGAAGGTTTGGTGAAAAACACCCGCATCACGCCGGCCAAGCTGAGCGACGGCTTGGTCAACCTGTTCACCGCCATGCAAAAGGGCGGGCTGTATGGCAATGACGACATTCCGTGGTTCAACGGCGGGCTGTTCAAAACCATTGCCGTGCCGCAACTCGACATTTTGGACGTGACCGAGCTGCGCAGCGCGGCCGCATTGAACTGGACGGCCATCGACGTCTCCATCTTCGGCACGCTGTTTGAGCGGGGCTTGGACCCCAAAAAGCGCAGCCAACTGGGCGCGCACTACACCGACCCGGCGACGATAGCGCGGATTATTGACCCCGTGATTCGCCGCCCGTTACTACATAAATGGGAGCAGTCTAGGCAGGAAATACGCCGGCTAGTGGCACTTTCTAAGGCTAAAAACGATAAAAATCACAAATTAGCCAAGGCTGAGTTTGTGCGCTGGCTGGAAGACCTGCGGGCTTACCGGATTCTCGACCCCGCCTGCGGCAGCGGCAACTTTTTGTTCCTCGGACTGAAGGTGTTGAAAGACATTGAGCACGCCAGCCACCTGGAAGCCGCCAAGCTGGGCTTGGACCGCGAGGCCGATTTGGTCACGGGCCCGCACAACATGCTGGGCCTAGAGCTGAACGAATACGCCGCCGAGCTGGCGCGGGTGACCGTCTGGATTGGCGAGCTGCAGTGGCGGCTCACCCACGGCTACGAGTTCAAAACCAACCCCGTGCTGGAGCCGCTGGACTGCATTGAGTGCCGCGATGCGCTGCTGCGGTTTACGCCCGAAACCCCCACCGTTCGGGCTGAGCCTGTCGAAGCCGATTGGCCAAAAGCCAGCGTCGTCGTAGGCAACCCGCCGTTTTTGGGTGATAAAAAGATGCGCTCCGAGCTGGGCGACGCTTACACCGAAACGCTGCGAAAAGTGTACGCAGGCCGCGTACCCGGTGGAGCGGATTTGGTGACGTATTGGTTTGAAAAAGCGCGAACAGCGCTTGAAAAGCATGGTTTAGGCGCTGCCGGTTTGGTATCGACCAACTCCATCCGAGGTGGTAAAAACCGTGCGGTTTTGGATGCTATTTGCAAAACATCTCGGATTTACGAGGCTTGGAGCGACGAAGGCTGGGTCAATGACGGCGCAGCCGTTCGAGTTTCATTGGTGGCTTTTGGACATGCCGATCAAGAAGCTATTTTGGATGGAGTAGAAGTTGGTGAAATATCTGCTGATTTACGGGCAAACAGCTTAAAGAATAACGTCTCAAATCTCTCTACAGCTGTTGCATTGGCTGAAAACGAAGGTGTCGCGCTTCAAGGCCCAACAAAAGGTGGCAGCTTTGAAATTGAAGCCAGCTTAGCAATCGAATGGATTAAAAACAGCGGAAATCCGAATCGAAAATCAAATGCTGACGTGTTGCGGCCTTGGTTTAACGGCGACAGTATTACAGGCAAATCACAAGGTAAATGGATTATTGATTTCGCTGAAATGTCTGAACTTGACGCTTGTTTGTACGAAAAGCCCTTTGAATACGTGAAACGGTTCGTAAAACCTGCTCGCGAATTACAGCGCATGGAGTCGCGCAAACGCCGTTGGTGGATATACAACGCATCCGCGCCCAAAGTTCGAAGTGGCGTTTCAAGCTTAAATCGTTACCTTGTTACACCTGAAGTATCAAAACATCGAGTTTTTGTATGGCTTCCAACAGGTACATCCCCTGATAAAAATCTCGTCGTTTTCTTACGGCAAGATGATTTATTTCTAGGAATTTTGCAATCGAGATTCCACGAAATTTGGGCTTTGAAAATGGGCACTTCGCTTGAAGATAGACCGCGATACACATCGTCAACCACATTTAGAACCTTCCCCTTCCCCGCCGGTCTCACCCCGCAGGACACCGCCAGCCAGCAAACCCGCCGCTTGGCGAGTGGCGCGGTCGTTCCTGATGTGAAGGCTTCGACAGGCTCAGCCCGAACGGGGGAAGTTGCAGCCCGAACGGAGGAGGCGATTGCCGAAGCCGCCCACAAACTCACCACCCTGCGCGACAACTGGCTGAACCCGCCGGACTGGACGCAGCGGCTGCCCGAAGTCGTGCCGCTGGGCATGGCCACCTCGCCCTACCCCGACCGCATCGTCCCCAAAGCCGGCCACGAGAAAGAACTGAGCGACCGCACCCTCACCAAACTCTACAACGCCCGCCCAGCGTGGCTGTCTGCCGCCCACGCCGCGCTGGACGCCGCAGTCGCCACCGCCTACGGCTGGACAGATTACACGGCGAAGATGCCGGATGAGGTGATTTTGCAGAGGTTGTTGGCGTTGAATGTTGAGAGAAGTGTCGGAAAAGTAGTTTGAGCGCCAAGGCTTAAATCCCCCCTAGCCCCCCTTTTTCAAAGTGGGGGACGAATACCAAAGGCAGAAAATTCCCCTTCTTTAGAAGGGGTGCCCAACGGGCGGGGTAGTTCTTTTGGAGTTCACCCAAAGGGCGGGGTAGTTCTTTGCCGCGCTGCAACTACCCCGTCGCTACGCGCCACCCCTTCAAATGAAGGGGAATTTTGGGGAAATTTAACCCGAAATTACTATACTTTTTATAGCTGCTCAGGCAGTTAATTCGCCGGCTATAGGCATATTTTATGATTTTAAAGCGCATTTAAGCACTTAAAGGCCGTACAAAGCAACCACTTTAAGAAACCACAAACTCATCCTGATGGTTGGCGATGTGAAAAGCATGGGCCAAGGCAAAATCGGCTTTGCTTAGCGCACCATAGGCGAAATGCGGTTTTAACGCACCCGTGTGGCCGTTGAAACGCGAAATGGCGGCACGCAGGCGTTCGGCTGCGGCATGCCAGTCGCCCTGCATCGTCAGCGCTGCTGCACCGGGGATGGGCTCGTCCAACCCATGGCTCATCTGCCCGCGCCACTTGAAAAACGCAAACGCCGCACTGCCCACCGTGTTTTGAAACAGCGCAGGTTTGGGTTGTGGAAAGCCGTCCAAACTCATTTCAATGCTTTGCGACAGGTGCTCCAGCACCGCTACCACCGGCCACTTGCCGGTCATGCTGAGCTTGCTGGCTTTGTCCAGCTTGTCCAACCAGCGCAATGCGTCGCTCAAAGATTGCACTTTGGGCATATCGGCCATGCTCCATACCCCTGTTGTCAACAATGTCGTGGCTAGTAAAAGGTCTCGTCTTTTCATGATTTTCCTGACTTTTAATGCTTCTTAATGCTTCTTAATTTTTATTAATGCGCCTTTTCCCAATTTTCACCCACACCCACTTCGGCCAGCAACGGCACTTTGAGGTGAGCCACACCCGCCATCAGGCGCGGAATTTCGTGTTTAAGCCAATCGACTTCATCCAGCGGCACCTCAAACACCAGCTCGTCATGCACTTGCATGATCATTTTGGTACCGCGCTTTTCAGCGTCTAACACTTGTTGCACCTTAACCATGCTGAGCTTGATCAAATCTGCCGCCGTGCCCTGCATGGGCGCGTTGATGGCGGCGCGCTCGGCTCCAGCGCGGCGCGGGCCGTTGGGGGAGTTGATTTCGGGCAGGTAGAGGCGGCGGCCGAAGACGGTTTCAACATAGCCCTGGGCTTTGGCTTCGATTTTGGTGTGGTCCATGTAGTGCTTCACGCCGGGATAGCGGGCGAAGTAGCGCTCGATGTAGTTTTTGGCTGCCGTGTTGTCGATGCCCAAATTACGCGCCAAACCGTAGGCACTCATGCCGTAGATCAAACCGAAGTTGATGACCTTGGCGTAGCGACGTTGCTCGCTTGAGACTTCATGCGTTTGCACACCAAACACTTCCGCAGCGGTGGCGCGGTGCACGTCCATGCCGTCGTGAAAAGCCAACAGCAGCGAGGCGTCGCCGCTGATGTGCGCCATGATGCGCAGCTCGATTTGTGAATAATCGGCACTGGCGATGACGTGGCCGGGCGCGGCTACGAAGGCTTCGCGCACGCGCCGCCCCTCGGCCGTTTTGACGGGGATGTTCTGCAAGTTAGGGTCGTTGCTGCTCAAACGCCCCGTTACCGCCACGGCCTGCGCGTAGTGGGTGTGGACGCGGCCGGTGCGTGGCAGCGCCAATTGCGCCAGCTTGTCGGTATACGTGCCTTTGAGCTTGGCAATGCCACGGTGCTCCAAAATTTTGGCGGGCAGCGGGAAGTCTTCCGCCAGCTTTTCAAGCACCTCTTCGTCGGTACTTCTCGCACCTGTTGCGGTTTTCTTGACGACAGGCATGCCGAGTTTGTCAAAGAAGATTTCGCCCAGCTGCTTGGGGCTGCTGAGGTTGAAGGGTTGCCCCGCAATTTCATAAGCCTCGTTTTCCAGCTCAATGATGCGTTGCCCCAGCTCGTGGCTTTGGGTGGCGAGCATGGGCGCGTCGATCAGCACGCCGTTACGTTCGATGCGGTACAGCGCCTCGCTGCTGTCGATTTCAAGCTGGTAGATAAAGCGCAGTTTGTCGTCTTTCTCCAGCTGCGGCCACAGCGCCAAGTGCACGTCCAGCGTCTGGTCGGCGTCTTCGCAGGAATATTCGGCGGCTTTGTCGATATCGACCTGGTCAAAACAAATCTGGCTTGCGCCTTTGCCGCACAAGTCTTCAAAGCTGATGCCGGTGCGCCCCAAATGGCGTTCGGCCAAGCTGCTCAAGCCATGCTTTTGATGCACTTCCAACACATAGCTTTGCAGCATGGTGTCGTGCGCGTAGCCCTGCACTTCGATGCCGTGGTTGGCAAAGACGTGGCGGTCGTACTTGATGTGTTGACCGAGTTTTTTATGCGCTGGGTTTTCTAGCCAAGGCTTCAGCTTGGCCAGCACCTCGTCACGGGGCAACTGCTCTGCCGCGCCAGGGTAGATGTGCGCGACGGGGATGTAAGCCGCCTCGCCGGGTGCGACGCTCAGGCTGATGCCGACAATTTCAGCGCGCATTTCGTCAATCGACGTGGTTTCGGTGTCAAGCGCAGTTAATTCAGCGGCTTGAACTTTTGCCAGCCAGACATCAAAAGCCTCCCAAGTCAAAACGGTGTCGTAAGCAACGCTAGACACTTTGGACGCCATGGGTATCACGGGCTCTGCGGCAGCGGTAATAGGTGCTTCGTCGAACAAACCCGGCTCTGAAGCTGAAGATTTCTTTGGTTTTGGCGTTACTTTTGAGCCATTTTCAGCTTCGGCTTCGTCTGATTTAGCCTGCAAAGTGCGAATTAAGCCTTTGAAACCGAATTTGGTATAAAAATCGATGATAGCCGGCGTATCTACTGCCTGAAAAGCTATATTATTCATAGCAGGTAGGCCGTCTATATAGCTACTCAAATCGCAGTCTTTTTTGATGGTGACGAGGCGGCGGCCCTGCGGCAGCCAATCGACGGCAGCGCGCAGGTTTTCACCAGCGACGCCTTTGATCTCGTGCGATTTTTCCATCAGCGCATCCAGCGAGCCGTATTCCATCAACCACTTGGCAGCCGTTTTGGGGCCTACTTTGGCGACGCCGGGCACATTGTCCACGGTGTCGCCCACCAAGGTCTGGTAGTCCACCATCAGCGCGGGCGGTACGCCAAACTCGGCCGTCACGCCTGCCACGTCGCGGCGTTTGCCATTCATGGTGTCGATGATGGTGATGTGCTGGTCGACCAGCTGGCTCAAATCCTTGTCGCCGCTGGAGACGATGACCTCGATGCCCTGTGCCGCCGCCATCACGGCCAGCGTGCCGATCACGTCGTCCGCCTCAACCCCAGGCACAACCAGCACGGGCCAGCCCATCAGGCGGCAAACCTCATGCACGGGCTCGATTTGGCTGCGCAGGTCGTCCGGCATGGGGCTGCGGGTGGCTTTGTAGGCGGGGTACCACTCATCGCGGAAGGTCGGGCCTTTGGCGTCGAACACGCAAACGGCGTAGTCAGCAGGCTGCTCTTTGCGCAGCGCAGTCATCATGTTGACGATGCCGCGAATCGCGCCCGTGGCTGGGCTGGTGGGGTCGCCCGCGACGGCGCGCAGGTCGGGCATGGCATGGAAAGCGCGGTAGAGATAGCTGGAGCCATCTACCAAAAGAAGGGTTTTAGTCATAGAAGCATCAAATTTTTACTGAAATCAGCGGGGAAACTGTCTGGAAATTAGACTAGATTGTGCATTGCCTACAATCAGGGGGCAAACGGATACGTCTTTTCAAGCATTTTTTCATCATCAACATGGCTGTTTACACCGAAATTTCATCAAACGAAGCTGGCGAATTGCTGCGACAGCTGGGACTTGGCCAACTAACAAAGCTTGAAGGCTGCTCTGGCGGCATTGAGAATACCAATTATTTCGCTACCTCCGATATAAGTGAGCACGTACTCACAGTATTTGAACGTCTGAGCTTTGAGCAATTGCCGTATTACCTGCACTTGATGAAGCACTTGGCAGCCAAAGGTATTTTGGTACCCGACCCGTCAGCCGATGCGGTGGGCAACATCTTGCACAGCCTGCAAGGCAAACCCGCCTGCGTGGTGAACAAACTGCGTGGCAAAAGCGAACTGGCCCCTACACCTGCGCATTGCGCCCAAGTGGGCGAGATGCTGGCAAAGATGCACTTAGCGGGTAAGGATTACGAGCGAATGCAGCCCAACTTGCGTGGCTTGCCTTGGTGGAACGAGACCGTGCCTGTCGTTTTGCCGTTTTTAACGGAAGAACAACGCAACTTGATTGTTAGCGAGTTGGCGTACCAAAACCACATTGCTGCCAGCTCCGCCTATGCAGCCTTGCCGCGCGGGCCGATTCATGCGGACTTGTTCAGAGACAACGTCATGTTTGAAACGGGCAACAATGGTCCACAACTTTCTGGGTTTTTTGACTTCTATTTCGCTGGTAATGACACTTGGTTGTTTGATTTGGCCGTATCGCTCAATGATTGGTGCACCATACACGGAAATAAGCCATTAGCCGGTGTATACATTGCCAGTAACGCTATTGAATTTATAGCTAATTACGAAAAAATTCGACCTTTAACTGCTGCGGAGCGGCAGTTACTTCCCGCCATGCAACGCGCTGCGGCGCTGCGCTTTTGGATTTCGCGGTTGTGGGACTTTCACCTGCCGCGCGAAGCCAGTATGCTCAAAGCACACGACCCAGAGCATTTTGAACGCGTGCTGCAACAACGTGTTTGGCATCCATATCAGCTTAATTGAACCAATTTTTTCAAAAAATTTAAAACTTCATGTCGTCCTCAAATTTAGCTTCTGCATCGATTTCACTCAACGTTGTGTCTGCACGCACAGGCATTGTCTGGGTCAAGTCAGGCATCAAAACTTTTTTTAAACAGCCGCTGGCGATGGGTGGTTTGTTTTTCATGTTCATGGCACTGATTTCGTTGGTATCACAAATTCCGTTCATCGGTGCGGCATTGGCGCTGGTTGTGTTGCCGGCAGCTACGATTGGTTTGATGGCAGCCACGCTGGAGGCTAGCAACGGCAAATTCCCGATGCCTGCGACGCTTTTTACCGCTTTCAGAGCTGGCGCTAAAAAAACGCAGGCTATTTTGATGCTAGGTGCGCTTTACGCCGTTGGCTTTTTAATCGTTTTGGGCGTCTCCGCCCTGTTTGATGGCGGTCAGTTTGCCAATTTCTATTTGGGTGGGGGAGCGATGACCAAAGAAATCATCAGCACTTCAGAGTTTCAAATGGCTACGTGGGCAGCCATGGCTCTGTATTTGCCGCTGTCGTTGATGTTCTGGCATGCGCCCGCTTTGGTGCATTGGCACGATGTGTCCCCCGTCAAAGCGCTATTTTTCAGTTTTATAGCCTGTGTTAAGAACTTTGCCGCCATGGTGGTGTTTTTCTTCATGTGGTTGGCAGTTTTTAGCTTGGGTGGCCTGGTGCTGACGCTGGTTGCAGCATCGACAGGCTCAGAATCCGCCGTGTCTTTCATCATGCTGCCTGCGGCGCTTTTGATGGCCGCGATGTTTTTCACCTCGATTTATTTCACGTTTAAAGACAGTTTTATCACGCCGCCAAGCCCGTAAGCCCAACAAGCGCCGCCATGAACTTGAATCGCCGCCGCGCCATAGCCAAGGGGTTGACACTCTTGGCAGGCAGCGCTGGCGTCTTGACTGCTGGCTGCACCATCAGCGCGGACTTTGACCACGCCGACAGCGATGCGCCCCGATACGACGCCGCCTTGATCCGCCCAGCCCGCGTAGCTTGGGTATTTAGCTCGGGCGGGCCGCGCGGGTTTGTACATATTGGCGTGCTCAAAGCGCTGGAGGAACTGGGGCTCAAACCAGACCTGATCGTTGGCGGCTCTGCTGGTGCTTTGGTGGGCGCTCTTTATGCTAGCGGATTGCGAGCTGCTAGGTTGGAAGCCTTGGCGTTGGATTTAGGTTTGCTTGAAGTGGGCCGCTGGGCGATGTTGGGTGAAGGCAAATTTGACGGTGCACCCATCGCCGCGCAGGTGACAGAACACATCCTGACGCAAACAGGGCAGCAAAACATTGAAAAGCTACCGACTCGATTTGCTGCAGTGGCCATAGAAAAAACGACACGTAAACCCATTATTTTTAACGCTGGACATGCTGGCGTGGCTGTGCAGGCCAGCAGCGCCATTGAGGGTATGTTCACCCCAGTACGTATTCGCGGCGTGCAATATATCGATGCAGACTTGGTCGTACCCATGCCAGTGCGCTTGGCGCGTGCCATGGGCGCAGTCAAAGTACTGGCTATCGATGCCTCCGCACATGAAGACAAAGCGCCCGCTGGCGCGGCACGTTTCAAAGAAGGCGATTTACGCAAAAGGGCGCTGACCTTACCCGATACGCTGTCCGCAGATGTGAGCTTGCAGCCCGATTTTGGGTATTACGTCAACACCAGCAAAGAGTTCAGAATACGCTGCATCAACGCTGGTTATGAGCAAACTATGTCTAAGGCGCAGGTTTTGAAGGCGCTGCATGCCTGATTGAAGCTTAAATTGGCGTCAGTTTAGCCACGCTCAATGCCAACCACTTCACACCATGCCGAGGGAAGTTGACCTGGGCTTTGGCGTCGTCCCCCAAACCTTCCAAGGTTAACAACTTGCCTTCACCAAATTTGGGGTGAAACACTTGCATACCGGCACGCAAACCATGAGCAGGCGCGGCCTTTTGCTGTGGCACGGCAGGGCTGGCGAAGCGCTCTAAATTACCCGAATTTGACCCTGAAAATTGACCTCTAGCCGGCGTATTGTATGCCTGATAAGCTCCTGAATTTATAGCAGAATTGAAGCCTGAACCAAAGCTGGAAGTTTTAGGGCTGATCCATTTCAAGGCATCTTCTGGCAGCTCGTCAAAAAACCGGCTCTTCAAGTTGTAGCGGGTTTGGCCGTGCAACATACGGGTTTGCGAGTGGCTGAGGTACAGCCGCTTGCGGGCGCGGGTGATGGCGACATACATCAGGCGGCGCTCCTCTTCCAAGCCGCCGACGTCAGACATGGAGTTTTCGTGTGGGAACAAGCCCTCTTCCATGCCGCCTATAAACACGCAGTCAAACTCCAGCCCTTTGGAGGCGTGCACCGTCATCAGCTGAATCGCGTCTTGCCCCGCTTGGGCTTGGTTGTCGCCAGATTCGAGTGCGGCGTGGGTGAGAAAGGCGTTTAGCGGTGACATGGTTTCACCGGTGGCGAATTCCGCGTCTAGTGCTTTGTCTGCCTCAGCTTGAACGGAAAAATCGATACCTTGGCTGGCTGGGCTTTGCGTTAAAGTTTTACCTGCGTCGTCTTCAGGCATCGCAACCGCACTGCGACCAAAGCCCTCAATGGTGACAAAGCTTTCTGCTGCGTTGACCAATTCTTCCAAGTTTTCTATGCGGTCTGCGCCTTCGCGGTCGGCTTTGTAGTGCTCAATCAAACCGCTGTGGTCTAGCAGCAGTTCAATGATTTCACGCAGCGTTGCGCCCTGCGTTTTCTCTCGTAACACATCAATTTTGGCGACAAAAGCGCCGATGTTGATGCCGGCTTTGCCGCCCACCAAGCTCACCGCATCGCACAAGGAACAACCCGCCGCCTTGGCCGCGTCTTGCAGCTGTTCAATGCTGCGTGCACCTATGCCACGTGGAGGGAAATTGACGACGCGCAAGAAGCTGGTGTCATCCAACGGGTTTTCTAAAAGCCGCAGGTAGGCCAGAGCGTGTTTGATCTCAGCCCGCTCAAAGAAGCGCAAACCTCCATAAACGCGGTAGGGCATAGCGGCATTAAAAAGCGCAGTCTCAATCACCCGACTTTGTGCATTGCTGCGATACAAAATGGCGATTTCTTTTTTGTCGACGCTACCTTCCTCGCCATCGCCTCGGACCAATTGCTTGATTTCATCAACCAACCAAGCCGCTTCGGCATAGTCGCTGACCGACTCCACCACCCGCACCGGCTCGCCCGGGCCCTGGCTGGTACGCAGGTTTTTGCCCAAACGCTTGCTGTTGTGACTGATCAACTCATTGGCGGAATCCAAAATATTGCTGCCGCTGCGGTAGTTTTCTTCCAGTTTGATTTGGTGCTGCACATCAAACTCACGCACAAAATCGGCCATGTTGCCAACCCTTGCACCGCGAAAGGCGTAGATGCTCTGGTCGTCATCGCCCACCGCCATCACGTTGCCTGTGGGCTTGAAGTCCGCACCTAGCGCCGTGTTCAAAGTATTGCTACCACCGGCCAGCATCTTGATCCAAGCGTATTGCAAACGGTTGGTGTCTTGAAACTCGTCGATCAAAATATGCCGAAAGCGGCGTTGGTAGTGCTCGCGCACGGGGTCGTTGTCGCGCAGCAGCTCGTAGCTTCGCAGCATCAGCTCACCAAAGTCAACGACGCCCTCGCGCTGGCATTGCTCTTCATAGAGCGCATACAATTCGATTTTTTTGCGGGTGTCCGGGTCTTTGGCGTCCACATCTCTGGGGCGCTGGCCGTCTTCCTTGCAACCGGCGATGAACCACATCAGCTGCTTGGGTGGGTAGCGCTCATCGTCCACGTTGAACTGCTTGCACAGGCGCTTGATGGCGCTGAGCTGGTCTTGGGTGTCTAAAATTTGAAAGCTTTGTGGCAAGTTGGCCACTTTGTAGTGTGTGCGCAGCAATCGGTTGCACAAGCCATGAAAGGTGCCAATCCACATGCCGCGCACATTGACCGGCAGCATGGCAGTGAGCCGGGTCATCATCTCTTTTGCGGCCTTGTTAGTAAAAGTCACCGCCATCACGCCGCCGGGAGTGATTTGGCCGGTTTGCAGCAGCCAGGCGATGCGAGTGGTCAACACGCGCGTTTTACCCGAGCCTGCGCCCGCCAAAATCAGGGCGTGACCGTTCGGCAGGGTGACTGCCGCTAACTGCTCAGGGTTAAGGTTATTTAGTAAACCGCCTGCCATACTCCCAACGGTAGAACCAAAATTTACGGGTCGTGCAGGTGATGGAAGGACCACTTCTGTGGAAACTGACGAAATAGCTTGATTTTCAGAAAACATAAGCCATTGTAGGAAGTTTGCGTTGCTGATAGAATCAATCACCGGGCTCAAGCAATTGTGGCTCGGTTTTTTTTGCCTATGCTTTTTTGCATTCATTTTCGATTCAATTTCAATTCATCGCTGATTCAGTGCTGATTCATTGCCAAATCTTTGACTTAAGGGACGACAACCGTGGAAATTTTTGACTGCGACAATGTGCTACTTTTGCCACGTAAATGCCGCGTAGAGAGCCGCTCTGAGTGCGATGCTGGCATCGAACTAGGTGGCCGCAAGTTCCGCATTCCGGTCGTACCTGCGAATATGAAAACGGTTATCAACGTGCCCTTGTGCATTTGGTTGGCGAAAAATGGCTATTTTTACGTGATGCATAGATTTGACTTGGACAATATCCAATTCGTCAAAGACATGCGTGCTGCCGGTGTGTTTTCGTCGATTTCTCTGGGCGTCAAGCAAGCAGACTATGAAACCGTCGATTCACTTAAAGCGCAAGACCTTGCGCCAGATTACATCACCATCGACATCGCCCACGGCCATGCGGACAGTGTGAAAAACATGATAGGGTACTTGAAAGAAAAGCTGCCCAACTCGTTTGTCATTGCAGGCAATGTGGGTACACCAGAAGGCATCATCGACTTAGAAAACTGGGGTGCGGATGCAACCAAAGTGGGTATTGGCCCAGGCAAAGTGTGCATCACACGCTTAAAAACAGGTTTTGGTACCGGCGGCTGGCAGCTCAGTGCGCTGAAGTGGTGCGCCCGCGTGGCGACCAAGCCCATCATCGCGGATGGTGGTATTCGTGAGCATGGCGACATTGCAAAATCAATTCGTTTCGGTGCGACTATGGTGATGATTGGCTCCATGTTGGCAGGTCTTGAAGAAAGCCCAGGCACAACGGTTGAAGTCGATGGGAAGCTCTACAAAGAATATTACGGTAGTGCGTCTGATTTCAACAAAGGCGAATACAAGCACGTAGAGGGCAAACGTATCTTGGAACCGATCAAAGGCACGCTAAAAGACACCTTGATTGAGATGGAGCAAGACGTGCAAAGCTCCATCAGCTACTCGGGTGGCAAAAAGCTGCTGGATATTCGCAAGGTCAACTATGTGCTACTCGGCGGCGACAACGCTGGTGAGCATCTGTTGATGTAATTCAGCGGATAAATTTAGCTCTGCAAAAGTTCTTGTGCTAATCTGTGCAAACGCGATTCAGGCTGGCACAAATTCTCTAATACCGTGAAGTGGTTTAAGCCAGCTAGTTGTTCACTCAACGGCACGACTGATTTGCCCCAAGCGTCTTGAATCAATTGGTTATGGCGTAAAAATTCGGGCGACTCATCACCACCGACCACGCTGTACAACTGGCCTTGTTTTGGCGCTGGCATCCAAGCGGGGCTGATGCGTTTCACCTCAGACACTGTCAAATGCAACGAATTTTGTAAATACGGGCTGTGCATGGGCGTTTCCATTTCAAACAAGCCTGAAATAGACAAGGCGTTTTTTACGACATCATTTGGTAAAGTTGTATCAAATTTTGGCCACAAACAACTCAACAGCATCGCCACCAGATGCCCGCCAGCTGAATGGCCTGCAACCGTGATGCGTTTTGGATCGCCACCATATTTATCAATGTTTTTGTAGACCCAAGCCACGGCTTTGACGAGCTGCAAAACGATGTCCGACACAGTCACCGCTGGGCACAAGCTGTAATTGGGAATAACGACACAACTGCCCGATTCGGTGAACACTGGGGCTAAAAAAGACTGGTCTGCCTTGTCCAGCGAACGCCAATAACCACCGTGGATAAAAATTAAGACCGGAGCCGCTTTCTTGGAAGTAGGCTTTGAAGATATGCTTGGGAAAATGTCAAGCTTTTCCTTGTCACCTAGTCCGTAGGCCACATCAAGTTTGCAATCGACTGTTTGTCGAACAGTTACAGAATCTTGCGCCCATCGCTGCAACATATCCATGCACTCAGGCACGAGTAGGCGGTTGTTATAGAGTTTGTCTAGCGCAGCAGGATCTCGTTTTGTCATTGTTATTCTTTCAATTTCAAATTTAATTTCAAAAGAATATTATCCCGACAAACGCGAAGTTAAGCGCGACGTTTTTGGCACATGCGCCATCAAAAATTCCATTTGATCTGCCAAGATTCGTCGGTTACGCAAAATAAAATCTTCCCACAAGCTGGGCACATACGGCGCATAAAGCAAAGGCATGTTGGCTTGCTCTGGCGTACGGCTACTTTTACGGTGGTTGCAAGCGCGGCAGGCGGTGACGACGTTCATCCAATTATCGATGCCATTTTGGGCAAAAGGGATGATGTGCTCTCGGGTCAGTTCTTGCTCGTGGTACTTGTTGCCACAATACGCACAAACGTTGCGGTCACGTATAAACAACTTACCGTTGGTTAAGCCAGGTTTTGATAAAAAAGGATTACTTTTAGGCACACCACGTGTGCCGATGATGCTGTTGACCGTGATGATGGATTGCTCGCCCGTGATGGCATTGTGCCCGCCATGGTAAACAGCGACTTGCCTACCAGACTCCCAACGAACGTCTTTGCAGGCATAGTGAATCACCGCTTCTTCTAGCGATATCCAAGACTGGGGTAGCCCTTGGGCTGACAATTTCAAAACTTTCAAAATGTCCTCCGAACTGAGTAAATTCACGAACTCGGATGTCAAACTTCTTACTTGCTTCAATGGGGCAACTTGCGATGAGTCACCCATGTGTCACATTTTCGCGTGGAAAATCTGTCATAGCAACAATGTAACCGTTTTTAAGCGATGATAGGTTTTACCTTACTTACTTCACCTTACTTTCATAGCGACTTTATGACAACAGAAAATCAACTAGAAGCTTGGTTAGCCCAAGAGCAACAAATTCGAAGCGTTTTACATACTGGCTTAGGTGCCGGTGTTGCAACGCAAGCGCAAGTCACTGGAAAATCGGGTTTGGAACTCCTGCAAAGCATGCTTCGTGGGGAGATCCCCTTTGCGGCAATTGGCAAAACTTTAGATTTTTCTCTTTTGGAAGTGTCTGAGGGACGCGCCCTGTTTCAAGGCACACCAGGACCTGCGCATCTCAACCCTATGGGAGGCATTCATGGCGGCTGGTATGCCACATTATTGGATTCAGCCTTGGGTTGCGCTGTTCATACCTTGATGCCAGTTGGACGTGGCTACACAACGGCAGAGCTCAGCGTCAACATCGTCAAAGCCATTCCGCTTAAAGTTTCGCGCGTGCGTGCCGAAGGCAAAGTGATCCACTGCGGCCGCCAACTCGCCACCGCTGAGGCGCGTTTGTTTGGACCAGACGGCGTGTTGTACGCGCATGCGACGACAACTTGCTTGGTTTTTGAATTGCCAAAATCCACGACGTAAATTTAACAGCACATATCACCATGAGATTTTTACACACCATGTTGCGCGTGGGCAACCTTCAACGCTCGATTGATTTTTACACCCATGTGTTGGGTATGAAGTTGCTGCGCACCTCTGAAAACACGGAGTACAAATACAGCCTAGCTTTTCTAGGTTATGGCAGCAACCCAGAACACGCGGAAATCGAGCTGACTTACAACCACGGCGTAGACAGCTACGAGCTGGGCACAGCCTACGGCCACGTGGCTTTGGGTGTGCCAGATGTGGCGGCAACTTGCGATGCCATGCGCGCGCAAGCTGCCAAATATGGGGGTGCCGTTACCCGCGAAGCTGGACCCGTCAAAGGCGGCGCAACCATCATCGCGTTTGTGACTGACCCCGATGGCTACAAGATTGAATTGATTCAGCGTACAGAATCAACTTAGCGCCGTGTTTTAGCGTTTCAGTTGGCTGGCTTCTGTCGCTAATTGGGTAATTCGCGCCCAGTCCCCGCAAGCCATCGCATCCGCTGGGGTAAGCCATGAACCGCCCACACATTTCACATTAGGCAAAGCCAAAAAGTCTGGTGCATTGGTCAGCGTCAAACCACCCGTTGGGCAGAAGTTGATGTCAAAAAACGGGCCGCTCCAAGCTTTGAGCAGCGCAGAACCACCTGCTTGCATCGCTGGGAAAAACTTCAACTCGGTAAAGCCATCTTCCTGCGCCATCATGATTTCGCTACCTGTGGCGACACCTGGCAACAGTGGTAAACCCGAATCGCGGCACGCTTTCCCTACGGCTTTTGTGTAGCCAGGGCTAACGGCAAACAACGCACCAGCTTTTGATGCGGCTTGGGCATCTGCTGCGCTGCGAACTGTGCCTGCGCCAATGACGGCTTCGGGCACTTCTTTGGCAATGGCTTCAATGCAAGCCAAGGCTTGCGGCGTGCGCAACGTCACTTCCAGCATGCGGATGCCACCAGCCACCAAGGCACGCGCCAAAGGCACAGCGTGCGCCACATCGTTCAGTACGATCACTGGAATCACTGGGGCGTCTTGCATCACTTGCAAGGCTGTTAAATTTTTAAGGTCAATTGATTTCATAAATTTTTCGTATCAGTAATAAAAGAAAGCGGCATTTATAACCAGGTTGTAGCGCCCTCTTCTGCTGCCGCTGCGTTGCGCCGCATCGCAGCAAATAATTCTCGTCCCATACCGACGCCGTTCGCATCGTGCAAAGTTTTCGGCATCACGTCAACCGTGCGTGCAGACCAATCGCTCTCGCTGACCAGCACTTGCAGCGTTCCTGCCACCGCGTCTAGGCGAATCACATCACCCGTGCGTACTTTAGCCAATGGCCCGCCCGCTGCTGCTTCTGGCGACACATGGATAGCTGCTGGGATCTTTCCCGAAGCGCCGCTCATACGACCATCCGTCACCAGTGCCACCTTGAAACCACGGCCCTGCAGCACAGCCAAGGGCGGCGTCAATTTGTGCAGTTCAGGCATGCCATTGGCTTGCGGCCCTTGCCAGCGCACGACCACGATCATGTCGCTTTCCATCTCTTTGTTGTTGAAGGCTGTCAACATCGCTTCTTGCGAATCGAATACACGGGCTGGCGCTTCAACGACATGTCGGTCACTCGGCACGGCGGATATTTTGATCACACTGCGACCTAAGTTCCCTTGCAGCAGCATCAATCCACCTGTGGCGCTGAAAGGCGCACTCACAGGACGGCATACGCTGTCGTCTTGTGTCGCACCAATAGCATGCCACTGCAGCTTGCCATCTACCAAATTGGGTTCGCCCGTGAACTCACGCAGCCCAGCAGGACGCACGGTCAACACATCGGCATGCATCAAACCCGCGTCCAGCAACTCACGAATCACATAGCCTGGGCCACCTGCGGCTTGAAACTGGTTCACATCGGCGCTGCCATTCGGGTACACGCGGCTGAGCAGAGGAATCACTGCTGATAAAGCTGAAAAATCATCCCAATCAATGCTGATACCCGCCGCACGCGCCACGGCCACCCAATGGATCAAATGGTTGGTCGAGCCGCCGGTGGCCAGTAAGGCGATCATGGCGTTGACGATGCAGCGCTCGTCCACCAGCTTGCCAATGGGCGTTTTGCAGGCCAGCACTGTGCGGGTGGCTTCGCGGGAGAGTTCATCACGCAAATCGTTGTCAGGGTTCACAAAAGCACTACCTGGCACGTGCAAGCCCATGGCTTCCAAGAGCATCTGGTTGCTATTAGCGGTGCCGTAAAACGTGCAAGTGCCGCGTCCGTGGTAGGCCTTGGATTCGGCTTCCAGCAGCTCTGCTCGACCCACCAACCCCAGCGCTGCTTGTTCGCGCACTTTGGATTTGGCATTATTGGACAATCCGCTAGTCATCGGACCAGCTGGTACAAAAACGGTAGGCAAATGGCCAAACTGCAATGCACCAATCAGCAAACCCGGTACAATTTTGTCGCACACGCCCAGCATCAAGGCGCAGTCAAACACATCGTGGCTGAGTGATACCGCTGTGGACATCGCTATCACATCACGGCTGAATAGGCTCAACTCCATGCCGGCTGTGCCCTGCGTCACGCCATCGCACATGGCTGGCACACCGCCGGCTACTTGGGCTGTCGCACCATGCTTTCGAGCTTCGGTTTTGATGAGATCGGGGTACTGCTGGTACGGCGCATGGGCAGACAACATGTCGTTGTAGGCGTTGATGATGCCAATATTCTGTGCTTTTTCAGCTACAACTTTGAATTTATCGTTGCTAGGCAACGCTGCAAAAGCATGCGCCACATTGGCACAACCCAGCCGGTCTGCACCGCGCGGGCGGTTGGTGGCGATGTCGACGCGCTTTAAATAGGCTTGCCTAGTTACCGCACTACGCTCTCTGATGCGCTGGGTGACTTGTTCTACGATGTTGTTTAGTTTCATATTTTTTGGTAACTTAGTTACGTTATCCAATACTAACGCGAAACATCGAAGTGTGGGCAGCTTTTTGTTACCGAGCAGTTACCAAAACAGACGTAAAAAAACCCAGCAAGCTGGGCTTTTGACCGAAAGTAGGCGGAAAATTACTGAATCGACACTTCCACGCGGCGAGCTTCTGCGCTGCTACCAGCGGCTACGGTGGTGTTTTCAGGCTTTTTCAGCTCGATTTTGTCGTCTGCCACGCCCAAAGCTTTGAGCGCGTCACGCACAGCAAAAGCGCGCTGTTTCGACAACTCTGCGTTTTTGACAGCATCGCCCGTTGCGTCGTTGAAACCGCTAATCACCGCTTTTTTGCCCCCAGCGATGGCTTTCACCACATCAGCCAAGGCTTCATTGCCACCAGCGGCGACTTCAGACTTGCCAGAAGCGAAGAAGAACTTGACCACGCCGTTTTCGACTTTGACGCTGGCAGCATCTGCTGCAACAACAGAAGCAGGAGCATCTGCAGCCGTCGAATTTATTGCCTGAGTAGCTACGTTATCTGTAGCAGCTACAGCCACAGGAGTTTTCACTTCTTTTGCTTTGAAGTTAGCTTGGTAAATACCGAAACCAATTACCGAGGCCACTACCAGTGCCACCAAACCAAAAATCAAGCCCAAGACGCCGCCGTTGTCATCATCTTCTTTAGAAAACATCAAAAACTCCAAAATCAATTAAAAAACAAAAATATATTAAAAACCTATGTTGATTGTAAATGAACGGCTTTTCATCAAATCTTCGGCCCTAGCCAAATCATCCACAGTGTCGATATCCGTCACAATATCGATATCTTTTACTATTAATTTCATAGCTGCATAGGCAGCAATAACGCCGGCCGCACCTTTATTTCCGCTTAAATTGAGCAAATCTTGCTTGCAAATAGCGCCAAAACCGACTGGGTGGCCGCGCTGCTCCACGCCATCGTTGACATAACAAGGCAGCACCACATCGTTCGTCTGCAAGGCTTGGGAAACTTGTAACAACGTAGCTGGCAGAATCAGCGGTAAATCGGCGGGCAAAACCAGCCAACCGTTCGCATCTGGCGTTTTGCTGACAGCAGCGGCAATGGAATCGCCCATGCCCGGATGCCCCGCGCCCTCCAGATGCCACGGCAAACCGCTGGCTTTGACGGCGTCTAGGGTGTGCTGCACCACGGTTTTACCCCCCAAAAGCGCTTGCAACTTGTGGGTTGTCCCACCCGAAGCCAAAAATCGCTCACCCCGCCCCGAGGCCAAAATCAGCACGGTGGGCGGTCTTTTGAGTCGATTAGTAGGTGATTTTTCAGCTTGCATGGGCGAGAAGGTCACAAGTTTCTATACTGTGCAGTATGACTGAACTTAACGCATCCAACGATCTGAAAAACCTGCAAAACTTGCGCAAAAGCTACGAAAGCGCCGAGCTGAGCGAGAGCGACTCCCTCGCCAACCCGCAAGACCAGTTTGCCCTGTGGCTGAAACAAGCCATTGACGGCAAAGTGCCCGAGCCCAACGCCATGACCTTGGCCACTGTCGCCAGCAACCTGCGACCCAGCACCCGCGTGGTGCTGATCAAAGGTTTTGACGAACGCGGCATCGTTTGGTACACCAATTTTGATAGCAGAAAAGGCAATGAAATCGCTGGCAACCCGTATGCAGCGCTGCAATTTCACTGGGTTGAGTTGGAGCGCGTGGTGCGCATTGAAGGTATCGTCGAAAAAGTATCAGACGAGGAAAGCGACGCCTACTACCAAAGCCGCCCCATGGATTCACGCATAGGCGCTTGGGCATCGCCGCAGTCGCAAGTGATTGCCAACCGTGGCGTTTTGGTCGCCAATGCAGCCAAATACGGCGCGCAATTTTTACCCACCATGTTCAAGGACGGCCCACCAAGACCGCCGAACTGGGGTGGCTACCGCCTCAAACCCGACAGCTGGCAATTCTGGCAAGGCCGTCCAAGCCGCTTGCATGACAGGCTGCGGTATAGCTTAGCGGCAGATCAAACTTGGCTACGGGAAAGATTAGCCCCGTGATGCTTTGGCAGTTTTGCACCTATGCAAGCCAATTTGACACTTTTTTCCGAATCAAATTCATCTCCCACTCAAAAACTCATTCACTCTCTCCAAAAACTGTGGTCGATACAAAACCCCTTGTTCCCCGACCAATGTATGGTTAGCATCAGGGTACTCGATCAAACGGAAATTAGAGGCTCCCTTGGCTTGTTTAATATTGTTAATGGTGCGCACAGGATTAGGAGGCGTATTTATATCTAATCCACCAACTCCAATCAAAGTAGGCATATCGATTTCCAGCAATGTTTTATACGGATCGTACCCAGCGAATGACGACCAGTATTTATATGATTTACCAAGAAATTTTTTACTTGTATCATTCGGGAGTTTTGCAATATCAACCAGTGCCGATTTAATAACTTCTTCTGAAATACCAAAACTTGGGCCAATTTCAGTAAGAAAATCGGGCATTTTTTTACCCAAAGGAGAAATTAACACCAACTGTGTGATTTTTGGATTAGTCAACGTTATGGCTCCAGCCACATTTGCCCCTTCAGAGACCCCCATAAGAACAATATTCGGTGCATTATTAGCTTTATCGCGTAAAATCGTATTTATAAATTTATTCTGTCTTGATAACCAAAGCTCAAAGTAATCATTTTTTGAGAAATCTTGAGAGCAAAGAAACCCCATATCAAAATCGTTAACGCCCAGCTTCTGTAGTGCAAAAATATTAGCATCATTTAAATTTTTTAAATAAGGCTCCAAGTAGTTCTTATGACTAAAACAGCCGGTTCCACTAAAAAAAAATACAATATTTTTTGAAAAATCTCCTTTTTTAATATTGTAATATTCTGCATGGACTTCTTCATTTAAATCAATATGACTAACCACAAGCGGATTAAGCCGACTCTCGCTGTACAAGCCAACCCCCTGCATAGACGTGCAACCAGTTAATTGAATTAATATTTCACATACTAAAATTAACTTAATAAATGACACTGTAAATTTGATCATTTTTAACTTTTCAGGTTACTTTTTTAAATACTCTTTAACGAAGATAAACTTAACCCACTCAGCATAGATGAGAGAGGGCTTGTGGTTATATTTTTTGGCTCATAAAATATAATTTCTGGTGCTTCATTAAAATTACAGCTAATCTGCAAATTATTTACAATATCAGATATTGTGCCAAAATGATCCACCAGTCCAATAGCTTTGGCTATTTTCCCCGTGAATATTCGGCCATCGAAATACTCAGAATTTAAATGCATGTCTATATTGCGCCTATGTTCGATCCACTCAATAAATTGCTCATGCACGTTATCAACAGCACATTTAAGACTCTCATTCTCGGCCGAACTAATACTCCGTGAATTTGATAATAAATCTTTTTGAAGTGCGCTCGTAATAACTTCTTGTACGATACCTAGTTTTGAATATAAACCTTCGAAGCTTTTATGTTTGATAATTGCACCAACAGAACCCAGCATAGCACCTGGTTGACAATATATTTGATTAGCAACAAGCGCCAAATATAACGATGCTGAAAAGGCACTTTCACCTATATATACAGACACTCTGCAAGATGTTTTTTTTGAAAACTTTAATACTTCCATCGTCATTTCCTGAGCTACAGAAATAGCACCACCTGTTCCTGATATATACAATATAAGTTCATTAGGAGGATTTTCATATAATGTATTTAATGTATAAAAAGCATGCTCAATTACTGGATTGGTTTCGCTGATTTCACCGAATATTTTAATTACAGCAACTTGTGCTCTCAGATTTTTTATTTTTTTAAAAAAATAAGCCATATTTAACTATTTCGTGATATTTTGTATGTGAATTTATTATTTGCATTTGATTTTTCAATTAATTCACATTTAATTCCATGACGCAACGCATACCACAATCCAGTTTTATTTATTGCTAGATTTTGTGCTTGGAAAGTAATTACTACATTTGAATTATTTATTAATGCGCATTCTGCCAAATATAGCACCATTCTAAGCCAGAGCGTTGGATTATTTCTTGTAAATTCTTCATCAGTGCAATTTGTGTTAATGTCCCATATATTTTTGGTTAGTTTTGCTCGCATTACTCCAACGAGATTATTCTGGGACATTGCAACTACGTCTATATATTTCTTACTTTTTATTCCCTTATAAAAACTTCTTTTAAAGAGAAATAATAACAAAAATTTTGGATAATAAATTTTAGAAAAAAATTTATTAATAATTAATCTTGTAGCTGGAGCAATTTCTTTTTCTGAAATAGCATAAATTTCAAACACTTTTCTAGCACCAACAATGAATTGCGTCTTCATATTAAATATCAACTAAATTCCAACGCTTATCTAATGTAGTCCACGCCTGCCATTGATGTGGATATTGCTTAATACGTTTTTCGATTGCTTTATTTAGCTCTTCAGACAGAAAAACAATTTTATTATTTAGTGTAGTAGCTTGACAGGTTACCGGATCAAGCATTTTGTCGAACTCAAGCGTGTAGTCGCTTCCATTACGCACTATAAATGCTGTTAATAAAATGGCATTAGATTTTATTGCTAGAGTTGCCACGCCTGCGGATGCTAATGCTGGACGCCCTAAGAATGAAGCTGACACCAATGTTGTTTCATCAAAAAAATTATCGAACATACATGCCACAAGTTTTTTTGATTTTAATTTCTTATAAGCTCGGATACCCGAAGATTGATTTTTTAAATTTATTCCCTCTAGTTTTTTAGTTGAAACATTAGATAATTTTGCATACAACTCATCCCTACCATCTGAGTCAAATGCTTTTAATATATTAATCTCATCAATTGCGTCAATCTCCGCCAATAACATATAATAAAAACAAGCAAAATGAGCGCTAACTAAAAAAATTCCTCGGTCGCTGTTTATTGCTTCTTGCAAATATTCAATTCCGTTAATTTTTATCCGTGGTTTTAATTTTGAAATAATGTATGAATTAGGTTTATGCATTAACAGAGCTAAATCAAAAAACTGTCTAACTATTTCATATATATTATTTTTAATTAACTTATTTATTACAATTTGAGATTTTTCAGGAAATACTGCTTTTACTGCATATTCTGTTTGAGATCTTAAATTGTTGATGTTTAGAAAAAATATGCAATAAGCGATGCAACGGACTAAGAATAATTGAATACTTACAGGTAAATAACGGTGTAAGTATTTTATCCAACGCTTTTCTAAAGAATCATAGTAATTCATATTGATTATTGCTTCGCTGCTACACAACTTGAAGTACACTTACTTCGCAAAATTAGGTTAAATAAATTAATTTCACGTAGTAAGTGTTTGTTGAATTTTAAATAACTTACAAAATACTTTTTTTACCCTGGTTTTCCAGCCCTAATCTCAATTAGGTTTAGAAGATTAACGGCATTAAACCGAGTAGCTTGGTATTTCGCGATTTATCTTTAGCAGCAATTAAACGGAATGTTTGCTTGCGTCTTCACAGGCGCAGACTGTTTTTGGATTGTTGCCGCTTTGACAGCAACAGTCTCAACTTTATTTGCATCTTTATCTAAAGTTACAACACGGATACGACGTTGCGTAGCTGATTTTTCTTTATTCATTTCATTTCCTAAGTTAATTTAAAGTTATCTACAGCGATCTCTGCAGATCATTAAATCTTAAGCTTAATTTATATAAAATTCATGTAAGACAAAGTAACAATATCGTAAATGCACTCAGTTTAATTCGTCTTTTTCGTGAATTTTGTTCAATCCAATTTGTAAACTTAAGAGGTCTGTGAAATTGTGAGTACTTTAGTCTGCAACACCTTAGCATTTCAAATTGCTTGTTTTTAATATTTAGCGTTTTTTAAGCTTTAGAAGTCGCGACGAACGCGGCATCGTTTGGTATACCAATTTTGATAGCAGAAAAGGCAATGAAATCGCTGGCAATCCGTATGCAGCGCTACAATTTCACTGGGTGGAACTGGAGCGCGTGGTACGCATTGAAGGCATCGTCGAAAAAGTGTCTGACGAAGAAAGTGACGCTTACTACCAGAGCCGCCCCATGGATTCACGCATAGGCGCTTGGGCATCGCCCCAGTCGCAAGTGATCGCCAATCGTGGCGTTTTGGTGGCCAATGCCGCGAAGTACGGCGCACAGTTTCTACCCACCCTGCTAAAAAACGGCCCACCAAGACCGCCAAACTGGGGAGGCTACCGCCTCAAACCCGACAGCTGGCAATTCTGGCAAGGCCGCCCAAGCCGCTTGCATGACAGGCTGCGGTATACCTTGGATGCGCAAAGTGGGTGGATTCGGGAACGGTTAGCGCCTTAAAATTTATAGTGCTAAATTGGCACTTAGCCGGCGTATTTATTGCTTGAGTAGCTATTAAAAATATAGCAACATTTAACTAAAAATTCAGCAATCACTTCAACACAGCCAACGCCGCTTTCGCCATATTTCGCCCTGTTGCTGCCGTGGGGTGCAGGTTATCCCAGTAGGTGTAGGTGTCTGGCGTGGCGCAAGAGACTAGGTTGACGACGCAGGGGTCTGTGGTGTTGGTGAAGCCGGTGGTGATGGCGACGGCGGATTTGAAATCTGCCAAACGTACGTCTGCACCTGCATGCGAGGCGCGGAAGTTGGCCAGTTCGTTGTTCAGCGTGCCGTTGAAGCCGTTGGACAGCGCGGTGGCGGTCGCGGGTGACGGCAGACCTTGGCCACGCGGGGTCGCGCCAACATCGGGCACGTTGGTGACTAAAAACTTGCGTGCACCGGCTTTGTAGAGTTTGTCCATGATTTTGGCGATGTCAGTCGGCGCTTGGGTGGTGATTTCGCTGTGCGACAAGCCGTTGTTGATGACGGCGAAAATGTTGTTACCCACGCTCGCCGCGTCAATGACGTACAAAGCATTGGCGTCGGCACGGTTAAGCACGGCCGTCAAATACAAATTGGTTTGGTAGCACATGTCAAACGGGTTGGCGCTGGTGCCGCTGATTTCGCAGGTGCGTGCGCCGCCTACGGCGTAGTTTGTGCCGCCGTTGACAAAGGGTTTGACGGTGTTGCCCAAATCAGCCGCGACCACATCTATCCACAGCAAGCCGTTAGATGCTCTGCCGGGGTAATAAGGTGCGCCGGGGAAGAGGCCGGGTACGATGGTTGTGGCGTTGCCGTTGTCCGACAAACTAGCGCCGAAAACGACGATTTGGCTGTAGGTGTCGCCACTTTTGCCGCCACTGCAGCCTAAAAGAGCAACTGCCGCAAAAGCGGCAGTTAACACATGATTTAGCACACGAAATCGGAACTGTTTAAAAACATTTTTCACCGGCCACCTCTTTGATCGTTCGGGGTTTCTAAGCGTTTAGCCGCTAGGGTTAGAAGACCAGTCATTATCAAATAAAGCAGTGATATCGCCAAGTAGGGTTCCCAGTAACGTGAGTAAGCACCTGCAACAGTTCGTGCAGCCATGGCCAGCTCGGCCAGACCAATGGCAGAGACCAAAGATGAGTCTTTCAACAGCGTGATGGACTCGTTCACCAGCGGTGGCACCATGCGGCGCAGGGCTTGCGGCAGCACGATGTAGCGCATGGTGTCGCGTTCATTCAACCCCAAGCTTTGGGCGGCTTGCGTCTGCCCACGGGCGATGGACAAAATACCGGCACGCACAATTTCAGCAATATAAGCGGCGGCATTCAACGTCAGCGCCACAATGCCTGAAAAAAACGCACCGTGCAGTTGGCGAAATTCGCCTGCGGCCTCACCCGTCATGAGCAAGCCATGCTCGGGATGAATCAAAGTGGGCATCAGTGCGAAATGCACCAATAAAATTTGTACGAACAGCGGCGTGCCGCGAAAAAACCAAACGTAAGCGGTACAAATCCACCGCAAAACGCGCCGTAGACCTTTCCCAGGTTGTGCGTTAACCAAGCCAATCAGCAAACCCGCAACCATACCCAATGTGAGTGCGATGACCGTGAGCTTGGCGGTCATCCACACGCCCTCAACGAAGAGGGACGTATAGGG
>JAAFJF010000045.1 GCA_013298815.1 Polaromonas sp. | reverse complement strand
TTGAACTGGCGTGATTCACGTAATATCTCCCGCAAAATGTCATAGGCAATGCTGCGAGGCGTTTTGACGATGCCTTTTCCCGCGCACACGGCGCAAGGCTCGCACAGCATGTGGGCCAGTGATTCACGGGTGCGTTTTCGTGTCATTTCGACCAAACCCAAGCTTGAGAAATCGCTACATGCCGTTTTCACCCTGTCCCGTGCCAAGTGTTTTTTAAACTCAGCCAGCACAGCGACACGGTGCTCGGCACGTGTCATGTCAATGAAATCGAGCACAACAATGCCACCCAAATTACGCAAACGCAGCTGCCGCGCAATCGCGCCTGCGGCTTCTAAGTTGGTTTTAAAAATCGTCTCGTCAAAATTACGCGCGCCCACGTAGCCGCCGGTGTTCACATCGACGGTCGTCATCGCCTCGGTTTGGTCCACGATGAGGTAACCACCTGACTTCAAATCAACCCGCGCACCCAGTGCTTTGCCAATTTCGTCGTCGATATTGAACAAGTCAAAAATCGGTCGTTCGCCTTTGTAGTGGTGCAATTTTTCAGCGGCAGCCGGCATAAATTCTTTGCTGAATGCTAACAATTTTTCATACTGTAATTGCGAGTCAAGTCGAATAGATTGCGTTTGCTCGCTCACCAAATCGCGCATCACCCGCTGCAGCAAGTTCAAATCTTGGTGCACGACTGATTTAGGCGGCAGGCGCTTGGCTGCGTCTTGAATACGCCCCCAAGTTTTGCGTAAGTAGCTGATGTCTTCGGCCAACTCTGCATCTTCTGCCTCTTCAGCGTTGGTGCGCAAAATGTAACCACCCACGTCATCAATGCCCGACGATGCAGGTGACGCCGCAGCGGTCGCCAAATTTTGCAACCGCTGTCGCAACTGCTTGCGCTGTTCCAATGGAATTTTTTGCGATACGCCAATGTGTTTGTCTTGCGGCAAAAACACCAGCAAACGGCCCGACAGGCTGATCTGCGTAGACAGCCGAGCGCCCTTGGTACCGATAGGTTCTTTGATGACTTGCACCAGCAGGGTTTGCCCCTCAAACACTTGCTTTTCAATGGGAGGCAGTTGCAAAGGTTCAGCAGTTTTGCTTGATTTTGTGCTGTCCTTATCGCTTACGTCCGACTCAGCATGGCGCAAATTGATACTGCTCACCAAATCTGCCACATGCAAAAACGCAGCCCGCTCCAGCCCAATGTCGATAAACGCCGACTGCATGCCTGGTAGCACCCGAGCCACTTTGCCTAAGTAAACATTACCGACAATGCCCCGCTCCAAGCTGCGCTCGACATGCATCTCTTGCACCGCACCGTTTTCGACGACGGCGACACGCGTTTCTTGGGGTGACCAGTTGATCAGTATTTCTTGCTGCATGAGATTGATTATCTATGCCTTTTGGGTAAGCTCTATAGGTAAGCCATATTGCGCTAAGTTTTGATTACTTGCTAAACCCAATTTGCCGCAGCAATTGCGTCGTTTCAAACAACGGCAAACCCATGATGCCAGAATAACTGCCGCTGATACGTTCAATCATCCCCGCCGCCTTGCCCTGCACCCCGTAACTGCCCGCCTTGCCGAGCGGCTCGCCCGTGGCGACGTAGCTGGCAATTTGCGCCTTGGTCATCTTTGCAAAGGTCACTTTGGACTCGCTAAGCAAACTCACCCGCTTGCGTCCGTGTGCCACAGCAACCGCCGTCAGCACCCGATGCGTCTGCCCAGACAACTCAGCCAACATCCGTGCGGCATCTGCCGGATTCTCAGGCTTCCCATAAATCACCCGCCCCATCGCCACCGTTGTATCTGCACACAACACAGGCGCAGCAATTAAAGCGCGGTTTTTCAGTCGTGCTACAGCGGCATCTAGCTTCAAACCAGTCACCCGCATCACGTAAGCCTTTGGCGCTTCGTTTTTAAGAGCAATTTCAAGGCTTTCGGCGTCCTCGGAAGCATCTGCCACCAAAATGCGGTGCGCAACGCCTATTTGATCCAGTAATTGGCTACGGCGCGGACTTTGGGAGGCTAGGTAGATGAAGGGAGCGGCTGTGGAACTCAAGATTTACTCTCTGTGATACGGATGATTCGTATTGATCGACCAAGCCCGATACAGCTGTTCAATCAGCAAAACCCGAGCAAAGGCGTGCGGCAAAGTCAAATCGGACAGGCGAATCCTCTCATGGGCGGCTTTTTTGAATTCGGGGTCTAGGCCGTCTGGGCCGCCTATGACCAAGGCGACGTCGGATGCTTCTAGCTGCCAGTTTTTGAGTTTTCCCGCCAGCGCCATGGTGGTCAGGTTGTTGCCGCGCTCATCTAGAGCGACGATGCGGGTGCCTTTGGGGATGACGGCTTCTATGCGTTCGCGTTCGGCAGCGTAGATGGTCTCAAGGGTTTTGGAACTGCGGGGCTCGGTTTTGACGGTTTTGACTTCGACTTTGAGCTCAAAGGGGAAGCGCTTGGCGTAGTCGTCCCAAGCGGTTTGCGCCCAATCGGGCATACTTTTACCAACAGCAACCACTATAATTTTCATAGCTACTCAGGCAGTAAATACGCCGGCCAGAACCATATTTAGCACTAAAATTGGCTTATATAGGTCTTTTTTGGACTAATTTTGGCTTATTTAGCGGCTACCTTCTTTGCAGCGACTTTTTTAGCTGCAACTTTCTTTGCGGGAGCTGCTGAAGTAACGGTTTTTTCTTTAGCTGATTTAACGGCTACTTTTTTCGCTGCTGCTTTTTTAGCTGCAGGCGTTTTAGCCGCTATTTTCTTAGCTGCTGCCGCTTTGGTTGATTTGATCGCCGCTTCTTTCTTGATCGCCGCTTTGGACGGGAAAGCTTCTGCGACGCCGGTTTTGGCGGCGTTGGAGCGTTTGAGCGTCATTGGCTTTTCAGCTTTGTCGCCTTTGTCAATTTGAATCATGGCTTCTTGCGTCGCAGTGAGCTTCTTAGCCGGTGTCTTCTTGGCAGCAGCTTTGACGGCTACTTTTTCAGAACCAAACTTCAAACGCACTGGGATATCGCCCCACAACTCTTCCAAATGGTAGTAGCTGCGGATGGCCGGCTGCATGACGTGGACAACGGCGGAGCCGCAGTCAACGATGATCCACTCGCCATTGTCTTCGCCTTCAACGCGGGGTTTACCGAAGCCGGCTTTGTTGACCGCATCGCGCACGCTCATGGCCAAAGCGCGGGTTTGGCGGTTGGATGTGCCAGAGGCGATCATCACGCGCTCGAACAACGCGGTTTGCTTCTCAGTGTCAAACACCACGATTTCTTGGGCTTTGACGTCCTCAAGTGCATCGACGATGACGCGCTGGAGTTTTTGGATGTCTTTTTTGGCGGCGCTGTCTGAAGTAGTAGTGGTCATGCGAGTGTTTTTCTAATTAAATGATGTAAGTAATACTAAATATTTGGTCAAATATTTGACTGATAAAGACAATGCGCCTCAATATAGGCAGCGACTGAGCTGGGTAACAAATGGTTGACGGGTTTGTGGTGCAAAACCAGATCCCTAACGTCCGTAGCGCTCTCAGGCATGATGGGCAATTCGAGATGAATCGCACGGCAGTTGAGGCTATTCAAAGTAGATATATAACTTATATTACCTGTGTTATTTGAACGTTCGGCTACGCATATTATAGCGAGCTTGGCAATTTCGCCAAAATGGCTCCAAGTTGGCAGCGCCGCCGCTTGGTCTGCACCCATGATGAGGTAAAGCTGCGCCTCTGGGTTTTCGGTCTGCAGCTCGCGCAAAGTGTCCAAAGAATACGTCGGACCGGTACGCTTAACTTCGCGTTGGTCAACCACAACTCTGGGTATCTCGCCAAACGCTCTCTCTGCCATTTCTAAGCGATGAAACCCCAAGGTCAATTGCTGTGCCTTGTGCCATGCGTGTCCGGTGGGAATAACGTGTAAGGCATTCAAACCGAGTTGCTCGACAGCAGCTTTTGCCAACGCCACATGCGCATTATGCGGTGGGTCAAACGCGCCACCGTACATGCCGATGCGTTTTTGCGTAGTTTTTGCAGTTGTGCTCAAAGCCAATCTTTTCTAGGCAAAAAATCTGTATAAAGCTTGGCTTCGGCCGTTCCAGCCACAATTGGCCGCTGGTACGACCAACTCGCCAGCGGCGGCATGGACAACAAAATCGACTCCGTGCGTCCACCCGATTGAAGACCAAAATGTGTGCCCCTGTCCCACACGAGGTTGAACTCAACATAACGGCCACGGCGGTAGAGCTGAAACTCACGCTCGCGCTCGGTGTAGGTCATGTCTTTGCGGCGGTTGACGATGGGCAAATACGCGTCCAGCAATGACGAACCCACCGATTGCATCATCGCAAAACTCTGCTCAAAACCCAGCACTGAGAAATCATCAAAAAACACGCCGCCCACGCCGCGCTGCTCTTGCCGGTGTTTCAGGTAAAAATAGTCGTCGCACCAGGTTTTGAATTTTGGGTATTTGTCGTCACCAAACGGCGTTAATGCGGTTTTGCAGGTTTGGTGAAAATGCACAGCGTCTTCTTCAAAGCCGTAGTACGGAGTCAAGTCCATGCCGCCACCGAACCAGCAGACGGGGTCTTTGCCCGGCAAAGTCGCTGCCAACATGCGGACATTCATATGCACAGTCGGCACATAGGGGTTGCGCGGATGAAAAACCAACGACACGCCCATGGCCTCAAACGGCGCACCGGCCAATTCAGGTCTATGCTGTGTGGCAGACGGCGGCAATTTTGCGCCACGCACATGCGAAAAGCCGCAGCCTGCGCGTTCAAACACCTCGCCACCTTCCAAGATTTGCGTGATGCCTTCGCCCTGCAACGGCTCATCAGCCGCTTTTTTCCAGTGGTCAACCACGAAAGTTTTGCCACTGTTGACTTCAAACGCAGATATGGCAGAAACGATACTGGCTTGAAGCCCGAGTAAATAGTCTTTAACGACTTGAGGGGAGGTTAATGTAGAAGTTTGAGAAGTCATTTTTTGATAAGCAAGCTACTGTACAACCGTATCTTGGCGCGCAATTTTAGGGTCTAGCATTTGCACAGGCGCTGCCAACTCAGGGTAGAAGCCCTGCACGCCTTGGTAAATCGTTGCAATGCGCGCCATATCTTGCTTTTCATCACCCGTCAGCATCATGAAATTTGTAGCGCTGATTTCGCGTTTTTTGTAATCTAACTTGACAATACACAAAGGCACGTGGGATTTATAGGCCGTTCTGTAAAAGCCGCTACGCCAACCTGGAATGCGCTTGCGCGTGCCTTCTGGCGCTAAACCCAGCCATAAATATTTGTTCGCATTTTTGTGCTCTTCAAAAATCTGCACGGCCTGTCCAACCACGCCACCGGGTGCTGTGCGATTAACAGGTACGCCGCCTACCCAGCGCATCCAAGCACCTAAAACCGGTATTTCAAACAGCTTGTCTTTGCCCCAAAACATCACCTGCACGCCCACAGACCATTTCATTAGCAGCATCACGGGAAAATCCCAGTTGCTGGTGTGTGGATAAACGACAGCGACGCCTTGTAAGGTCGGAAAACCCTCAAACAGCACGCGCCAGCCCATCAGCTTCAGGATGCGGCTGGCTAGCCAATTGCCTCGGAACTGAAATGGATAGGGCTTGTTGAAATCGCTCAAAAGAACCTCAAGATTTAATGGCTTTATGACCAATATCTTTGCGGTATTGCATGCCTGCAAAACCGATATCTTGCGCCACTTCGTAGGCTCGTTGCTGCGCGCTTTTGACGCTTTCAGCCAATGCAGTCACGCATAATACGCGTCCACCCGAAGTCACAGTTTGGCCATCTTTTGCAGACGTGCCAGCATGAAAAACAACTGCATCATCACCAACCGATGAGTCTTTAGCAGGCAAACCAGTCATGACATCGCCTTTGCGTGGCGACATCGGGTAACCCTCAGCCGCGACGACCACGCCTAGCGCGGTGCGTCTGTCCCATTCAAGTTCGATTTTGTCTAATCTACCCCCTACTTGACCATTCATGCCAGGCTCAGTCGCCGCCCAAAGCACCTCAAAAAAGTCAGTCTTCAAACGCATCATGATGGGCTGGGTTTCGGGGTCGCCCATGCGGCAGTTGAATTCTAGGGTTTTAATCTGCCCTTTGTTCGCACCCTCGGTTTCAATCATCAAACCCGCATACAAAAAGCCGGTGAACGGAATACCGTCTTCTGCCATGCCTTTGATGGTCGGGAAAATCACCTCGCGCATGGCGCGGTTGTAGACGTCGGGGGTGACGATGGGCGCTGGCGAATACGCGCCCATACCGCCGGTGTTCGGCCCCAAATCGCCATCCAGCAAGCGCTTGTGATCTTGCGACGTCGCCATCACCGCCACGTTTTTACCGTCGCACATGACGATGAAACTGGCTTCTTCGCCGGTTAAAAATTGCTCGATGATGACGCGCGCACCGCCCTGGTTATGCGTCACACCCAGAGTGTTATCAATCAACATAAAGTCAATCGCCGCATGTGCCTCGGCAATGTCCATCGCCACGACCACGCCTTTGCCAGCGGCCAAGCCATCAGCCTTGACCACAATCGGTGCGCCCAACCTGTCCACAAACGCATGAGCAAGTGCTGGGTCGGTGAAGGTATCGTAATCTGCTGTCGGAATGCCGTGGCGGCGCATAAAGGCTTTTGAGAAGGCTTTGGAGCTTTCCAATTGCGCGGCTGCAGCCGTTGGGCCAAAGATGCGCATGCCTTTGCTGCGAAACAAATCTACCACGCCAGCGGCTAGAGTTTGCTCAGGCCCTACCAGTGTTAACGCTATATCATTTGTAGCCGCCCAGGCAAGTAATTCGCTGGGTTCAGTGATATTGATGTTCTCCATACGGCTATCCAAAGCCGTGCCGCCATTGCCTGGCGCGACAAACACTTTGTGCACACGGTTGGACTGCGCCAGCTTCCAAGCCAGTGCATGCTCGCGCCCGCCGCCACCGATAACCAGCACATTCACTAACGCATTCTTCTTAACTACTTGATTCATAAATACCTAATTTAACGCTTCTATTTAATCTCTAAAACTCTGCTTATTCGCTTTATTTATTCCATTTACTCAGACAGTTCGGCGTTATGAAACACTTCCTGCGTATCGTCCAAATCTTCCAGCACATCCAGCAGCTTTTGCATTTTGGCAGCGTCTTCACCAGTCAACGCAATGTTATTGTCCGCACGCATGGTGATTTCAGCCACTTCGGCTTTAAAACCCGCTGCTTCCAGCGCGTTTTTCACGGCTTCAAATTCTGGATAAGCCGTTAACACCTCAATCGCGCCATCGTCATCGGTGATCACGTCTTCAGCGCCAGCTTCCAAAGCCGCTTCCATCAACTTGTCTTCGTCTGTGCCCGGCGCAAAAATCAGCTGGCCGCAGTGTTTGAACTGAAACGCCACCGCGCCCTCTGCGCCCATGGTGCCGCCGTAGCGGCTGAAGGCGTTGCGCACAGCGGCAACAGTGCGAAAGCGGTTGTCTGTCATGCAGTCCACAATGATCGCCGCGCCGCCTATGCCGTAGCCTTCGTAGCGGATTTCGATGTAATTCACGCCTTCCAGGTTGCCGGTGGCTTTGTCGACGCCACGTTTGACATTTTCAGCCGGCATATTCGCGGCTTTGGCTTTCTCAATAGCCAAACGCAAGCGCGGATTGGCCGACATATCGCCACCACCCAAACGCGCCGCCACCATGATTTCGCGCATCACCCGCGTCCAGATGCGCTGACGCTTTTCGTCTTGACGCCCCTTGCGGTGCTGAATATTTGCCCATTTACTGTGACCGGCCATGTGTAATCTCTGTAGTTCGCTGTGAATATCGTTTACGCTATGGTTTGATTGTACTTTTCAATTCTCTTTATATCTCTGTAGAGGTGTTACATGTCAGAACCCATCCTAATCGCCCAAAAAACAACCTCTGATGGCAATATCCAGTGCTTTTTGCGCCCAGATAAGGCCAATCGTCACGGTTTGATCACTGGCGCGACAGGTACGGGTAAAACCATTACCCTGCAAACGATGGCAGAAGGCTTCTCTAAACTCGGCGTACCGGTGTTCATGGCGGACGTCAAAGGCGATTTGACTGGCATCTCGCAAGTCGGCAGTTTTGGCGACAAACTGGCCAAAGTCATCCAAGAACGCGGCCTTACCACGCCAGATTTCAAGGCTTTTCCAACGACGCTGTGGGACGTTTTCGGCGAATCAGGCCACCCTGTTCGCGCCACCATCAGCGACCTAGGCCCACTCTTGCTCAGCCGCATGCTGAATTTGAACGAAACGCAAGCCGGCGTGCTGCAGCTGGTCTTCAAAATCGCCGATGACCAGGGCATGCTGCTCTTGGACATGAAAGACCTGCGCGCCATGTGCCAAGCCATTGGCGACAACGCGAGTGACTACACCACCTCCTACGGCAACATCAGCCCCGCCAGCATAGGCGCAATTCAGCGCGGCCTACTGCAAACCGAGGCACAAGGTGGCGACAAGTTCTTTGGCGAGCCCATGCTGAACATCGCTGATTTCATGCAAACGGACTCCAGCGGCAAAGGCGTCATCAACATCCTAGCGGCCGACAAACTGCTCACCTCGCCCCGCCTGTACGCCACGTTTTTGCTGTGGATGCTGAGCGAACTCTTTGAAACCCTGCCCGAAGTGGGCGATTTGGATCAACCCAAACTGGTGTTTTTCTTCGACGAAGCGCATTTGCTCTTCACAGATGCACCCAAAGTGCTGCTGGAACGCATTGAACTGGTCGTGCGCTTGGTGCGCTCCAAAGGCGTGGGCGTGTATTTTGTAACCCAAAACCCGCTGGACATCCCCGATTCCGTGCTCGCCCAGCTCGGCAACCGCGTGCAACACGCCCTGCGCGCCTACACCCCGCGCGACCAAGAAGCCGTGAAAGCGACAGCAAGCACTATGCGGCAAAACCCGAAAATCGACATTGAAACGGCGATCACCGAGCTGGAAGTCGGCGAAGCCTTAGTGAGCTTCCTAGACGAAAAAGGCCGCCCCAGCGTGACAGAGCGCGTCTACGTGCTCCCGCCAGCATCCAAAATCGGCCAGATTTCACCCGAGCAACGCAAAACCTTGATGGCAGATTCCATCGTCGCCGGCGCGTATGAAAAAACCATTGACCGCGAATCCGCCTACGAATTAATCAAAGGCCGCGTAGCCACCAAACTAGACGAAGCCACGAAAACCAAATCTGGCGAAGCGAAAACGGACGACGACGGCATGATGGGCGGCCTAAAAGACATCCTCTTCGGCAAAACCGGCCCCCGAGGCGGCCAACACGACGGCGTAGCGCAAATCGTTGTGAAGTCTGCCGTGCGGACGATTGGCAGCTCGGTAGGGCGGGAGATTATTCGTGGGGTGTTGGGGGGGATTTTTGGGGGACGGCGTTGAAAAATTTTAGCAACCATCTTAAGTCGCTACTTTTCAGTAGCTTACTTTTAACAACATTTCAATTATTTGCTGCGGACTATTCGGCGATGGGTAAAAACAGACTTGGACAAACAGTTTTTCTCAGCGAAGGGTCATCGGGACTTGAAATCAGCGTGTATGTGAAAGTGAATAACAGCCCAGACTGGAATGCCATCTATAAAAAAAAGCCAATTGAAAGCTACTTATTTAAAACAGAATGCCCAGATTGGGATTGGAACACGTCAAATGCAAACTCCATGTCCTGTTCATCTGTCGGAAAATCACCTTTGGCTAAAACACAATACGTTCATTGGTCGCCAAAAGGACGAAAAGACTCATGCGGTGGGCAAGCTACTTTTCTGCGGTGCGTTAAAGGTTGCGAAAGTAAGCGTGTTCCAAAAATAATTGAAGAACTACCTTACGAATGTGAGTGATTTTCACACCTAATTTAATATATATTTCATAGCACCTTAGGCAATAAATACGACGGCTATAGCCATTTTTTACCTATTTTTAGACATATTTATGGTTTTGTGTCTTTGATTGCAGGTAGAGCTCTTGCTTCCGCATTTAATTGGAGTTACAATTAATTCATGCTAACGATCATCGAAACACCTATCTTCCTGCGAATGGTGGAAGGTGTTTGGAATGCTGCGGAGCGCGAGGCGTTTATTGTTTTTATCAGTGACAACCCGCTGTCTGGCGACGTCATTCCCGGTGCTGAAGGTTTGCGCAAAGTGCGCTGGGCACGAGCTGGTATGGGCAAAAGCGGCGGGGCTCGGGTGATTTATTACACCCGTTTGCCGCAAGGCGACTTGGTGCTGATTGCGGTTTACGCCAAAGCTAAGTTTGACAACATGCCTGTTGAAATTTTGAAATCTTGAAAGGAGGCTTACGATGCCTAAAGTTGCTAAAAAAATGGATGCTGAAATGACAGCTTTTGCTGCGGATGTGCTCGAATCCATCAAGCAAGCCAAACGCGGTGAAGCTGCAAGAACGCATACACCGGCTGATATTGCGCAGTACAAAACACGCGGTCGCCCAGTGGGCACGCTGAAAGATGACTCAAAGCAAGCCGTTACCGTGCGCTATAGCCCAGACGTGCTGAGCGCTTTTCGCGCTACGGGCGCTGGCTGGCAGGCACGTATGAATGATGCTCTGAGAGATTGGCTGAATACACATTCGCCAGTTTGATGACTACAAGTTAAGTGTTTTTACTATATATTTCATAGCTATTTAGGCAACAAATACGCTGGCTAGAGCAATTTTTTACTATTTTTTGACGTTTTCAACGATTTTTATGTTCCGACCTCTGTTTCCGACTTTCGCAGCAATCTTCTGTCTTTTCACCTCCCTAGCCTCCCAAGCCGCCCCCTTCACCCCCGCCAATGACAGCGATGTGGTTGAGCGGCTGCCGCTTAGCGCGACTGACCCATCATCGCGCCGCTTGCAGTCGCTACGTAAGCAGCTGGAGGCCAAGCCGGATGATGTGGCGTTGCGGATTGAGATTGCTCGGCGGTATTTTGATTTGTCTATGGCGCAGGGCGACCCGCGATATGTGGGGTATGCGTCTGCGGCACTGACGCCACTGGATAAAGCCGCGCCAGCATCTAACGCCGGCTATTGGCAAATCAAAGGCATGCTGCAGCAGTACAGCCACAACTTTGATGGTGCATTGGCCAGTTTGGACAAAGCAAGCGTAGGCGACCCCAAATCGCCCGACCCTATGGCTTGGCGCTCTGCTATTCATATGGTGCAGGCGAATTACCCCAAAGCGCAGGCGGAATGTGATGCTCTTAAACCGCTCACAACGCCTCTGTTTGCGACCGGCTGCAGCCAATACGTGCTGGCACATTCGGGAGCAGCGGCTGGGTTGCAGAGCGCTTTTGACACGCTGAACGCGGCAGTCAAGGCCGAACCAAGCGCAGCACCAGAGCTGATGCTGTGGGAATTGACGCGTTTGGCTGAGATGGCGATTCGTTTAAAGCGTTTCGACGAAGCCGATGCCTACTTCCAGCGCGCCTTGAAACTGGGCGTGACGGATCAGTTTTTGCTCGGCGCTTATGCCGACTTTTTGCTGATGCAAAAGAAGCCAGAAGCGGTGATTACCCTGCTGGCGGACTGGGAGCGCTCTGACATTTTGCTGCTGCGCTTGGCACTGGCTGGCAAAGCGACAAACCATAAAAAAGCCGCTGATTGGGCTAGCAGCTTGCGCGACCGCTTTGTAGAAGCCGCTAAACGCGGCGACCGCCTGCATGAGCAAGAGGCCGCCCGCTTTGAGCTGGACATTGAAAACAACCCGAAAAAAGCGCTCGCCTTAGCTGTCAACAACTACAAGCTGCAAAAAGAACCGCGTGACGCCGAGGTGCTGATGCGCACCGCCCTTGCAGCCAAAGACGCCGCAGCGGCAGAACCAGCGCTGACTTGGTTGAAGCAAAACAAGTATGAGGACGCGCATTTGGCTGATCTTGCCGCTGGTTTGACAAAAATCGGAGGTGCGAAATGATGACCTCCTTATTTATGGCTAAAAAGGCACTCCAGCCGGCGTATTTATTACCTAAGCTGCTATCATTTTTAATGAGTTTTTCAGTGTTTTTTGGGGTACTTTTTGCGCCCACAAGCGCACTCGCCCACAAACCCAGCGACAGTTATTTGACGATGTCCGTGCCAAAAGATGCCTCAGACGTGGCCGTCCGTTGGGACATCGCTCTACGCGATTTGGATTACGTTTTGCAACTTGACCGCGATAACGATGGCGCGTTGACTTGGGGTGAAGTGCGGACGCGCGGTGACGACATCACCAAATACGCCACGACCAACCTGACGTTGACCAACAAAGACAAACCCTGCGCGTTAACCACAGCTGCCCCCATGCAATTGGACAAACACAGCGACGGCACCTACGCCGTGCTGAGCCTGACGGCCGCTTGCGGCGCTGCGATTACTGAGGCTTTGCAGGTCAAATACTCGCTGCTGTTTGATGTGGACCCCTCGCACCGTGGCTTGGTGCAATGGCTTCCGCCAGGATCTACTGGTGAAAAAGAAGCGCTATCCGTGATTCTGGGCACAGAGTCCGCCACACAAAAGCTCCCCCTGCAGCCGCCCAGCCAGTGGGAAAGCTTCCAGCAATATGTGGTTGAAGGCGCGTTTCATATTTGGATTGGCTACGATCACATCCTCTTTTTGCTATCGCTGTTGTTGCCAGCGGTGTTGATTTTCCGAAGGAATGACACCAATATCGCCAAAAAATTATTTGGAAACTCGCAAACTTTACCCGCCGAGTCCTTCTGGAGCGCACTCAAAGAAGTGCTCAAAGTCGTGACAGCCTTCACATTCGCCCACTCCATCACGCTGAGCTTGGCGGCACTGGGTATTGTTAGCTTGCCATCGCGCTTGGTCGAATCCGTCATCGCCGCATCCATCATCGTGGCGGCGATTCAAAACATTCGTGGTGTGGTGGACAGCAAGCGTTGGGTCATGGCCTTTGGTTTCGGACTCATCCACGGCTTCGGCTTCGCCTCCGTGCTGGCAGACCTCGGTTTGCCGCAAAACGCACTGGTCACCGCGCTGATTGGCTTCAACGTCGGCGTAGAGTTGGGTCAACTGGCCATAGTCGCCGTCTTCCTGCCGCTCGCCTTTTGGCTACGCGCCACCAAGTTTTACCAAGTCGGCGTTTTCAAATGGGGTTCAGTCCTGATCGCGCTGATGGCTTTGTATTGGCTAGTGCAGCGGGCGTTTGATTTGTGAAATCTTCTTCTTGAGGTAATCAAAATAGCTATGTATTTAATAGCTACTTAGGCAATAAATACGCTGGCTATAAGCTTATTTATTGCCTATTTTTGACGAATCTACGATTACTTTTTCATCTCATCTTTTTTCATCATTTCATCCTTCTTCATCATCTCGTCCTTTTTCATCATCTCTTCTTTCTTCATCATTTCTTCTTTTTTCATGTCGCCGCCAGCCATGCTGCCGCAGCCGACGAGCACGCCTGCAGAAATTGTGAGCAAGGCCAAGGTTTTTACTAAGTTTGAGGTCATCATCATCTCCAAATAAACATTGGGCGAGATTACCCAACCCTGAATGGTCGATGACGAGGGTGCGTTCTTACACGCTGCTGCGTTTCAAAACGTTACTGAAGCAGATGCTGGCAAATGTCTAGACCAAACTTTCAGCGTATTCAGCCAGTGTCGACAATACCGCGATGCCTTTGGGATCTGCGGTTTTGGAGAGTTCGTTGAGCTGGGCATAGTAAGCCTCGAGAGAGCGTGCTCCGCCTTCCCCCTCCTGCAAACGTGCTGAGCAGTGCTCATACCAGCGCTCTTGCTCATCGTCGTTCAAGATGTCAGGGAAGTTGCGCGCTTTGTAGCGGAAGACGAGTTCTTCTAGGCGTTCGTCCTCAAAGCCAGTGCGGGCTTCGGCTAACTTGTCTGGCTCCAAGGCGATGAGCTGGGTCAGCCTGCGTCTGTCGTTGTTGCCGACAAAGCCGCCGTAGAGGTCAGCATCTACATCTGGGGCAGCGGCGTTTTCAGCCTCTGGGCGCTTGAAAATCACTGGCCACAACGCGCTCATGTCTGGCAACTCGGTGGCTTTTTCAGCGTTTTGCATCTGCGCGGCAATGTCTATGCCCCACTTTTGCGCCATCTCTGCGCTCAGGGTTTTCAGGCTGCTGATGACCATGGGCGATTTGTTGAGGTGGATGGTTTTGATGGGCAGGCGGGTCATGCCGGCGGGCAAGTCGCTGGATTTGGTGAATAGGCGCAGGCGGACTTCATCGGGCTTCAACAGGGCGAGTTCACTCGGGTCATACGCCAAATCCCAAGCGATCATCTCGTTTTTATTGGTAGGGTGCATGGCCAGTGGGAACATGATGGCGATGCAGCCTTTTGTCGAAGGAAACATGCCTGAAATGTGCAGGAAAGGACGTGCGTTTTGCAGCGTTGTCGGTAAACCCAGCTCAGCGGCGACGCGGTCTTTTTTGTGCAGACTGAGGCAGAAGTCGAACAACTTGGGGTTTGTCTTTTTGATCAAACGCGCCAAATCAATCGTCGCCTGAACGTCTGACAGCGCATCGTGTGCGGCTTCGTGGGCGAGTCCGTTGGCTTTGGTGAGGTCTTCGAGCTTGAAACTTGGTTTTTTAGGGTTATTTTGAGCTCCATTTTCGATGCTAGCCGGCGTATTTGTTGCCTGAGCAGCTATATTATTTGTAGTATTTCTCGTATCTTTGACCGCGATAGAAGCCAACTCTTCGGGCGAAATATCCTTCAACGGCCAATTGATACCGTCAGGCCGCAAGGCGTAAGCCGTCCGCACCACATCCATCAAATCCCAACGACCACAGTTGTTTTGCCACTCGCGGGCGTAGGGGTCGCGCAGGTTGCGCCAGAGCATGAAGCGTGTGAACTCGTCGTCAAAGCGAATGGTGTTGTAGCCCACGCCAATCGTGCCTGGCTCAGACAATGCAGCTTCAATCTGCGCCGCAAATTCATGCTCAGGAATGCCACGTTCCAAGCAGGTTTGCGGGGTGATGCCTGTGATCAAGCACGACTGCGGATCAGGCAGATAGTCGGGCGCTGGCTGGCAATACAGCATGATGGTCTCGCCAATGACGTTCAAATCCGCATCGGTGCGGATGGCGGCGAACTGCGAGGGGCGGTCCACACGGGGGTTGATGCCGAAGGTTTCATAGTCGTGCCAGAGGAAGGTATGTGATGACATAGAGATTTGATTGTAAAAAAGGGCTGGTAACCGAAGTTACCAACCCTTTTAATATAACTGAGTATGGCTTATCGAAAGATGTTTTAACCTTCTGAGACTTCCTCAGATTCAGCCTTCGCTTTGTCTTTCTTAGCAGGCTTCGGCAGCGGAGTAATATCCAAGACCACTTCGCCAGTTTCAACACCCTTCTCGTCCGTTTTCAGGGCGATATCCACCGTCAAGCGACCACCGTCTACCAAACGTCCGAACAGCAACTCGTCGGCCAGAGCGCGACGAATCATGTCTTGGATCAGGCGCTGCATTGGGCGCGCGCCCATGAGTGGGTCGAAACCTTTTTTCGCCAAATACTTGCGTAAGCCGTCGGTGAAGGTGACTTCGACCTTTTTCTCGGCCAGCTGGGTTTCCAATTGCAGCAAGAACTTGTCTGCCACACGCAGAATCACGTTTTCGTCTAAAGCTTTGAAGCTGACGGTTGCATCCAGACGGTTACGGAACTCGGGCGTGAACAGGCGCTTGATGTCGGCCATCTCGTCGCCCGACTCGCGCGGGTTAGTGAAGCCGATGGTGGCTTTGTTCATGATCTCGGCACCCGCATTGGTGGTCATGATCAAAATCACGTTGCGGAAATCGGCTTTGCGGCCGTTGTTGTCGGTCAAGGTGCCGTGATCCATAACTTGCAACAACACATTGAAAATCGCAGGGTGCGCTTTTTCAATCTCGTCCAACAACAGCACGCAATGCGGTTTTTTGGTGATAGCTTCGGTGAGCAAGCCGCCTTGGTCAAAACCCACGTAGCCCGGTGGCGCGCCAATCAAACGGCTGACGGCGTGTTGCTCCATGTATTCGCTCATATCAAAGCGAATCAACTCAATACCCATGATGTAGGCGAGCTGCTTGGCGGCTTCGGTTTTACCGACACCCGTTGGGCCACTGAACAAGAACGAGCCAATTGGTTTGTCCACCTTGCCTAAGCCAGAACGCGCCATTTTCACGCTGGCAGACAGCACGTCCAAAGCTTTGTCTTGGCCGAAAACAACGCTCTTCAAGTCGCGCTCTAGTGTTTGCAGCTTGCTGCGGTCGTCATTCGACACGTTCGCAGGCGGAATGCGGGCAATTTTGGCGACGATTTCTTCGACCTCTTGTTTACCAACAACCTTTTTGCGTTTGGACGCTGGCAAGATACGCTGTGCAGCACCGGCTTCGTCGATCACATCAATCGCCTTGTCGGGCAATTGGCGGTCGTTGATGTATTTAGCGCTGAGCTCAGCAGCTGCTTGCAGTGCAGCTACTGCATATTTGACACCGTGGTGCTCTTCAAAACGTGACTTCAAGCCTTTGAGAATATCAACGGTTTCAGACACAGTCGGCTCGACCACATCGATTTTTTGGAAGCGACGCGCCAAAGCGGCGTCTTTCTCAAAAATCGCACGATATTCGGTGAAAGTCGTTGCACCAATGCATTTGAGCTGGCCAGAGCTGAGCGCAGGCTTGAGCAAATTCGATGCATCCATGGTGCCGCCAGACGCAGCACCCGCACCGATGATGGTGTGAATTTCGTCGATGAACAAAATACCGTTTGGCTTGTCTTTGAGTTGTTTGAGCACGCCTTTCAAGCGCTGCTCAAAATCGCCACGGTATTTGGTACCGGCCAGCAATGCACCCATGTCTAGTGAGTAAACCGTGGACTCAGCCAAGATTTCAGGTACATCTTTTTGCGTGATGCGCCACGCCAAGCCTTCGGCAATCGCGGTTTTTCCAACACCCGCCTCGCCCACCAACAACGGGTTGTTTTTACGGCGGCGGCACAAAATTTGAATCGTGCGCTCGACTTCGTAGTCACGGCCAATCAACGGGTCAATTTTGCCAGAAATAGCGAGGTTGTTGAGATTCACGCAGAATTGGTCTAGCGGCGATTGCTTCTCTTGCTTGTCGCTTCCCTGCTCTTCTGATTGTTCAGCCGATTCGCCTGACTTCACTGGCTCTGGTGGATCACTTTTCTTAATACCGTGGGCAATAAAGTTGACCACGTCCAAACGTGTCACGCCTTGCTGGTGGAGATAGTAGACAGCATGTGAGTCTTTTTCGCCAAAAATAGCCACCAAGACATTTGCACCAATGACTTCTTTTTTGCCGCTGCCTGTGGATTGCACATGCATGATGGCGCGCTGAATGACACGTTGGAAACCCAGGGTTGGTTGGGTATCCACTTCATCGGTACCTGCCACTTGAGGCGTGTTATCGGCGATAAAAGCGGTCAGTGACTTGCGCAACTCGTCAATATTGGCAGAGCATGCACGCAGCACTTCAGCGCCGCTAGGGTTATCAAGCAATGCAAGTAGCAAATGCTCTACGGTGATGAACTCATGGCGCTGCTGACGTGCTTCAACAAAGGCCATGTGCAAACTAACTTCTAACTCTTGAGCAATCATGCTGGTGTCCTTTGGCCTGTTTAAATAACTATACCGTGATATTTGCAATTTCTTGCTAAAAATAATCAGATTCCGAGATTTTTACATGGGGTGCATGTTTTCCGATTCAAGTGCCTACTCCATTGGTTCAGCAAGACATTGCAGGGGATGACCGTGCTCTTTCGCTGCTTGCGAGACTTGCTCCACCTTGCTGGTGGCAATATCTTTTGAAAAGACACCGCACACCGCTTTGCCGTCTAAATGAATTTTCAGCATGATTTGTGTAGCTGTTTGGCGGTCTTTTTTAAAAAACTCTTGTATGACAAAGACCACAAATTCCATCGGGGTATAGTCATCGTTCAACATCACCACTTGGTACATCAGCGGTGGTTTGGTCTTTTGAGGTACGCGCTCAAGCACGGTAGTTCCACCGTCATCCTGCTTGGGCAGGGTAGGAGACGCTGGCGGATGCTTTGTAGGATTTGCAGGTGATTTAGTAGCCATAATTCATTGTAGCAAGCACAAAATTGCCTGCAGTAAAACAGAAATTTAAACCTTATCTCGGTGCGAAATTTCAATTACCAAGGCTTTGGCGGCAATTTTTTCAACCAAGCTCTCAGCTTGACTGCGGTTTTTAGCGTCTAAATTAGCGTCCCACTCGTCTAGCAAGTAAACCACGGCGTTTGTATGCTCAGAGATTTCTTGTAGAGATTTGAGCTGGCGTTCTCCTGATGAAAAGCCGCTTTTAGACTCCTCATAATCTTCACTCAAAGCATCTTCGTCATCTTCTGCGACAACGGGCTGACTATTCAATCTGGGCTTGTCAAACGCAAACGCTAAGCTATCAGCTGTAGGCCAATAATAAGCTTGCGCGCCAAGCTTGGTTTTCATGGCAGCAAGCAGCGTTGACTTGCCCGACCCGTTAGCGCCACGCACCAAAATCCGCCCGGTAGGATATATTTTGACAATATTTAGCGCTGATGACAAAGAATCGCAAATCAAAGTCTGACCACCAGTTGTTTGACGCAAAGACAAACTAAGAAGATTGAATTTGATACGCGTGTCAAAATCAGCATCTGGTTCGGGGTGCATAGTATTACATGCACCTGTGATGCGGGTCCAAACGGCGAGCAAGTCATTCCAGCCGGTTACCAAGCCATGCACATCGTGAGACAGCTCGATTTGTCTGGGCAGCGTTGCGGCCAGCCCGATCAGCAAGGCTGTGTTTGATACATCTCTTGAAGCAATGACAACGATATAGCCAAACACCATACCCAGTGCGATGATGCCGCTGATGGTAGACAAACCTTCCCGCGCCATGATGGACTTGATTTGAGCTGCCAACGCATCACGCAAACGCTCTTTAAACGTGCTGTGCCATAAGCGAAAGTTGTAGCGGTTGCCACTGAAAATGTTATCCCATGCGCTGTAAGTATGCGCCGTCAAACGGTTGGTTTGCCTTTGGTTATTGGCAAAGGCTCTGGCCACTGGCTTTCGCACAAACCACTGTATGCACATCAATACGGCAAACACGGCGGCATAAGCTACAGGCAAGCCAGCATCAATTGCTAAACCCAGCACCAATGCGTTAAAAATTAAGCCAAAAAAGAGCTTCAAATCGGCTTCAAGCTCAAACATCAGTTCGAAGAAAATATGAAATGTTTCGTTGGTAAGAAAAGGTTCTGTCACTTCACGAACTTGCTTATCCCCTAACAAGTTAGCGTACTTTTTATTATCACGCGCAAAGCGCATCATGTAACGACCGAAAGCGCCAAAGCCTGCTCGCTCTGCAAATACCCAGCTGACAGCACCCACGATGTAAGCGGCACTCTGAGCGGCCACTATCCAAATCAAATCTCCGATTAAAAAGTCTTCGTTGGCAACATCTTGACCTGCTTTGATAATGAGCCAGGTTGTCATGGCGGCTAGCGCGGCTTCCACTGTCAGCAAAAAAAGCATGACATAAAAAGGCGGACACAAAAGAAAACGAACAAAATCGCTATTTTTGTAGGCTGCTCTGGTTGGAACAGGAGAGGCTGTGTCCGTCATAAGCAAACTAAGACTATCGCTGGATGCGGTATTTGGACGCGCGCTGGCATGTAGTCAATCACATGTTTTCAATCATCACTTGACCAAAGCCTGAACAACTCACTTGGGTTGCCCCCTCCATCAATCTCGCAAAATCATAGGTAACTTTTTTGCTGACAATTGATTTTTTCATAGCACTGATAATCAAATCAGCAGCCTCTAACCACCCCATGTGACGCAACATCATTTCGGCAGCCAAAATAGAAGCGCCCGGGTTCACATAATCTTTACCGGCATATTTGATAGCGCTGCCATGCGTGACTTCAAAACACGCCACCGTATCAGACATGTTCGCGCCAGGTGCAATGCTAATAGCCCCGACCTGCGCCACTAATGCATCCGCAATGTAGTCACCGTTTAAATTCATGGTTGCGACAACCGAATGCTCTGTCGGACGCAATAAGATTTGTTGCAAGAAGTCGTCTGCTAGCACGTCTTTGATGATAATTGCCTTGCCGGTTTTCGGATTTTTAATCTGGCACCAGGGACCGCCATCTATCAGTTTGGCGCCAAACTCTTTTTGCGCCAATCCATAAGCCCAATCTCTGAACGCACCCTCAGTGAATTTCATGATGATGCCTTTGTGAACAATCGTCACACTGGGCTTGTCGTTGTCAATCGCATATTGAATCGCTTTACGCATCAAGCGCTCGGTTCCCTCAGAAGAGACTGGTTTGATGCCAATGCCAGACGTATCAGGGAAGCGAATGTTATTGACACCCATCTCGTCTTGCATGAATTTGATGAGCTTCTTGACCCTGTCGCTGCCAGCTTCAAACTCAATGCCAGCGTATATATCTTCCGAATTCTCGCGAAAGACAACCATATTGGTTTTTTCAGGCTCTCGCAAAGGCGACGGCACACCATCAAAGTACTGAACTGGTCGCAAACAAACATACAAATCAAGCTCTTGACGCAAAGACACATTCAAAGACCGAATACCAGCACCGCGTGGCGTCGTTAGCGGGCCTTTGATGGAAAGTACATGTTCACGTAAAATTTTCAGAGTTTCTTCAGGCAACCAAGCGCCAGCACCATACACCTTGGTCGCTTTTTCTCCTGCAAAAACCTCCATCCACTGAATTTTGCGTTTACCGTTGTAAGCTTTGGCGACTGCAGCATCAACCACTTGGAGCATCACAGGCGTTATGTCTTGGCCTGTGCCATCACCCTCAATGAAAGGAATGATGACGTAATCGGGTACCTTGATCGTCAAATCTGAATTTACCGTGATTTTGCTGCCGTCCGCAGGCACTTTGACGTGCTGGTACATGAATACGCTCTCCAATATTGTCGAATAAACACTCTGAAACGAGGTGCCTTGGATTCTAGTCTTAAAAAAAGTTTCAAAAATAGTGAAAAAGTTGTCAACCATACCGAATCAGCCTTCGTTACGGATACACCTTCCAGAATTTTTGGCAGGAATTTTTTAAATAACGTTATTTTTAGGAACTCTCATCATGAACAAAATCCTCGCCGCTTTGGTTGCTGGTCTCTTCGCTGCTACTACATTCGCAGCTTCTCACGCTGCTGCTCCAGCTGCTGCTGCTAAGCCAGCCGCCGCTGCCGCTGCACCAGCCGCAGCTCCTGCTGCTGCCGCACCAGCTGCAAAAGCTGCTGCTCCAGCTGCTGAAATGAAAAAAGAAGAAGCTAAGCCAGCTGCTGCAGCTAAGCCTGCTAAGAAAGCAAAGAAAATGAAGAAAGCTGCTAAAGCTAAAGCTGCTGCTCCAGCTGCTGCAGAAAAGCCAGCTGCTAAGTAATTACTGGCAGGCTTGAAGCTTAGCTTAAGCCATGCTAGTATTCGGCTGTGGTGAGTAATGCAAATTGCTCACTACTCTTTTTAACTTTTAATAATTGGATGACTATCATGGCTAAAAAAGCAAAGAAAATGAAAAAAGCAAAAAAAGCAGCTCCAGCAGCTAAATAAATTTTTTGCGACTTTGGCATGAACTTCGGTTCTAGCCTTCGTCAATAGTGCCCGTTTGAGCTCGACTTAAGCGGGCATTGTTATTTATAGGTATCAAAATATGAAAAGCTATCCGAAAAGTCTATTTCATGCGCTGCTTTTAGGTTTATTTACGATCCTAAGCTTCTGCGCCAATGCCCAAGAGGGCCCACAACTCAACTTGCAGCGCATCAAAATCTCAGCTGGCATGTACCAAATTGACACGCAACTGGCTATGACGCCGACGGAACGCCAAATCGGGCTGATGAATCGGCCCGCCATGCCCGCGCATGAAGGCATGCTCTTTGTTTTTGAACAGCCTACCAAACAATGCTTTTGGATGAAAAACACCCTGCTGCCGTTGACCGCAGCTTTTGTGGCTGACGACGGCACCATCGTCAACTTAGAAGACATGAAGCCACAGACTTTGGAAGCTCATTGCTCCAGCAAAGAAGTTCGTTATGTGTTGGAAATGAACCAAGGCTGGTTCGCCAAACGCGGCATCAAAGCGGGCACTAAACTGTCTGGCGCACCTTTTAAACAGTAAGCTTGTTGTAAACGGCAGACGGCAATGTGACAAATTCACGAAAAAGGCCATAAAACGCAAGTTTTATGGCCTCTTCAAATTTCAGCATCAGGTCACAAAAACCTAGATGCGTTCAAACTCAAGCGAAGTTAGCCTGAGCAAAATCCCAGTTCACCAAGCTGTTGAGAAAAGTCTCAACAAACTTAGGTCGAGCATTGCGATAGTCGATGTAGTAAGCATGCTCCCACACGTCCACAGTCAACAAAGCTTTGTCGCCAGTCGTCAACGGTGTACCTGCAGCGCCCATGTTGACGATGTCAACCGTGCCGTCCGCCTTCTTCACCAACCAAGTCCAACCAGAGCCAAAATTGCCAACAGCTGATTTGACAAAAGCTTCTTTGAAAGCCGCGTAAGAGCCAAACTTGGCATGGATTGCCGCAGCCAAAGCACCCGTTGGCTCGCCGCCGCCCGCTGGCTTCATGCAGTTCCAGAAAAAGGTGTGGTTCCAGATTTGGGCTGAGTTGTTGTAAATACCGCCAGAAGATTTCTTGATGATCTCTTCCAAGCTCATGCTTTCAAACTCAGTACCCTTTTGAAGGTTATTGAGGTTGACCACATAAGCGTTGTGGTGCTTGCCGTGATGAAACTCTAATGTTTCTTGGGAGTAATTGGGTGCTAAAGCGTCAATAGCGTACGGCAGAGCTGGTAGAGTATGTTCCATGATGAAGTCCTTTTGCTGTTTGGTGAAGAGAAACCTTGATTAGCTCTTGTTGATAGCTAAATACACGTCGATTCTAACGATGTCGCGTTTCACTTGGCGAGAACATGGTTACTTGACCGTCAAATCAATTTGCCCTTTTGCCAAAGTAGCCCGCAAGGCTTGCCCAGCTTGCACTTGGGCAGCATCTACAACTGTCGCACCCTCCTCGTCTGCCAGCCAAGCGTAGCCGCGCTGCAGCACCAAAGCAGGATCAAGCAAAGCCAAACCGCGCTCTGACCTTGCCAACCGCTCTGACATGCGTGACAGCACTGATTTGACCTGATTCGGCCACTGCGTTTGCAGGCTCAACACCTGCTGGCGCTGACTTGCGAGGCGTCCTTTAACGGCAAATTTCAAATGCTGCTGGTGACTTTGCAACTGCTGGCGCTGACGTGCCAACCAAGTTGATGGCCTGCCCAAACGAGCCTGTGCGCGGTCTAGGCGCTGGTTTTGGCTGTCCACGGCGTGATTTGCGGTGCTTTGCAGGCGGTCTTGTATCAAATCTAGCGTGTTTAACCAAGTTTGCTGCGATGCGCTGACCAATTCAGCCGCCGCCGTCGGCGTTGGTGCGCGCACATCAGCCACAAAATCGGCAATCGAAAAATCCGTTTCATGACCAACCCCTACGATGATGGGAATCGGGCTGTCGGCGATAGCACGGGCTAAGGCTTCGTCGTTGAACGCCCACAAATCCTCCAGTGAGCCGCCGCCACGTACCAACAGAATCACATCAATGTCTGAATCTTCACCTTGCTCTAAATTTGACAGTAAATCCGGCTCTAGCCGGCGTTTTGATTGCCTAAGTTGGTACAATTTTGATAGCGCTTTGATGATTTCCTGCGGCGCATTTGCGCCCTGCACTGATGCGGGTGACAGCACCACAGGAATATGCGGCACGCGACGCTGCAGCGCGGTGGCAACATCGTGCAAAGCGGCAGCGCCCAGCGAGGTGACCAAGCCAATTTTGCGCGGTACCAGTGGCAATGCGCGTTTTCGGCCTTGCTCAAACAGCCCTTCAGCTTCCAGCTTGGCTTTGAGCCGCAAAAACTGCTCAAACAGCGCACCCTGCCCCGCTTGGCTGATGCTTTCCACAATAAGCTGCAAATCACCACGCGGTGTGTAGACGTCGATTCGGCCCCGTACCTCAACCAAATCACCATCACGCGGCATGAAATCTGCCATGGACGCCGCCCGTTTGAACATCGCACAGCGGATTTGGCCGCTCGCGTCTTTCAGTGAAAAGTAGCAATGCCCTGAACTAGCACGGGAAAACCCTGATATTTCACCGCGCACTGTCACTGGGTTGAACCTTGCATCTAGCGCATCGGCGATGGCACGGCACAGCGCGCCGACTTGCCAAACTTGAGCAGGCAGGCGTTTAGAAGCGTTGTAAGTCGATGTATCGGTCATGCAGAGTGGATTATCCTTAGTTATTGGTTGTAACTTCGCTTTGAATCTGAAAATTGAGCACAAAGCCGAATTGAAACCGACAATCACCCGTGTTTATTCACTTCTTTGCTCACCTAAATGAAACGTGTGACAACTTAAAAACAATAGCGTGACATTTCCATGACACCACATAACCCATTGATTTTATTGAATATTTTTCGCTATCTTTTTTGAAATCCATTGTTTTTAGTATGCCTATTTTTTAGGCAATGCAACCAAAGTACCTAAAAACGCGGGTTTGCGTAGTTTGAGAGGTAGTTTTGCACAAAGATATCCACAGTTTTTGTGTGCTCCACTTTTGTACTTTTAAGTGCCCGATTTTTTTGTCTGAACACATGCAGACTAGGCACTGGCTAGGTCATAATTGGCAGCGCTGCTTGAACACAGCTGTAGAACCAACCAGTCCTCATAAATCTCGGAGTAATGCCTCTTGCTATCCATCATTCAAGCCGCCGGCTGGCCTATTTGGCCGCTCATTGCCTGCTCTATCGTCGCCCTCGCCTTGATTATTGAGCGCTTCTACAGCTTGCGAACCAGCAAAATTGCGCCTGTAAATTTGATTGAAGAAGCGCTCACTGTGGCGCGTAACGCTGTGCCAGGCCCTGATGTGGTCAAACAACTGGAACAAAGCTCTGAGCTTGGAACGGTTTTAGCCAGTGGGTTGCGTGCTTTGAACATCAACCCGCGGGCATCAGAAGCGGACGTTCGCGCCAGCATGGAAGAAGCTGGCCGCGTGGTAGGTCACCGTTTGGAGAAATACCTCTCTGCCATAGCCACCATTGCCTCAGCCGCGCCTCTTTTGGGTTTGCTAGGCACCGTCATCGGCATGATCGAGATTTTCGGATCGCAAGGCTCAACCACGGGCGGTGCGAACCCTGCACAGCTTGCGCAAGGCATTTCTATTGCGCTGTACAACACCGCGTTTGGTTTGATTGTGGCCATTCCAGCATTGATTTTTTGGCGCTATTTCCGCGCACGAGTTGACGCTTATTTGTTGACGCTGGAGCTCGCATCCGAACGCCTGCTGCGCCATTTGGTGACCTTGCGTCGCTGAATGACAAGCTAATTTACAGACGCATCAACCATGGATTTTCGTAACCGCTCCCACCGAAGTGCCGCTACCGAGCCAGAAATCAACCTGATTCCGTTCATAGACGTGCTGCTGGTCGTGTTGATTTTCCTCATGTTATCAACCACTTACAGTAAGTTTACCGAGCTGCAGTTGAAACTCCCCACAGCAGACACGCAAGCCGCCAAAGACCGCCCAAATGAGATCATCGTCACCGTGAACAGCACGGGCACGTACTCGGTCAACAAAACACCTGTAGCACAGCGCGGTGTGTTGGCGTTGGCTGCCGCTTTGGCTGATGCCAACAAAGCCATCACCGCCACACCGGGCAAAGAGCCCGTGGTCATCATCAGCGCCGACGCGCAGGCCACCCACCAGTCCGTCATCAGCGTGATGGAGGCTGCGCGCCAAACGGGCTTGAACCAAATCACTTTTGCAACGCAAAAAACAGGTGCTAAGTAGAGAATCTATTGCAGACCAGCTAAAAATCGGCTTACAGTCGGCGTGGTACAAGCGTGGGTTGCTCTCATTTTTGATTTCAGTTCTGCTTTGGCCACTGTCGCAGTTTTACAAGTTTTTAGCGTTTACGCACAGAAAACTGTACCAAACTGGCATTTTTAAAGTCCATACAGTCAGCGTTCCCGTCGTTGTGGTTGGCAACATCGTCGCAGGCGGCGGTGGGAAAACGCCCACTGTCATAGCATTGATGCAGCATTTGCAGGCACAGGGCGTTCGAGTCGGTGTGATTTCGCGTGGCTACGGACGAACTAGCGACGAATGCCTTCAAGTCAAAGCTGACAGCAAGGTGTCTGACGTTGGGGACGAACCCTGCAGCATGCTTCTGGCACAGTATCCACTTGCTCATCCAGCTCCTGTATTTGTAGCTAAATCACGCTTTGAAGCGGCTTCTGCTTTGCTAAAAACCTACCCCAGCACCCAAGTCATCATCTCCGACGACGGCTTGCAGCACCATGCGCTGCAGCACGATATTGCGGTGACGGTGTTTGACGACAGGGGTGTGGGAAACGGCCTGCTGCTACCGGCAGGGCCATTGCGGGAATCTGCCGTGAAAACGTACAACTCACTGGTTCTTCATACAGGCAACCATGCGGTGAAGCTAACGAACACGGCAGCCCCTCAGTTCACCACCCGCCGCGCATTGGCGAGCTATGCGCTGCGTTCGGATGGCAGCAAAGTCAATTTAGACGCACTGAAACCACAAACCAAGCTAGTCGCCTTGGCTGGCATTGCCAACCCAGCGGCATTTTTCGAGATGCTTAGCCACCAAGGCATCAACTTAGCCAAAACGCTTGAGTTTCCAGATCACTATGCATTTAATAGCACCTTAGGCAGTGAATACGCCGGCTACACTCTAATTTGCACCTTAAAAGACGCTGTCAAGCTGTGGTTGGTGCATCCAGAAGCCCTGGCCGTACCATTGGTGTTTGCGCCCGAGCCTGCATTTTTTACAGCATTCAACGACTTACTGAAACCACTCTTAGCCACCAACTCACCGACTTAAAAGTTATCATCACCCTATGGACACCAAATTACTCGAACTGCTGGTTTGCCCCGTCACCAAAGGCCCTCTGCGTGCGGGACGACCTGATCCACTGAACCCTGCGCTTCAGGAACTCATTTCCAAAAGCGCCCGCCTGGCCTACCCCGTACGCGATGGGATACCGATTTTGCTGGAGGCCGAAGCGCGGGTGTTGACGGATGAGGAAATCGAGAAACTGCAGGGCTGAGACTGGATTAAAACAAGCGAATTAAACCTGCCAGTTAATTAACCCATGTTGAAACTGACCGTTCTCATCCCTGCGCGACTCGCCTCCACGCGTCTACCCAACAAGCCGTTGGCGGACGTGGCTGGGCTACCGCTGGTTGTTCGGGTAGCGCAGCAGGTGCTTTCTTATAGCGATCAAAATGCTACTAATCCTATAGCTGCTCAGGCAGCAAATACGCCGGTTATAGGCATATTTAGCACTCAAAAAGAGATAAAAATACGCGCTGTGGTAGCTAGCGATAGCGACAGCATCCTCAAAGCCTGCCAACAGCACAACATCGAAGCCGTGCTGACCCGCGCTGACCACCCCAGCGGCAGTGACCGGCTGGCAGAAGCATGCGAGATTTTGCAACTGGCAGACGACGAGATCGTCGTCAACGTGCAAGGCGACGAGCCGCTGATTGACCCGCAGCTGATTGTGGATGTGGCGCACTTGCTGCAAAACTCGCCCGTAGCCAGTATGAGCACGGCTGCCCATGTGATTGATTCCCTTGAAGAATTTCGCAACCCCAACGTTGTCAAAGTTGTGACCGATGCGCAAAATTTGGCGATGTACTTCAGCCGAGCACCGATTGGCTGGTGGCGTGATGGCTCGGTGGCAGGTTTGCCGCAGCTACCCACAGCCCCCAAGCCGCTGCGCCACATTGGCATTTACGCTTACCGTGTCGGGTTTTTGAAGCAATTCCCAAAGTTGCCGCAAGCTGATATCGAAGTATGCGAAGCGTTGGAGCAAATGCGCGCCCTGTGGCACGGTCACCGCATTGCCGTGCATGTGACGAACCTAGCGCCCGGGCCTGGGGTGGATACACCAGAGGATTTAGAGCGGGTTCGGGCCTTTTTTCTGTCAGCGAAATCATAGCTTTTGCATGCTATTCTCTAGCTTAGTAAGTATTTAATTCAAGGGACACATCGATGAGACTGATTTTGTTGGGCGCGCCAGGCGCTGGTAAGGGCACGCAAGCGACTTTTATTTGCCAGAAGTATGGCATCCCGCAAATTTCTACCGGCGACATGCTGCGCGCTGCCGTCAAAGCGGGCACGCCGCTGGGTTTAGAGCTTAAAAAAGTCATGGATTCTGGCGCATTGGTCAGTGACGAACTCATCATCAACCTCGTCAAACAACGCATCGCCCAGCCCGATTGCGCACAAGGCTTCTTGTTTGACGGCTTTCCACGCACCATTCCGCAAGCTGACGCCATGAAGGCCGCTGGCGTGAAACTGGATTTCGTATTAGAAATCGACGTGCCATTTGACGCCATCATCGAGCGCATGAGCGGCCGCCGCTCGCACCCTGCTTCTGGCCGCACCTACCACGTCAAGTTCAACCCACCCAAAGTGGCAAATGTGGACGATGTGACGGGCGAGCCGCTGGTACAGCGCGACGACGACAAAGAAGACACCGTTAAAAACCGCCTAGCCGTTTACAGCGCACAAACCCGCCCCTTGGTGGATTACTACTCAAATTGGGCGAAATCTGACCCTATCGCTGCCCCCAAATACCGCGCCATCAGCGGCACCGGTGGGGTTGATGAGATTACCGCAAGGGCTTTTGCAGCATTGTCTGCATAAAACAAGCCATGACCGTTCGGGCTGAGCATGTCGAAGCCTTGCGCAAACACCTTCGACAAGCTCAGGGCGAACGGATGCCATATTTAACGAAATAAATATGTACATCAACGTACTCGGCAACCCCATTTACGCTTACACCGGCGGTAAAGCGTTCGACGCAGCTAAACCCACGGTTGTTTTTATCCACGGTGTGTTGAACGACCACAGTGTTTGGATTCTGCAAACCCGTTACTTGGCGCACCACGGTTTCAACGTCTTAGCTATTGATTTGCCGGGTCACGGCAAAAGCGCTGGCGTCAACCGGGACATTGCGCCCTGCGTATCGGTTGAAGCGGCTGCAGATTTCATCATTGCGCTCCTCGACGCAGCAGAACTCAAAACCGTGGCTTTGGTCGGCCACAGCTTTGGCTCACTCATTGCGCTAGAAGCCGCTGCCCGCGATTCAATTAAAAATCCTAGCAGAATCAAGCACTTAGCCATGGTTGGAACAGCCTTCCCAATGCCTGTGTCTGCCGTATTGTTAGACGCGTCTTTGAACCAACCGCTCAAAGCCATAGCCATGGTCAACACCTTTTCGCACAGCATGCTCGCCCCACCGCCCTCGTCGTTAGGGCCGGGCACCTGGCTCTACGGCAGCTCCAAAGCGCTGATGCGACGTGTGCAGGCCAGCAATCAGGCATTCAACCTGTTTTTTACTGGATTTACTGCCTGTAATGACTATAAAAATGGCTTAGCCAGCGTATTTACTGCCTCAGCAGCTATGCTTTTTATAGCAGGAAAAGTAGATCAAATGACACCGCCCAAGGCTGCTCAGGCACTTATCAACGCTGCCCAAGCATCTGGCAAGCCGGTCAGTGTCGTCACATTGGATGCTGGACATTCGCTGATGACCGAAGCGCCGGATGGGGTGTTGATGGCTTTGAAGGCATTTTTAGAACCGCTTAAATCAAATCAAGAGCAAACTGAAGCCCTTTTTGCTTAAAAAACCAGCACTGTCGCCCTAAAGTCATCACAAAGTCGCCTCCATTCAGGTTAGTGACACCTCAAAGTCGCTGAATTGGCGCTTAAATGACGTTATGCTGTCGTGGTCAAACCTCTGCATGGTTCCTAAACTTATGGCTGGTGATGACAGGGC
>JAAFJF010000044.1 GCA_013298815.1 Polaromonas sp. | reverse complement strand
GCGATTCTGATGTTGACCCGGAACAATGGCAATTCCGCACCCTGCAAGCTTTCAAAGTAGGTCTTCGCCTTTTGTTGATCGACACTATCTTTCAGATCGTCGAAGCGGCCAAATTCATTGAGATTAGCTTCAGTCACATGGGTGCTCATGAGGGAACTAAGTTTCACTTTGTCCACACCCAGAAGTGTTACCAGCGTGTCGATTTGTTGATTTTTGGCTTGAGCCTGATAGTCGGCAAGGTAGTCGCGGAAGGTGCGGTGCGCATCGATTTGCACATCACCGCGCTGGATGTCGTGAAGAAAAATTTCGGCGATTTTTTGATGCTCCTGGGAAAGCGATGTGAAAGAACGGTGCAAATCAGCCAAGGTGATTTCCTTAGCCTGCAGGTCACCGCTTTGCAAGACTTTGAGGTATTTCTCAAAGCGAGAATTCATATAGTCGGCATCGATCTTGCCAGTGTCGATTTCGGTGATGTGGCTATCGATGTCGAAAGGAATGCTTTCACCACCACCTCCGCCTCCGCCAACGCTCAGCTCTTTGTAACGTTGTAGAAGCGTCAAGTATTGATGATGGCTAATGGCAATTTGGACTGTAGTCTTTGGATCTTCACCGAACTCATAAACCGATTTCTCCCAAGTAAAGCCTTGAATCTTCGCGGCTTCTAGGATGACGCTGAACTGATTAAACTGTTTGGCAAAAGCCGCGCGTGCAGTGAGGTCGTCTGGCAGTTTCATGAAATCCATGACGCCCGCTGCACCGAAAATGGCAATGATTTCGGTAAAACTGGCGTTCATCCGCTCCAGATTCATCGGCAGGCGCTCCGCAAACAGGCCAATCGCTTTATCACCGGAATAGAGCTTTACCGCGGCAGCGACATTTCGCTTCATCGTGTGTGGCTTGCGATAGTAGCGGATGGTGCCGAAGGGCTTTTCCAGTGGGTGGAAAAGGCGATTTGTACGTGAAAACGCTTGAATAATGTTTTCATACTCCAGCAACTTGTCTAGGTAAAGCGTGTTCACCCATTTTGAGTCGTATCCGGTGAGCATCTGATTGACCACTATTAACAGATCAAGTCGCCTATCAGGCTCGACCTCGATACGCAGGTATGGCCTTTTGTGAGCAAGTCGGGCAGCTAAATCCGTTTTGAAATTCGCATGCGTGCCAAGGTCGAACTTCTGCCCATATGTTGCGTTGTAGTCTTCGAGGATTTCGACAAGACCTTCCGTCTTTAAGGCAGAATTGTCGTCGCCATCTTCGTCGCTGATATGCGGATCAAATAGTGCGGTGATCTTCAGCTGCGGGCATTGCGCCTTCATCAGGCGGTAATACTTAATGGCTTCCGGGATGCTACTCGTGGCAAAGATGGCGTGGAATTTACTTCCCTGGCTTAAAGTAACCCAATTACCTGCAATGTCTTGAACCACAGCGTTTTGGTGCTCTTCGCGGTTGTACTGGATCTTGGGCAGGTAATCTTCGATACCAGTTTGATAAATGCCAGCGCCATCATAGTGCCCCGCCATCGGAACATCGTTCATGTAGCGATTGAAAATCTTCTTTTTCGCAGCATTGGCCAAAGCTTCTTCCGGTGTAGCAGCCTTGGCTTTTTCCAGGGCTATAGCTTGGCGAAGATCACGGTCACGGTAGGTCAACACTTGGTAGGGATCGAAGCCAAGCACGTTCTTGTCGCGAATGCCATCGGCAATGCTGTAGCGGTGCAGTTCATCGCCAAACACATCGGTCGTGGTGTTGTCTTTACGGGCATTTTCCCTTTGAATAGGTGTGCCACTGAAGCCAAAGAAAACCGCCCCCGGAAAGCTCTTTTTGATATCAATAAGCATACCACCAGAGGCGGGACCGCCAAAGGTTGAGCGGTGGCATTCATCGACGATGAAGGCGATACGTTTAGACCGCATCGTTTCGAGGTCGTGCGCTTTAAGGCCATCCTCCTCGTCCTTGAGCCTGCTCATCTTTTGAATAGAGGTAACTATCAATGTATCAGATGGGTCGGTGCTTTTGAGTTTTTTCACCAGCATGCCAGTGTGCTCTGTGGCCTGCACCTTATTGCCATCACCGGCGAAATTCTGATAGGCCAGTATTGTCTGCACTCCCAACTCAACGCGGTCGAGCAGGAAAACCACCTTGTCTGCATCCTTAGAGTTCGCGATAAGTTGGGCAGACTTGAAACTCGTCATGGTTTTGCCCGAACCGGTGGTATGCCAGATGTAACCGCCCAAACGGTTTGGATTTTTCCAATCGGTTTTCGCCACTTTATCTGAAATGGCGTGTGCTGCGTAGTATTGGTAGCTGCGCATGACTTTCAGCACGCCGTCCGATTCATCCGCTACGGTATAAAACCCGATAAGCTGATGTGCCATTGGGATGGAAAGCAGACTGGAGGTGAAGTTCTTCCAATCGTTAATCGGCTCGTTGTTAAAGTCCGCCCAGTGAAAGGCGTAGTCTTTGTTGAACCTCCCATCGGGTCCAGGATTGGCAAAATACAGGGCCTCTGCGGGTTCCATCGCCACGAATATTTGGATCAGCGAAAAAAAGCCTGCAAAAATGCCTTCGCGGGAATATTTTTGGATCTGGTTGTACGCCACGCTCACCGGCACGCCGCTTCGCTTCAGCTCGATGTGAATCACCGGCATGCCGTTGATGAGCAATAGCAAGTCACCACGTCGGTCGTTGAGGAGCTGCGAACCCCGTGCATAGCGGGGTTGTTGCACAATCTGGTAGCGGCTTTGGCCGGCTGCTATCTCATGGCGGTTGTAGATTTTCAGGCTCACTTCCTTACCGAAGTGCAGCGCGTCCGCTGGGTTATCGCGAGTAATGACCACCGTTTTGCCGTTGATGAAGCCGTTGAGCTTGAGCGGGCTGCGCAACCCGTTGATTTGCTCCATGATCTGCAGCATCTCGCCATCCGTCAGTGGCACTTCATTGAGCCTATCCATACCGCGATTGTTTTCAAAAAGGATATGCTTCCAATTCGCCAACAAGTCCGCCTCGCTCGGGTTTTTGATCACATCCGCGTCACCCCAACCACGCTGGCGCAGCTCATGGATCACGGCGGCTTCAAATTCGGCTTCTTTGGCAAAGATGGTCATGGTGTTGGACGAACGTTTAAACAAACATTTTTTGTTGCTAAATTTGAACAACCGAGGATTCCTCGGTAGTTGCCTCTCGGCATTGTTTGGTTGTAAAGCTTGGTCAGGTAGTTTTTACCATCGACGGCAGTTACCGAGGATTCCTCGGTAACTGAACTTTCCTCGAGCTCGCCGTCCGCAAAAATGTTTTTCAGGTGCGGCCCGATGTTGTCCGTGCTAACGTCAAAAAGCTCTGCCATCTCTCGCTGCGTCAGCCAGACGGTTTGGTCTTTGGCGCGAAGTTGAATCTTGCTTTTGCCGTCTTCTGTTGTGTATAGGATGAGCATGAGAATGGGGATTCGTTAATGCGGTGTGTTAAACAAACATCTTTTCCAAGCAAGCGGATTTAATCTGCTTGAGCTTTTGCAGCTGGATGGCGTGCTTAGAAATCAGTTCGTCGAGTGTGCGGAAGTAGCTGCCGATTTTTTGCTGCTCAGCTACTGATGGATATTTAACTCGAAATTTTTCCATTGAGGAAGAGTACAAATGAAAAACAGTTGATCCTGAAACCATCTGAAGAACTTGACTTTCCATGTACCTTATGTAACGACTTAGAAAAGAACCTAGTAAAAGTTTTTTATCTCCGCGAATAACTAAAATATCACCACCAATAATCACATCGCTTTCATCGATTGCGCTAGCCTTAGCTAACCCACGAGGAGTGACATCTGATGTAGGCATCAACACATCATTTGAAATCGAGCGAAAATAGCTATTACCACCTTTCGCTCTGCTGATGACGGTTGATATTACCTCTGAATATTCTGTAAATAATTGCCCGTAGTGAATACAAGGCTCTGTACCCGAAGGATCAATTTCACTTTTTGAAAGTCCTTTTCCCTTTAAAAAAATGACTAACTCCCCAAGATCCTTTTCTTTCCAGGCTTCAGAAAAGCCTTTGAAGCGAATTTCGGGAACGCTAGCCCCAGCTTGTGGAAGCATCTTTTGTAGCATCGCTTTCTTTAGCGTCAACAGCTTGTCGTGCTTGCGCTGGTGCCCCTCAAGCAATTCATTGTGGCTAGAAAGGAATTGGGAAATCTTCTCCTGTTCACTTTTTTCTGGAAAATAAGCGTTTAGCAGTTTGATTGAATCTATGCCAACATTCCCCTGAGACCCTGTATTTGTTGACGACTTCAGCTGATCTTGGCATCGTTTGGCTTGGAGCAAAAAGAATAGATATTCACCATCAAAAAATTTACTGCACTTCAAAATAGCGCACGAGTAGGAGGCAATAAATTTTTTAGTCGTGTTGATGTATCTGACTGAGCCAATCGACGCATAACGTGCAAACAATATGTCGCCGTGCTCTGGTTTTATTTTTCTAGAGAGCTTTTCATAGTCTGTTTCAGAAATTAGTTTGGCATTCTTGAAATCGATTCCGTTAATTCCGTAAAAGTCGCCTGTCATTACATATGGAATCCCGTCCGAAGCGGTTTTGGGCATCCAATGATCTGCGTCGCCAACCACGCAAACTTCTCCCAAACTCTTTCGCCCCCACGCACCACTAAACCCACCAAAGCGAATCTGCGGTATCTTGCTGCTGGCCTGCTCGGTCATCTCAATTTCCGTCCAGTAAAGTTTTCAACTCACCGATGCCTTTAAGGTCGAACTCGTTGGCGTCTAGCTCATCGAGCATGGACGCAAGTTCGGTCTCCGTCTTCAGTATCTCGCGGGCGTTGTCGGCGTAGGTGATGCGGTATTTTTCTACCAAGGCTTCTAGCTTGCGGATCAAGCTATCAATCTGCTGGCCGGGCAAGCGGTGGAGTTCGTCACTAAGGGGAATGATCCACTTGCGCTCTAAGAGCGCATGCACCTGTGCGTCGCTTAAGTCTTCAATGGTCTTTTTTGTCTTTAGGTGCAGGGCGGCGGATGCTTGTTTGATCGCGGCTTTGAGGGCTTTCTCCTCTAATTGCCAGTCGGCCACTTGGATGAGCTTGGCCTCAAACGACTCGGAGTCGAACTTCCCTGCTTTCTTCGCCTCGGCTAGCAAGCTCTTGGCCTCTTTGGCGACGGCAGCATTCACAAATTTATCGCCATCTTCGTTGATGATTTCTTGAGAAATGGCGTCGGATTTTTCCTCTTCGCTCAGGTTTTCTAAGGCTTCGTCGATGGAGGCGGTGATTTCGCTAAGGCGGTTTTCCTGTACGCGCAGCGCGTCCAATTCTGGTTTGAGGTGTGTCTCCTGCACAAGTTCGAAGGGCATGATGCGGCCCCTCCAGCCTTCTTGCACTTCAACGTCTTTGCCATCTTTTTTCTTGATGACAAGATTGGGGTCAACCACGCGTGCGGCATTGAAGCCCTCAGTCTGCAGGATTTCTAGATCGATGGCGATGGGCTGCCAGTGATCGTCTAGGATTTGGTAGGCGCGGTATTTGTCGATGAGGGGCACTGTTCCGACTTTGGCGATTCTGGCAAACAGTGCTTCGCTGATCAGTGCTTCCTGTTGGGGAACTTGAAGGGTGAGCAGCTGATCCAGCAGTGCATGGCGCAGCCAAGGGGTGAAATCGGCAAAGGCGGCAGTAAATTGCTGGGTGAATTGCTTTACTTCGGCATGGTTTTGCGTGCTTTGGGTGAGGTCTTGCGCCTTTGGTGCTACGTAGGGCGTGCCGTTTTCGGAAAACAGGGCTGCGCGCAAACTGGGAAAGGCTTGCCAAAAAGGGGCTAGGTCATCTAATTCACTCTTAGGAATACCGCCAAACATGGAGGCATACAAATCCCAGCTTTCGGCAGGTTCGGATGAATCCACATAGCGGGGAATATTCAGGTTGTAGTCGTTGGCTTGCAGTTCGGTTTTGGGAACAAGGCGGCTGTAGCGCGGCACACTGGTCCGTGCAATCACGGTATCGGTGATTTTCTTGATATCGGAGGCACGGAGTTTGTTGCTTTTGCCCTCTTTGGCAAAGCCCTTGGAGGCATCGACGATGAGGACATCGCTATTTTTCCGCTTTTGGCGCAGCACGAGGATGATGGTGGGGATACCGGTGCCAAAGAAAATATTCGCTGGCAAACCGATGATGGTCTCAATGTGGTTGTTTTCGATCAGGTTCTTGCGGATTGCACCTTCCTCGCCACCGCGAAACAGCACCCCGTGCGGCAAAACGATGGCCATGATGCCGTCAGGCTTCAAATGATAAAGGTCATGCAGTAAAAAAGCGTAGTCGGCCTTAGACTTAGGCGCTAGTCCAAAGCGGGCGTAGCGGGGATCAGTGTCTTTGTACTGCGGGTCCCATTTTTGTGAATAAGGCGGATTCGAGACAACGGCATCGAGATAAAGCGGGTCGTAAGTATTGACGGGGTCTTGATCGTCAAAGAACGGCCAATCTTCCTCCAAGGTATCAGCGTTGCGAGTAACGATATTGTTGGGGAGGATGCCACGCATGACGAGGTTCATGCGCGTGAGGTTGTAGGTGTTTTCCTTCAACTCTTGGGCGTAGTACCTGATATTGTCTTCGTCAGCCATGTGCTTGGCGATGGATTGGCCGATATTCAATAAAAGCGAGCCCGAGCCACTAGTCGAGTCGTATATCTGAATGGTTGGCTTGTCCTTAACATGGTGCGCAATGATCTCGGATATGAGTACGGACACCTCGTGCGGAGTGTAGAACTCGCCCGCCTTTTTGCCCGCATTGGCGGCGAACATACTGATGAGATATTCGTAGATGAAGCCGAGCACGTCGTAGCCCTGGCGACCATCCATAGGAATGTCTTTGATGAGCTGAATTAACTCACTGATAGCCTTGGTCTGCTTGGCGGCTGTGTCGCCAAGTTTGCTTAAGCCGGTTTCAAGTGTCTTGAAAATGCCCTCAAAGAGGCGTTTGTGGTTTGGGTGTATCAGACGACCGAAGGCAGACAGGGCGTCGCGCACATGCGAGACATCGAAGTCGCCTTGGTGCTCTATCCAGGTGGAAAACAGATGCTGATGGGCGATAAAGTAGCCGATGTTGCTCTTGATGTGGTCAACGGTTTCCGCGTCCTCTTCTGACAGGGCGCGGAGTTCCGCATCGCTGAAGTCCTCGTTTTTCGCGAATCGCACCAACTTGTCGGAGAGGTATTTGTAGAAGATGAAGCCGAGGATGTAGTCCTTGTATTCATTGGCCTCAATTTTCGACCGCATCTGGTTGGCGGATTCCCAGATTTTGGCGGCGAGTTGTTGTTTGTTCATGGTGACGATATTTTGAGAATTTTGCAGCTATCGTCCCAGTATAACCAAGGGTAAACACACTTTTTTTAGCGCCTACATTTGGACTTCATGGTAACTGATGCTCACATCAACTCGGGCGGACGCCCTCTCGTCGCCAAGTCGTTCCCACTTGTAAATGAGTCGTTTGCCAAACCGTCTGGCTCATGATGCAAGTACCTGCCAAAGGCTAGGTGACAAAACTTGTGGTATGGCCTTGAATCCAGAATCATGACCTGCCAACAAACATCAACCAGACCGGAAGGCATAGCCAAGGTCTGAGGCGACCCTTGCCAGCAAAGCAGAAAGTACGCCCTCAACTGTTCAAAAGCTTGCGTAATTTCATTTGGGGTGAGGTGTGGATACCGTTTTTGAAGCTCCTCAAAATAGATAGGCGCAAAGTCATAGCCTTCCAACCATTTACGCTGTTTCTTTCGAGTGTCATCATATTGGCGATTTTCCATGAACATAACAAAAAACGCTAAAGCAGAAAGACCCGCACAGGCCAAAAGAATGCCATATCTAGCGTCGTACCACTCCTTCAAAATTGCCAGGATGCTGTTCATGCGCTCTTCCCTTGTGTCATTGCGACATTTTTAGCCGTTGGTGTCTCGACAAGCTTTGGCCATACACCTGAAAATGGGTGCTCAATGGCCTCATAGAGCGATAAGTAAACATCTTCTTGCGATTGCGGCGTGGGGTCAAAGCTGATGACGTTGTTGACACCTTCTTCGCACAAAGTCACCAAACAATCAGCCACAACGCTCAAAACTGTGTCGCGTTGTGATTTCAAATCAATCGCAACGGCTTTCAAACAATGTTCCTGCCATTTTTGCTGCCAAAAGTTGAGCCTAAACAGGCATGCCTCAAATAGCGCGGCGGGATCAATGTGACAATCTTTCGCGTAAAGTTCTGTGGGTAGCTCCAGGTCGCTGGTTATTTGTCGAACTTCAGTTTCAGCATTAACCAATAGAAGTCGTCGGTCTTCAATTCGATTGAGTGTGTCTGTAGTTTGAACGTCGGTTTCGGCAACGAGCTGTTCGTATTGCCCTCGCAGCTGCAAGCTGTTTGTTATCGCGGTGAATAAAGCTTGCATATTCAGAACATAAAGGTCGAGAATCCCACGTAAGGCTTGCGAATCGATTTCTGTTGCTGCTAGTTGTTTGAAGTCATTGATCCGAACTTCTTCAAAAGCTAATTTTGAAACATTTAGAAGCTCTGGGGCTGTGGTGGCAAGCTTGGTCGCTAAAGGCGCCGCTGTAACGAGCGGAACGCTGACAGAGCGCGGAACAAACGGGACGTGTTGCTGGGTAATATAAGTTGACATGTGAGTCTCCAGATAAGCATGGCTCGTTAGAAATTAACGGCCTTATTGCTTGAATGAAGAATCTCATGCGAATGCGTCAGCGCAAGTTTGGTTTGTTTACAAACTTTATGATTTATTTTCGATTTTTTTAGCTAACTACAGTTTGAGCTAAAAAAAAAGGGACGAAACGGGACAAATCGGGGACATTAATCCAGACGAATGCTGAGTAATGCAGATCATTCGGGGACAAAACGGGGACACTTGGGGAAAAAATGTGGGACAATTCCTCAAAAGTTGGGTTGATAAATCAACCGACTTTTGAGGAGTCATCACTTTTAAATGACTTCAAATTGCACTAAGTGCTTGATTTTATTGAAGTATTTATTTACTGGCGGAAACGAAGGGATTCGAACCCTTGATGAGGCTCAACACCCCATACTCCCTTAGCAGGGGAGCACCTTCGGCCACTCGGTCACGTTTCCTACTTATCAGACGATATTATCGCACGATTTATGCTTTGATTTACGCCTGTCATAGGCGTTTTAATTTAAGCTGCAGCTTGATCCAAACCAAACACTTTGTGCAAAGCACGCACCGCTAATTCCATGTATTTCTCGTCAATTACCACCGATGTTTTGATCTCTGAGGTTGAAATCATCTGGATGTTGATGCCCTCTTCTGCCAAGCAGCTGAACATTTTGCTGGCGATGCCCACGTGGCTGCGCATACCGATGCCGACGATGGAGACTTTGCAGATTTTGGCGTCGCCCACCACTTCTTTCGCACCCAATGCGCCAATCACTTTGTTGTTCAACAAATCAACCGCTTTGGCATAGTCATTGCGGTGCACGGTGAAACTGAAGTCGGTTTTGCCTTCTTTGCTGACGTTTTGGATGATCATGTCGATTTCGATGTTGGCATCTGCCACAGCACCGACGATTTTGTAGGCAATGCCTGGGGTGTCTGGCACGCCCAAGACTGAAATTTTGGCTTCATCGCGGTTGAAAGCGATACCTGATACGACGGCTTGTTCCATGTCTTCATCTTCCTCAAAAGTAATCAAAGTGCCGGACACGGCCTCTTCATTAATGTCAATATCCCACGGCGTGAAGCTGGACAACACGCGCATCTTCACCTTGTATTTGCCCGCAAATTCGACCGAGCGGATTTGTAGCACTTTGGAGCCCATGGACGCCATTTCCAGCATTTCTTCAAAGCTGACAGTGTGCAAACGGCGCGCTTCGGGCACAACGCGCGGGTCGGTGGTGTAAACACCATCGACGTCTGTGTAAATCAAGCACTCGTCCGCCTTCAACGCAGCAGCCACGGCAACAGCGGAAGTGTCAGACCCGCCACGCCCTAGCGTGGTGATGTTGCCCAAGTCGTCCACGCCCTGAAAGCCGGTGACGATGACGACGCGGCCAGCGTCCAGATCGGCACGGACTTTTTTGTCGTCAATAGATTCAATGCGTGCTTTGGTGTGGGCGCTGTTGGTTTTGATGGCGACTTGCCAGCCCGCGTAGCTGACGGCTTCTAGGCCTTCCGCTTGCAGCGCAATTGCCAGCAGCGCGGACGAAGCTTGCTCGCCGGTGGAGGCCAGCATGTCGAGTTCGCGGTTGTACGCATCGCCCGGTTTGGCGGGCGCTAACTCTTTAGCCAAAGCGAGCAAACGGTTGGTTTCGCCACTCATGGCGCTGGGGACAACGACCATTTTGTGGCCGGCGCGTGCCCATTTGGCGACGCGTTTGGCGACCAAGGCGATGCGCTCTGTCGAGCCCATGGAGGTGCCGCCGTATTTATGAACTATCAAAGCCATAGGAATTTGTTAAAAATAAACGACCAAAGAAGTCGAAAAGAAGCCGAAATAAAAGCCGAGCTGTAAAAGTGAAGCCTAGGGATTGTACCAATGAACGCTGACCCCTTGCCGCTCGACAAACCCTCGACCCACTTTGATATGAATTTGGTGTCCGCGCGTGGTGCAAACCTTGATTTGAGCTATCAGCTGGTTCAATTGCGCGGTACTGGGCGTGGTTTGATGGCTTTTTTTAAGCCAAAAGCGCAGCGCATTGCCCATTCTGACATCGCTAAGTTGTTGTAATTGCTTAATATTGGGTGGAGTATCTGTTTTCAGTAGATCCTGTTCAGCCACTTCATTGAGCAAGGTTTGAGCCTGCGCAGCATGGCTGCTGCTTCGGGCAAAAGTATCTCTAAACTGCGGGAATACAGCATCCAAAGCAGGCAGGAGCTTGGCGCGTATGCGGTTGCGGGTGAAGGATTCGTCGGTATTGGTGGGGTCTTCCACAAACGGCACACCAAGCAGCTTCCCATTTCCCTCACCAAACTCGGTTTGCTCGGCAAGCCAGCGTCGAACTTCACTGGCAGATACTTGTAGCAGTGGTCGGTAATACTGAATACCATCACGCAACCATGCTGACGGCATGGCCGCCAAACCGGGCAAGCCTGCACCGCGGCTGAGAGCTAAAAGCAAAGTTTCGGCTTGGTCATCCGCATGTTGAGCTAATGCAATATTGGCAATTTTCACATTATCCGCTATGTTTTTAATAGCTTCTGAGGCAGTAAATACGCCGGATAATGGCATATTTGAGCTTGAAAAAGCACTGTATCTGGCATTTCTGGCTGCAGCTTCCGGGCTTTCACCCAGCTCATGCTTGGCATCGACTTTTTTAACCGTCAGCGGTACGTTGATGCGCTTACAAAACGCTAAACAGTGCGCCGCAAATTCATCCGCAGCAGCTTGAAGGCCGTGGTGAATATGAATGGCGTTGATTTGGCCTGGCCATTTTTGAGCGCATGCCAACAGCAAAGCGGTGGAATCGGCTCCACCACTGTAGCCGATGGTGAGAGGTAAATTTGGCTCAAAACTGGCGATGGCCTGGTCTAGTGACTGCGTCAAAGCAACTCGGTAGATTCTTTGAAAAAGACAATGTTTTGCCGCCACAGCAAGCTGGCTGGCCAGTGTTTGGCCAGCAGGCTGTTGTAGAGCGGTTGCACCTCTTTAACTGTCCGGGCAGCCAATAGTTTGGGACGGATGCTAACAACATGGCGGATGTAAGCCAAATTACGCGCTTCGTTGCGTGTGGGTGCGTTGTCTTCAGACGCCAAAATCACAGGCACAGTGGGAAACATATTGAGCAAAGTATTTTGAAACACCGCTTTGGTGCCTGTTTCACAACCTAAAAACACCACTGTGTTGACTTTGCTGAACAAGGCGCGACTTTCATCCATCATGTCGACAAATTCTTTGACTTTGGCATCGGTCAACTCACCGCGATAAAAACCCTGTTCATGATGGCCAGAAATAACCACCATGTCAAAAGGAACAGCTTTTTTGTCTTCCAACAAGGCCAATAACTCTTTCTTCAAATCTTCGGCGCTGTAATAAGCCGTGGTTTTTTCGCGCTCTTGCTCTAAGCTATAAACTTTGTCGTAATAGCTGTCACATTTTTTATCGCGCTTTTTCTCAAATTTTTCAGCAACTGCGCAATCTTGCAACTTCAAAGTGTAGGACTCTATCGCCTGGTTCACTTTCACAATATGCAAGCGCTGTTTGTGTGTGATGCGCTGGTAGGACGGAACCACCACAACCTCTGAAGCAACGCCCTGCTGGCTTGCCCTGAAAACGGCTATCTCGTTTTCTGCATTATTGAAGTCAATAAAAAGCGTACGCGCTGAAACAGGCACAAGCAGCAAGCTGCTGCATACGCCTACAAAGAGTATTAATGAGCGAAAGAAGTGTTTACACATATCCCTATGGTACCCAGCGAGGCCAATAGTTCCTAGGCTGCTGTTACTTTTGACTTGATTTAAGGCTGGATTTGTCAGATTTTTCCGCTCTTTCGGACTTTGCGTCCGCTTTGATATCAGAAAATTTGCCGTAGCTTTGCAAGCGGTCGTAGCGTCTTTCCAACAATTCGCTGGTTTTCAAGTCGCTCACTTGGCGATAGGCATCAACCAAGGCACGTTTCAAAAATGCAGTCATCTGCTTGTGGTCGCGGTGCGCGCCACCCACGGGCTCGTTGACGATTTTGTCAACAATGCCCAAGGCTTTCAAGCGGTGCGCGGTAATGCCCAGTGCGTCAGCAGCATCCTCAGCTTTTTCTGAGGTTTTCCACAAAATGGAGGCACAACCTTCAGGGCTGATCACCGAGTAAACCGCGTATTGCAACATGACCAACTGGTCACACACCGAAATTGCCAACGCGCCGCCAGAGCCACCTTCGCCGATGATGGTGGTGATGATCGGCACTTCCAGTTGCGCCATTTCAAAAATATTACGTCCAATCGCTTCTGACTGGCTGCGCTCTTCTGCGTCAATACCAGGGTAAGCGCCAGGCGTGTCCACAAATGTGAAGACGGGAAGTTTGAATTTTTCTGCTGTTTTCATCAACCGCAGGGCTTTGCGGTAGCCTTCGGGCTTACTCATGCCAAAGTTGCGCATCGTGCGCTCTTTGGTATCACGGCCTTTTTGCTGGCCGATGACCATGCATGCTGCGCCATTGAAACGTGCCAAACCGCCCACAATGCTCAAATCGTCCGCAAAATGGCGGTCACCGTGCATTTCTACGAAATCTGTGAAGATGTCGTTGATGTAGTCCATGGTGTATGGACGTTCAGGGTGTCGAGAAATTTTGGTGATTTGCCAAGGCGTCAAATCACTGTAGATGTCTTTGGTGAGTTGCAAGCTTTTCTTGGCCAATTGATCTATTTCGCTGGAGATATCAACCGCAGACTCGGTTTGTACGTAGCGCAACTCTTCAATTTTTGAGTCCAGCTCAGCAATCGGTGACTCAAAATCTAGAAATGTTTTTTTAGCCAAGTCTTTATCCTCTTATTTCTCTTATTTATTTGTGCGGTTATTTTCAGTCAAGTTCAATAAGCTAGGCTTAATACGCTACTGGCACGGGGTCTAGCGAGCGCCAAATATACCAAGTTGCGACGCTGCGATAGGGCGACCACGCTTCGGCCACTTCTCGAATATCGCTTCTGCTGACCGCCTCCCCAGAAAAATAGCCTTTACTGATACCGTTAATCAAGCCAATGTCGTCCAATGGCAGCACGTTGGGGCGCATCAGGTAAAACATTAAAAACATCTCAGCCGTCCAGCGGCCAATGCCACGAATGGCCACCAGCTCGGCGATGATGGCTTCGTCATCCATTTCGGTCATGGCGTCGCTGCTGATGGCGCCGGAGTCGAAATGAATAGCTAAATCGACCAAATACTCAATCTTGCGAGCGCTCAAACCCGCCGCCCGCATGTCATCTACCTTGAGTTTCAAGATATTTGATGGCACCATTTTTTTGGGTAGCAGCGCGAACCTGTCCCAAACGGTTTGCGCCGCTTTGACAGAGATTTGCTGCCCCACAATGCTGCGCGCCAAGGTGGTGAAGGCGTCGCCACGCGAGCTTAATGAGACGTCTGGAAACTGCGCAATCAGGCGCTTCATGACGCGGTCTTTTTTACCAAGATGCTTGCAGGCATCTTGCCAATAATCAGGAACAAATACAGGTGACACGACAGATGACATGATTCTATTATTGCTATAAACTTAATAGCTATTCAGGCAGTAAATACGCTGGATACAAGCGTATTTGATACATTTTTATCGAAAAAATACATGTTTAAATCGTTTCCCACGTCGTTCCAGTCGGCGAATCTTTCAGCACAATACCCTGCGCAAGTAAATCATGGCGAATAACATCTGCCAAAGCAAAGTTTTTTGACTTTTTAGCATCGTTACGCTCCGCTATCCTAAGCATTATTTGTGCTGTGTCAACCGCATGAACCGTGCCAGATTGTAAAAACGCGAGAGGCTCGTTTTGCAACAAACCCAAAATACCACCCAGTGCTTTTAATAGACCCGCAAGTTGCACAGATTTGGTGCTGTTGACCTGCGTGGCTAATTCGAAAAGCACGGCCACCGCCTCTGGAGTACCAAAGTCTTCGTCCATAGCAGCTTTGAAACGTGCAGCATAGGGGTTCTGCCAGTCAACAGAAATTTCGACGGGCTTAACAGAATCTAAAGTTGTGTAAAGACGTTTGAGCGAGGCACGCGCATCGTCCAAATGCACGTCGCTGTAGTTCAACCCTGTGCGGTAATGCACGCGCACAATGAAGAAACGCACTGTTTCGGGGTCGTATTTAGCCAAAACTTCACGAATTGTGAAAAAATTGCCCAAGCTTTTGGACATTTTTTCATTGTCGACTCGCACAAAACCGTTATGAATCCAGTAGTTGGCCAAGGGCTTGCCGTTTGCGCCTTCACTTTGGGCGATCTCGTTTTCATGATGCGGAAACTGCAAATCCGCGCCGCCGCCATGAATGTCAAAGGTCTCGCCCAGCATCGAACAGCTCATGGCTGAGCATTCAATATGCCAGCCAGGGCGGCCAGCGCCGTAATCGCTTGCCCATTTGGCGTCTTCAGGTTCTGTGGGTTTGGCTGATTTCCACAATACGAAATCTAGCGGATCGTCTTTGTCCTCTAAAACTGCTACGCGCTCGCCAGCCCGCAGTTCATCGACAGATTTACCGGACAGCTTGCCGTAACCAGCAAAGTTACGCACGGAAAAGTTAACGTCACCACTGGGTGCTTGGTAGGCCAAGCCTTTTTGCTCTAAGGTCTTGATAATGCTCAACATTTGCGGCACAAACTCGGTCGCGCGGGGCTCATGCGTGGGGGTTTCTATGTGCAAAGCGCCTATGTCTTGGTTCATGGCGGCGACCATTTCGTCGGTCAATGCGCGGATGGTGATGCCGCGCTCCAAGGCGCGTTTGATGATTTTGTCGTCAATATCCGTGATATTTCGCACGTAAGTGACTTTTAATCCACTGGCTTTGAGCCAGCGTTGCACCACATCAAACGCCATCATCATGCGTGCGTGACCGATGTGGCAGAGATCGTAAATCGTCATGCCGCAGACGTACATACGGACGTGGCCAGGCTCAATCGGGACAAAATCTTCTAATTCACGAGACATCGTGTTGTAAATGCGCAAACTCATGGGGTGATTTTAAGTAGGAAACAAGTGGGGCCAGCTAGGGGTGCACAACGGGTACAATTTGCCCTGCAGTTTAAGTTTAAAGTTTAACAGCTAGAAAAGACCACCTATGCCAAGCATCCGCTCATTCACGACTTCGTTTACACCTACCTCTTTGTTGCGTTTGTTGCCTGCGACTTTTGCGCTGTCAGCAGCCTTGTTTGCGGTGTCCGTTCACGCAAACGACATTGACGAAGTCAACCAGTTGCTTAAAGCTGGTAAACAAGCACAGGCTTTGACCAAAGTGGAGCAGTCATTAACCGCCAAACCGCGTGATCCGCAGCTGCGTTTCCTCAAAGGCGTGATTCAGACCGAGTTAGGCAAACCTCAAGATGCGATTGGCACCTTCACCAAGCTAACTGAAGAATATCCTGAGCTACCAGAGCCTTACAACAACTTAGCCGTCTTGCACGCCAGCGGTGGTCAGTTTGACAAAGCCCGCGCCGCTTTAGAAATGGCGATTCGCACCAATCCCAGCTATTCGACCGCGCATGAGAATTTGGGTGACATCTACGCTAACTTAGCCAGCCAAGCCTACAGTAAGGCGCTGCAATTAGGCGGCTCTAGCTCTACGCTGCAACCTAAATTGACCTTGATTCGTGAACTCTTCACGCCAGGCAGCAAAGGTGCGAACGCCAATACGGCGAAGCCAGTAGCGACGTCGCCGGTTACACCACCTGTGATTGCTCCTGTAGCGCCAACAGCAACCGCGTCCACTGTGAAACCAACGACGACAGCACCTGTAGCAGCTGCTCCAACAGCAACACCAGCAGCGCCGGTTGTACCTGCAGTCACTGCAACACCCGACAAAGATATCGAGCAAGCAGTGCAAGCATGGGCTAAGGCGTGGTCGAGCAAAGACATGAATGCTTACTTGGCTTCCTACGCTAAAAACTTTGATACGCCGAAGAACTTACCACGCAAAACGTGGGAAGACGAACGCCGCGACCGTATCATGGGTAAATCACGCATCAGTGTGAAGGTGAGCGATATCACCACAAAATCAAACGGGAATACAGCAACGGTGAAATTTCGCCAAACCTACGATGCAGATGCCTTGTCCACCTCTAGTCGTAAAACTTTAGAGTTGACCAAAGTTGGTGATCGTTGGTTGATCGCCAAAGAGACTACTGGCGGTTGATTTTTGCAAATCTCTGCGTGCGGGGTTCCTTTGAACCGATTGATGAACTGTTTCCGAATTTCTCTTGCTCTATACACTCTCACAATAGCGTTACTGACTGGTAGCGCATTGTGCTCTGCTGTGCTTTTCAGCACGACTGCATGGGCGCAAAGTAGCAAAATCACTATCTTAAACAGTGGTAAAAATAAAAATATTGCTCAACGAAAAATAGATTTGCAAGCAGAAGCCAAACTTTTGCGTATCTATCAATTGATTGGCAAAGGTCAAAATCGTCAAGCATTGGCTGAGTCCGAGCTGCTACTCAAAGCGCAACCTAACTTTCAATTGGCGCAACTGGTTCATGGTGATTTGCTAAGCAGCTTTGTGCGTCCTGTGAACGGTTTGGGGGATTTGCCAAAATCTACGCAACTTGCTGTCTCTACGACGGCTGCGCCACAAACAAATTCCCCCACAGCAGCTGCAACTCTGAACGAATTGAGGGAAGAATCACTGCAGCGTCTGAAAGCTTTGCGAGAGCGCCCCCCAGCTAACGCGTTGCCAGCACAGTTTTTAGCCCTCTCAGATAAAAACAAGCACGCGATAGCAGTTGATGCGTCTCGTTCGCGCCTGTATCTTTTTGAAAACAGTGCCAGCGGCATCAAGCTCGTTGCTGATTACTATATATCCGTTGGGAAATTAGGCGTTGAAAAGACCTTAGAAGGTGATCAACGCACGCCATTAGGCGTTTACTACATCACTGGCAGTTTAAACCCAACGTCATTGGTCGATTTTTATGGCGTTGGCGCATTACCTATCAATTATCCGAACCCTCTGGATTTGAAGCGCGGTAAAACAGGCAGCGGCATTTGGTTGCACGGCACACCGTCAGAGCAATTTTCTCGCGCACCCAAAGCGTCAGACGGGTGCGTTGTTTTGGCAAACCCAGATCTCAACCACATTGTGACCAGTGTGAGTGCCCGAACTACGCCCGTTGTCATTGCTGAACGTTTAAATTGGGTCACGAAAGCCAGCTTGGATGCTGAGAAAACCAGTTTCAACACAACATTGATGGCCTGGCGACAAGCTAAAGTGCAGTCTGATGTGCAAAAATTCATGTCCTTCTATACGGTTGATTTTTCAAACTATGGCAAAAATCTAACGCAATGGAATGCTATCGTGACGTCTGAACTTGGCAAACTCAAAGGACAAGACATTGCGTTGAGCAATATCAATATGATGCATTGGTCAGATCAAAGCGAAACCATGATCGTGACGTTTGATGAAGTCGTCGTTGGCAAACGAACCGGTGTGACCAAGCGGCAATATTGGACACGAGAAGGTAAAACTTGGAAAATCTTCTTTGAAGGCGTTATTTAAAATGGTTCAGTTTATTAATACATTTAAATCTAAATATTTAGCTATTATTTTAATAGCTGCTCAGGCATTAATTACGCCGGCTATATCCTTTTCTCAGGTTAAATCCGAGACCAATCCAAAGGTACAATTCAACACCACGGCGGGCAATTTCGTGGTAGAGCTTCACGCGGACAAAGCCCCTAAAACCGTGGCAAATTTTTTGCAATATGTCAAAGACAAACACTACGACGGTACGATTTTTCACCGTGTGATTGACAACTTCATGGTGCAAGGCGGCGGTTTTGATACGGCGTATGTTGAGAAAAAAACACGCGCTCCCGTTGAGCATGAAGGCCAAGCAGCCTTAACCAAAGGCGGTATGAAAAACATAGTCGGTACCTTGGCTATGGCACGCACGGGCGACCCACAATCTGCCACCGCGCAGTTTTTCATCAACGTCAAAGACAATGCGTTTTTAGACCCAACGGTGATTCCAGCTGGCGACCCAGTGCCGTCCTTTGAGTACCAAGGCCGCACCTACAAAGACACACCGCGTGCCAACTTGCTAAATGCGCCACAATTGTTTGGCTACACCGTGTTTGGCAAAGTTGTCAGCGGCATGGACGTGGTGACTAAAATGAAAGCCACACCAACCGGCGCAGGTGGCCCTTTCCCGACGGATGTGCCAAAAACACAAATCGTTATCACTTCTGCAACCATCGTTAAATAAATTAAATAATTTTTTGAAAGTAAAACCATGAGCAATCCACAAGTAGAACTCCACATCTCCGGCTACGGCGTCATCACACTAGAACTAGATGCGGTCAAAGCACCAAAATCAACCGCAAACTTTTTGAGCTACGTCAACAGCGGCCACTACAACAACACCGTGTTTCACCGCGTGATTCCCGGCTTTATGGTGCAAGGTGGCGGTTTTGAGCCTGGTATGACACAAAAATCATGCGCGGCACCGATTGAGAATGAAGCCAACAACGGCCTGAAAAATGCCAATTACACTGTAGCCATGGCTCGCACAGGTGACCCACACTCTGCGACTGCGCAGTTTTTCATCAACGTTGCAGATAACGGCTTTTTGAACCACACATCGCCGTCAGCTTCAGGCTGGGGCTATGCCGTGTTTGGCAAAGTAGTGGCTGGTAACGACGTGGTTGATAAAATCAAAGCCGTTAAAACGGGTCGCAAAGGTTTCCATGACGACGTGCCAAAAGACGATGTCGTGATTGCCAAAGCAGTCGCCCTGTAATTCAATGCAACCAACCGTGCCGCCGTTTGCTGAGCTACAAGCTTTGCAACATTGGCGCACGGTAGAATTTATTTCTGACTTGCACCTGAGCGAGTCCGAGCCTGCCACCTTTGACGCATGGCAGCGCTATATAAGCAGCACCACCGCCGGTGCTGTATTCATTTTGGGCGACATGTTTGAAGCTTGGGTGGGTGACGACAGCATTCGTGCTGATTTGTCATCGCAATCAAGTCATCTAAACTTTGAAGAACGTTGTGCTTTGGCGCTACAAGCTGCAGGTAAGCGCTTGAATCTCTATTTCATGCATGGCAACCGCGACTTTTTGCTTGGCGAACAAATGATGATCGCCTGCAACGCCAGCTTGCTGGCAGACCCAACCGTTCTGACGTTTCAACAGCAGCGCTACCTGCTCACCCACGGTGACCTGCTATGTTTGGCGGATGCCCAATACCTCGCTTTTCGCAATATCGTGCGCCAACCTGCTTGGCAACAAGCGCAGTTGGCAAAGCCATTGCTTGAACGCCAAGCCATAGGCAGACACATGCGAGAAGAGAGTCAAAAAAATCAACAAAATTTGCTCGCATATGCAGATGTAGACGATGCAGCAGCACTTGCATGGCTGCAAGCTGCAAACGCTAAAACCATGATTCACGGGCATACGCACAAACCTGCAGATCACGACTTAGGCAACGGTTTCAAACGCGTAGTTATGACAGATTGGGACTTACGAGCCACGCCGAACCGGGCCGAAGTGCTACAACTTTCTGTAAACGGTTTACAACGTATCAAACTCCTCTAATCGCAAGAAATAGCTTTTAGGCATGCATGATTAGCCATTTGTGCGATAATCACACTGTTGCGTACTCCAGTTGCACGCAACGCCAGCACCCTGCTGGGGCTAAATCAGCCTGACAATTTAGCGGATTTCAACCAAAAACCTGCTTTTCTGAAAACCCGTTTTTCTATTCGTCAGAACTTTTTATCCAATTTTGCTTTTCATCTGCCTTTGACTGGTGCAACCTTTTTGTGGTTGCGACGGGCTGATACCCTAGCGCTCCGGACGAGCGCATTTTATTACTATGAATTTTTCTGAATTGAACTTGGCTCCTGCCATTTTGAAAGCCGTACTCGAACAAGGCTACGACACACCTACCCCGATCCAAGCCCAAGCCATTCCGGCCGTCTTGGAAGGCCGCGACCTGTTAGGTGGCGCACAAACCGGCACAGGTAAAACGGCTGCCTTCACACTGCCTATGCTGCATCGCCTGTCGATGTCACGCAGCGCACAAAACAAATTTGGCGGTACAGGCATTCGCGTGCTGGTGCTCACCCCGACCCGCGAACTGGCAGCTCAGGTAGAAGAATCTGTACGCACCTACGGCAAATACTTGCAACTCACTTCCACCGTCATTTTTGGTGGTGTGGGCATGAACCCGCAAATCAGCAAGCTCAGAAAAGGTGTGGACATTTTGGTCGCCACACCTGGCCGTTTGCTGGACTTGCAACAGCAAGGCATGCTGGACCTCGGTCAAGTGCAAATGCTGATTTTGGACGAAGCCGACCGTATGTTGGACATGGGCTTTATCCATGATGTGAAAAAAGTCTTGGCTTTGGTACCTAAAGACAAGCAAAGCCTGTTGTTCTCCGCCACCTTCAGCGACGAAATTCGCGACTTGGCAGCCAACTTGCTGAACGACCCATTGCACATTCAAGTGACACCGCGCAACACCACGGTGCAGCGCATCACGCAGGTGATTCACCCTGTCGGTCGCGCTAAAAAGAAAGCTTTGCTGGCGCACATCATCACTGAAAACAAGTGGAGCCAAGTGTTGGTTTTCACCCGTACAAAGTTTGGCGCGAACAGCGTTGCTGAGTTTTTGGAAAAGAACGGCATCACTGCCATGGCTTTGCATGGCAACAAGAGCCAAAGCGCCCGTACGCAAGCACTTGCTGGCTTCAAAAGTGGCGAAGTCCGTGCCTTGGTAGCTACAGATATTGCTGCACGTGGTATTGACATCGACGATTTGCCACATGTGGTTAACTACGAAATCCCGAACGTCAGCGAAGACTATGTGCACCGCATTGGCCGCACCGGCCGTGCAGGCGCAGACGGTCAAGCGGTCAACTTTGTCTGTTTGGACGAAGAAGGCTTCATGAAAGACATTGAAGCCTTTACCAAGCAAAACATCAACGTTGAAATAGTTGAGGGCTTTGGCCCAGATGCTGGCGAAAAAGCCGAACCTTTGGCCATGGGTCGTCAAACTATTTGGGGCGGCTTAGGTAAGCCACCAGGTCGTGATGTGATGGCTGCTGCAGCCAAAGCAGCACGCACAGACATGCTAAATCGTGTGCGTGAGAACCGCGCAGGCAACGGTAACGCGCCAGGACGTGGCCCAGCAGGCGGCGGACGCGGCGGCAATGCTGGCGGAAACGCAGGAGGCCATCGTGGTGGTCGCCCTAGCCAGCCCGGTCAAGGCTTTGCTGGCGCTGACAACGGTGGTCGTCCACCAGCCCAACGCCCAGCCCAAGCCGGCCGTGGTCGTCCCTTTGGCGGAGGTGGTTTTGGTGGCAATCAAGGTAATTCAGGCAATGGTGGCGATGACTTCCAACCCCGCAACATTCGCCACGATGCTGGTCGCAATGTGACCGGCTTTAGCTCAAACAACCAAGGCCAGCGCAACAGCGCCGGTGGTCAACCTGACCCATTGCGCACCAGCGTAGACAGCATGGCAGGTAGCGGTCGTCGTGGTGGTGGCGGCAATAATGGCGGCGGTTTTGGCGGCAACCGTGGTGGCAACCGTTCTGGCGGCGGTGGTTTTGCACCGCGTGGCCCAGGTGGCAACCCACCGCGTTCATTTGGACGTTAATCCCTTAGGTTAAAGAAATAAATTCTTTTCTTTAGTCTCTGTATAAAAACGATCTAGCTGTCAAAGGTTAGGTCGTTTTTTCTTTGGAGTAATCGTAAATTACTATACTTTTAATAGCGTCTTAGGCTATAAATACGCTGGCTAGCGGCATGAATATGTGATAAATAAGCAAAAAGCCTCGTCACTCAAAGAATGACGAGGCTTTTAAACTTTTGGCGGAGCAGACGGGACTCGAACCCGCGACCCTCGGCGTGACAGGCCGATATTCTAACCAACTGAACTACCACTCCGCAGCGGTTGTTGCTTTCGCTTGATAATTTTAACAGCGCATGACACGCAATTCAAACTCTCAAGCCAAGTTACAACAAAACTTGGCGACCCCACGGGGATTCGAACCCCGGTACTCACCGTGAAAGGGTGATGTCCTAGGCCTCTAGACGATGGGGTCAAAACCTTGGAACTTCCGGCGTAGGTTCTGTCCAACCTACTAACTTAAATTTTACTAACTTTACTCTTCAACTTCTACTGCAAACCTCTGGTGGAGGTAAGCAGAATCGAACTGCTGACCTCTTGCATGCCATGCAAGCGCTCTACCAACTGAGCTATACCCCCGTAATGACGCTAGGCCACTAGAAGTCACACATTTAACTAGATTTCTCTAAATAACTGCATTGCATCCGAGCCTTGAATTATAGCTCGAAAATCTCGCTTTTCGCAAGTGTTTTAAAATTTCAAGCGCTTCAAAACTTCTTGCTTAGAAAATAACGCAATGATGGCATCTAAAGACGGCGTTTGCGGTGTTCCCATCAGCAAAACACGCACAGGCATACCCAATTGAGGCATTTTGAGGCTGTGCGCGGTCAAAACTTCTTTGATGGCTGCTGCGATAACAGCTTTGTCCCACTCACAAGTATTTAGCTTTTTTGCCAAAGTTTGCAAAGCGGGTTTAACAGTATCGGTCACATGCAGCGCTAAATCTTCGGGTTTGATTTGCACGTCTGCATAAAAAGCAGCTGCCCAGTCCGCCAACACCACCGTCGTGTCGCAGCGGTCTTTGAACAGTGCGCAGATAGCTGGCAAACGCGCATCTGCTGTAATCCCACGTTTCACCAATTGCGCAGCCACCAAAGGCGCAAGCTGTTCATCTGCCATGGCTTTGATGTGCTGGCCATTGACCCAGCGCAGCTTGGCTTCGTCAAACTGCGCGGCGCTTTTGCCCAAATGGTCCAGGTTGAACCACGACACAAATTGTTCGCGGCTAAAGATTTCATCGTCACCATGGCTCCAGCCCAAGCGCGCTAGGTAGTTGACGACGGCATCTGGCAAGTAGCCGTCTTCCGCAAATTGCGTGACTGGCTTGGCACCGGCGCGTTTGCTCATTTTCTCGCCCTGCTCGTTCAGCACGGTGGGTAAGTGGGCATAAACCGGCGGCTCTTTGCCCAAGGCTTTGAAGATGTTGATCTGGCGCGGCGTGTTGTTAACATGGTCATCACCGCGAATCACGTGGGTGATGGTCATGTCTAAATCGTCCACCACCACGCAAAAGTTGTAGGTCGGTGTGCCGATCTCTCCCAGCGGTGCGGGGCGGGCAATCACCAAATCGTCCAATTCATCGTTGCTGATTTCAATGCGCCCTTTGACTTTGTCTTCCCACACAACTGAACCAGCTTCAGGGTTTTTAAAGCGAAGTACGGGCTCAACCCCTGCAGGCACAGGCGGCAATATTTTGCCACGCTCGGGCCGCCATGTGCCGTCGTAACGCGGCTTTTGTTTGGCTGCCATTTGTGCTTCGCGCAGGGCGTCCAGCTCAGCCACGCTCATGTAGCAAGGGTAGACGTGGCCGGCAGCAACCAGTTGCGCCAAGACTTCTTTGTAACGCGGCATGCGCTGCATTTGGTAGAACGGGCCTTCGTCATGGTTTAAACCCAGCCACGCCATGCCTTGCAGAATCACATCTACTGCTTCTTGGCTGGATCGCTCCACATCGGTGTCTTCAATCCGTAAGATGAAATCACCACCTGTGGCGCGAGCAAAAGCCCATGGGTACAAGGCGGAGCGGATGTTACCTAAGTGGATAAAGCCGGTGGGCGATGGCGCAAAGCGGGTACGTGTTTTGTGTGATAAATTTTGTGTTGGGGTTGTCATTAAATTACGATGCCATGCTGTTCAGGTCAAACTATTCAGGCCAATGGCCAAGTCGTTTTGTATATCCACAGGCGCTTCCAAACCCACGGCGACGCGGATCATGCCTTGGCCGATACCCGCCAATTGGCGCTGATCTTCGGACAGTTTGCCGTGCGATGTGCTGGCAGGGTGAGTAAGTAAGCTTTTGGTGTCGCCCAAATTGGTACACAAGGAAAGCACTTGCATGCTGTCCAGCACATGGAAGGCGCGTTCACGTGCTTGCTGCGCATTGCTGGCTTTGACATCGAACGACAAAACCGCGCCTCCCTGCCCGCTCATTTGCTTCATCGCCAAAGCATGTTGTGGGTGGCTGGTCAAACTTGGGTAATACACACGCGCCACTGCAGGATGCTTCTCCAGCCATTGCGCGACTTCTAAGGCGCGTTTGCTTTGTGCTTCCATGCGGATACCCAGGGTCTCCATGCCTTTGAGCACCACCCAGGCATTGAATGGTGACAAAATCATGCCGCTGTTTTTCATCACAGGCAAAAATTTCTCTTTCACCATAGCGGCACTCGCGCACAATGCACCCGCCATCACGCGGCCTTGGCCATCAAGATACTTGGTGCCAGAGTGCATGATGATGTCTGCGCCCATCAGCGCTGGCCGCTGCAACGCAGGCGTGGCAAAGCAATTGTCCAAGGCAAACAAAGCGCCAGCGTTGTGCGCCATATCGGCCAGCGCGGCAATGTCACACACTTCCGTCAAGGGGTTGGTCGGCGTCTCGGCAAACAAAATCTTTGTATTGCTCTTGATGGCTGCTTTCCAAGCTTCTAAATCCGTCTGCGGCACCATGGTGGACTCGACGCCGAAACGCGCAAACTCTGAACCAATCAATTTGATGGTGGAGCCAAACATGGACTGAGAGAACACAACGTGGTCACCCGCCTTCAACAAACTGAACAACATCAGCATGATGGCCGACATGCCTGATGAGGTGGATATAGCCGCTTCCGTACCTTCCATCGCCGCTAAACGCATTTCGAAACTGGTAACGGTAGGATTGCCACCGCGCCCGTAGGTGTAACCATCTTCCTCACCCGCAAAGCGGCGCGCTGAACTTTCTGCGCTGGACTGCACATAACCGCTGGTCAAAAAAAGTGCCTCTGAATTTTCACCATACTGGCTAGGCGGTAAGCCCATGCGAACAGCGAGCGTGTCAAGTTGCAAATTTGGCGGCAATGTAGATTTGTTTGATTTTTCTGTCATAGCTATTTAGATAGGATTTGGCAAAGCAAGCCGTGAACTATCCTCTTCGTCTTCCGTGTTTTTAGCGCTTTCAGTACGGCTGTCACGCATGCGGGTTAATACGCCATCGGTGATATCGCCAGTCACGTAGATGCCGTCAAAACACGACGCATCAAATCCTGTTAGTTGCGCATGATCTTTTGCAGCTTTGGGTGCAAGCTTCAAAATAGCAGATTTCATGGCGTCGACATCTTGATAAATCAAGGCATCACAGCCAATGATTTCACGAATTTGCTCAACTGTGCGGTTGTGGGCGACCAGATCGTCTTTGCTAGGCATATCAATGCCATAAACATTTGGAAACCGCACTGGTGGTGCGGCGCTGGCCATATAGACTTTGTTCGCGCCAGCGTCACGCGCCATTTGCACGATTTCTTTGCAGGTGGTGCCACGCACAATAGAATCGTCCACCAAAAGCACATTGCGCCCTTTGAATTCGCTGGAAATAGCGTTGAGCTTTTGCCGCACAGACTGCTTGCGCACCGCCTGTCCAGGCATGATGAAGGTGCGACCAACATACCGATTTTTCACAAACCCTTCGCGATATGGCAAGCCCAGCAGCTGCGCCAATTGCGCGGCGCTTGGTCGGCTGGATTCTGGAATAGGAATAACGACATCAATATCGCTTGGTGGCACGGTGGAAACCACGCGCTTGGCCAATGTTTCACCCAGGTTTAAACGCGCTTGGTAGACAGAAATGCCATCCATTACCGAATCAGGGCGAGCCAAGTAGACGAATTCAAAAATGCATGGATTCAGCACTGGTGCTGCGGCGCATTGTTGTGCTTGAACATTACCTTGCAAATCGACAAATACCGCTTCTCCCGGCTCTAAATTACGCTCAAACGCATGGTTTGTGCCTTCTAAAGCTACAGATTCACTAGCAAACATGGTCGATACAACTTCGCCGTTCGCGCCAGCCTTACTGGTTTTACCCATGCACAACGGACGTATACCAAACGGATCACGAAACGCCAGCAAACCATGACCTGCAATCAGCGCCACCACCGCATAAGAGCCACGCACACGTTGGTGTACTTTAGCAACTGCAGCAAACACATCCGCCGGTGTGAGTGGCACGCCTTGCGTCGCTTTTTCAAGTTCGTGCGCCAGCACGTTGAGCAAGACTTCCGAGTCGCTCTCGGTATTGATATGGCGATGGTCAGTCACAAACAACTCTGACTTCAGCGCATGTGCGTTGGTCAAGTTGCCGTTATGCACCAGCACGATACCAAACGGCGCGTTGACGTAAAAAGGCTGCGCCTCTTCTTCGCTAAACGCATTGCCCGCTGTGGGGTAACGCACTTGACCCAATCCACAATTGCCCGGCAGCGAGCGCATGTTGCGGGTGCGGAACACGTCTTTGACCATACCCTTGGCTTTATGCATGAAAAACTTGCGGTCTAGCTGCGTAGCGATACCAGCAGCGTCCTGGCCACGGTGCTGCAAAAGCAGCAGAGCGTCATAAATTAACTGGTTGACAGGGGCGGTGCTAACAACGCCAACTATGCCGCACATATTATTCCGAACATAAAGAGAGCCTTGAAGATAATTAGTTAAAAAGAACCGAAAAAATTAGAAGCGAGTGATTCATACAAGGAAAAAACTTACCCAACAACATCAGGGTAAATATTTGCCAAAGTCTTGCGGTAACAAAGGCTTGAGCTTGATCAAAAGCTCGGTCAACATCGCTGCACCTTGCGATGCCTGCCAATCCGTCTGACTTTTCAAAGCCGTCATATTCATCACCACCGCGATGGATAGCAACAAAATAGCACCCCGCAACAAACCAAAAACAGCACCTAGCGTACGGTCAACAGGCCGTAGCCCCACGGCAGCCACCATTTTTTTTATCAACTGCACGAACAAGCCAGCCACAAACGCTGTACCAACAAAAACCAGCACAAAACCAGCTGCATATCGCAATGACTGCGCCGTGCCAGCCATGGGCAACTTGGCTGCCACTTCAGGCGCAAACCACTGTGCCAGCACAAAAGCGGCAATCCAAACGAATACCGACAACACTTCATACACCAACCCGCGCCACACACCGATCATGAGCGACAGCGCTAAGATGCCAATCAGTGTCCAGTCTACGAATGTCATAGTTTTTTAACTTATAAGGTCAATATAGCCGCAGGCAAATCCAGCGTCTTAATTTTGGCTGCGGCTTTGTCTGCTTCGGCACGCGTCGTAAAGGGTCCCACACGCACACGGATACGTTTACCTTGGGTCGTTTCTGCCACATGCACATATGTTTTCAAACCAGCGCGCTCCACTCTCAGGCGCACTTCTCTGGCTTTTTCGTTTTCAGCAAACGCGCCAACTTGTACGATGAATCTGCCCACGGCAGCATCAACCGTAGTAGTAGTTGCAGCAGTTGCAGTTGTAGCGGTTTTTGGTGGTTCTTTGCCTTCTAAGATGGCCAATGCTTTAGCGGCTTCGTCGATGGCAGCAGATTTCGCCACCGGCTTCGGTGTGGGTGTAGGTTTGACTTCGGCTTTGATTTCTTGCTTAGCTTCTTGCTTGGATTCTGGTTTCACAACTGGCTTAGCCTCAACTTTTGGCTCAACCTTAACTTCTTGCTTGGCTTCCGCTTTGAGGTCAAGCTTTTTATCCGTTTTAGGCGCAACGATCTCCTCTTTCGCGCTCAAACTGGCAGATGCTTGCACGGCAGCTTGCGTAACAGCAGTAGCTGGCGTTTCGACCACTGGCGCTGGCGCAGTAGGCGCAGCGGACACAACAACAGCGGCTGGCACAACCGTCGTCACTGTGGCGTCCGGCTTGTCTTTGTCTGGCATGGTGATTTGAATATCCACCGGAATCGGCCTTGGCTGGCTGTCAAACAGCACTGTAAAAGTGATGATACCTAACGCAACCAGCACAACTGCACCAATCAAGCGCTGGCGGGCGCGGGTGCGCAAAGTTTCAATACTGTCGATAGGGACGTTTTTTGTGGGCGCTTCGTCTGCGTCCCTCTTACCTGATCGGGTGCTAAATATGGCCATAAATTGATGCTTACTTAGTAACTTGGTAGACCTTGAATCTAGGCATTAAATCTAGACATTAAATTACACATGTTTGGCCTGCAACCGTGGCACGCCATCTTGCAGCACGCCGCCCACAGTGAAGAATGAGCCAAACACCACGATTCTATCAGTGGGGGCTGAATTGGCGATGGCAGCGTCCAAGGCCGCTTTAGGGTTGACAAAACACTGGCCAGACACGTCTTTTCGCGCTTTTTCGCCCGTCTTTATGTCGACATTGACGCCCTGCCAAGTGCTCAACAAATCAGCAGCCGAAGCCGCCCGCGTAGTCGGCAAGTCGGTGAAATACCATTTATCGACCAACGGATTCATACGTTTCAGCATATTTGCCAAGTCTTTATCCGCCATCGCCCCAAAAACCGCATGCGTGCAAGGCGCAAAGCCCATCGCATCTAAATTCACCGCCAAAGCCGCTATTGCGTGCGGGTTGTGTCCCACGTCCAAAATCAAATTAGGCTCACCCGGAATGATTTGAAAGCGCCCCGGCAGCTCGACAAACGCCAAACCATTACGCACCGCCTGCGCTGTTATCGGCAGACGTTCCCTCAACGCCGTCAAAGCCGCCAACACGCCAGAAGCGTTGACCAGCTGGTTCGCCCCGCGCAAAGCTGGGTAGGCCAAGCCAGTAAAACGCTTGCCCCGTCCCGCCCAAGCCCACTGCAATTTATCGCCCGAAAAGTTGAAATCGCGCCCCACCAGCCACAAATCTGCGCCAATCGCCTCAGCATGCGCCTGCACCGACGCTGGTGGCACGGGGTCGCTGACGATAGCGTGTTTGCCAGCGCGCATGATGCCCGCCTTCTCAAACCCGATTTTCTCCCGTGTATCGCCCAAAAACTCCATGTGGTCCAGGTCGATGCTGGTGATGATGGCGCAGTCCGCGTCGATGATATTCACCGCATCCAGCCGCCCACCCAAGCCCACCTCCAAAATCGCCACATCCAGCTTGGCGTTGACCATCACATCCAGCAAAGCCAGCGTTGTGAATTCGAAATAGGTGAGTGAAATCTCTGCCCTAGCCAAATCAACTCTTGCAAAGCTTGCTATCAATTCCGCAGCTTTGACAGGTATTTCAGCAATCCGCAGTCGCTCCTCAAAATGCACCAAATGCGGCGAGGTGAAGACGCCCGTTTTGTACCCCGCTTGGCTCAAAATCGACTCCGCCATCGCACAGGTCGAACCCTTGCCGTTCGTGCCAGCCACGGTAATCACCGGGCAGTCAAAGCGAATCTCCATCCGCCGCGCCACCTCACGCACCCGCTCCAGCCCCAAATCAATCGGCTTGGCGTGTAAGTTTTCGCAGTATTCCAGCCATTCGGCTAAGGTTTGGAAGGTTTTAGATGTCATACCTACGTATTTTCCCTTATA
>JAAFJF010000043.1 GCA_013298815.1 Polaromonas sp. | reverse complement strand
ATTGCCATTGCGTGCCCACCGCCGTTGTGCTGATCCGATGTTCAGCGTTGCCAATGAAATCGCCTACTGCGGTCAGATGGTTCAGGCAAACACAGATCCCACAGGCATTGATTGCGTCTTAGGTGACAGTGCGTGGATCGACGTTCGCGGGCAATCAGCTGATGGCCCCATCGTTCACGACGAAATGCATACTTTGTACGACCTTCTTGAACTATTTAAGCACCGATGGCCGACGCACGGCAAGGAGCGAAAGAATTCGACCGCGTTCATCATTTCGCCGTTTAGAAAAGTCTCGCAGGAATGCGAAATCGTAATTAAGGAAGTTCAATTTTTTTACAAGGAACAACCGACTGCGTGCGGCACGGTTCATCGCTTTCAAGGACGAGAGGCTGAAGTAATATTTATTGTGCTGGGTTCCGCTCCAGGTGATGTGGGTGGCGGAAGTCGCAACTGGGCATCTATAAAGCCCAACATACTGAATGTGGCCCTTACACGAGCCAAGTTACGCGTGTTTGTAATTGGTAACGCACACGACTGGGGAACATGCCCCGGATTTAGTACTTTGCTGAACGCTTTCAAAACCAAGAACCGAGTGTTGGATGCAGCTACGTTGCTTGGGCGTGCTGGTGATCCAATACATTTACGCAATTCATTGGCTCAGTAGGAAAATGTCTTGAGTCAACGCCTGCGCTTTCTGCTAGACACGAACATCCTGATACCGCTTCAGGATTCCATGCTTGTTCTAGCGCCAAGCTTGGCCAATTTTGTACGATTGGCCGGGGTCGGCGGGCATCAGTTGCTCTACCACCCGGCATCAAAAATTGATATTGATCGTGACAAAGATATACAAAGGCGCGACCGAACACTAGCCCGGCTTCAGCAGTACACAAAACTTGAGGGGGCACCCTCAAGTCCTCGCAACACAGCCCAAACCTCCGCGAATGACGCATGTGACAACGATATCCTTCATGCGCTTGAATGTTCCGCCGTTCATGCCCTTGTCACCGAAGATAAAGAAATACATACCAAAGCCCGCCAAGCAGGTTTTGGTGATCGAATTTACAACATCCAGACGGCTGAGGATTGGCTGCGTCGTCTGCACGAACCAGAGGAAGTTCATCTCCCGAACATTGAGGATGTCCCGATGTACAGCCTCACCAGTCAACTCAACACACCGCTGTTTGATAGCCTGCGCTCTAGCTACGACACGCCTGAACGCAGTTTCAATAAATGGTTTCACGATAAGGCGCAAACTGGCAGAAAGGCATGGATTGCCCGAACAAAACAAGAATCAATTGAGGCAATTTGCATCTATGCAATGCAAACAAACGAGGTAATCAACGATGCAAAGGAATCGCTACATGGGTTGTCACTGAAGCTCTGCACCTTCAAGGTTGGGGAACAAATTCGAGGGCGGAAAATCGGCGAACTTTTCTTAAAAGCAGCGTTTCGATTCGCCACAGATAACCGATGTGAAAACATTTTCATTCATACAAGCGAAGATCAATTTTACCTATTAGAGCTACTGAGTGATTTCGGTTTTCAACGGCGTGGCATGTATGGCACTGACATCATGCTTGTTAAAGCTCACCCATCTTCACCGCCCATCATAGATGTTCCAGCGCTTGACTACGCAAAGCTGTACTTTCCCCATTATCGGAATGATGCTTCCGTTCAAAAATTTCTTGTCCCCATACAATCGCAATACCATCAAATCCTTTTCCCGGATTTGGCACGCCAAGGTCAACTATTCAGTGGTAATTCTGTTGCCGGTAACGCGATCAAGCAAGCCTACCTATGTAAAGCACCGACAAACCAAGTTAAGCCTGGGGATATTGTTCTTTTTTACCGGACAGGTGACGAGAAGGCTGTAACAACACTAGGTATCGTAGAACGCTACGAAGTACACGACAACGCCACGAACATCATGCAAATCGTTAGCCGTCGCACGGTTTACAGCCAAAGGGACATTGAGACGATGGCTAGGACGCCTACCAAGGTGATGCTGTTCAGGCTCGCAAGTCACTTTCATTCATCCATTTCATATCAGGCATTGACACAAGAAGGCATCGTTTCAGGCCCAATTCAGTCGATTACAAAAATTTCAAATGACTCTTTTTCCAGAATACTCAAACACTCAAAACGGTAGTGCCATCTTGCTCTCCGTAAAACCGAAATTTGCCAACCTCATAGTTGATGGTAGCAAGCTGGTCGAGCTACGCCGCACGACTCCTGCTCAGAACGTGGGAACTATTGCCATCTATTCCTCGTCTCCCGTACAGATGATTGTTGCTTTGGTTGACGTGAAGGAGACCATCGAAACTAGCCCAAACAAGCTTTGGGAAATCTCCAAAGGCAATGGCGGAGGATTAACAAAAGCAGAATTGATCGCCTACTTTGACTCAAAGAAAACCGGTTTTGCCATCATGCTTCATAATGTTCGCGTGTTTAGAAAACCAGTTATACCTACAAAAGTTTTTAAGCCCTTTTCTGCCCCCCAGTCCTTTAGATACCTCACCGCGAAGGAATTGAATAAACTTGAACAACTCATGGTGGCAGAGGTAAAAAAATGAGTGTCATATTTTTGGCGGGCGTTCATGGCGTTGGCAAAGGTTTTCTTGGTACACCTGTTGCCAATTCAATGGGAATCACCCACTTGACGGCCAGTCAGCTAATCCACGAAGAAAAGGGGCAAGCTACATGGGGAATTGACAAGAAGACGTCTGGTCTGGATGACAACCAACTAGCATTGATACGGGCAGTTGGTCAAAGACGCTTGACCCATCCAAGCATATTGCTCGATGGTCATTTTGTCCTGCGAAATACCCTAGGCGTTTTGACCCCGCTGGAGACTGCAGTGTTTAAGGAGCTTCACCTGACAGGCGTTATTCTTCTCACTGAACAGTCAAACATCGTCGCCTGTAGATTGGCGCTACGAGGTAGTGGCAAGCCTGACATTCAGGCCATTTCTGAATTGGCCGAAGCAGAGTCGACCCATGCGCAGGTTATTTGCGATGAGCTTGAGATACCACTTACAGTGATTCATGCGCCGAATTTAGTAAGCCTGACGGATACAGTTAAAAGGTTGCTTGAGGCGTAAAGCTAATCCATGAGTATGCAATACATTACACACAAGAATTGCTTGATCGCATCAAACCATCCGCCATCGACTCGATGATACGTCTGGTACTTTTCTCGGCAACTAGTACGCCACAGTCTTGTTCTGGAAGCCGCAAGTTGCCTTGCTAGTCAACGAGAAGACACTGAGTTGCACCCGAATTTTGGACGGGCAAGTTGAAGTTAATTTCACAACTTGTAAGCGTACCTCCATGCAAAACAGCTATCCAAACTAAGACCGTTTACATAACCACTTACGCCTCACTCAGAATATACGCCAAACCTGCTCAACAGTACAACACCAAAACGCTTCAAATCAACAGCATCACGTTGGCACTCGAAATCATCGTGATCGTTCAATCTTTGAAATGCAGCTTGAATATTGGCATCCGCATCTTTGAACGAAAACTCAACTACCTCGTTCAACAATCCATCCACCGCAGCCTCAATAACAACTACGATGTCTGATGCGTCAATTGTCCGTTTTTGCAAGCGTGGATATTCACCACGAGTATTTTTTCTTGGAGGAGGATTCATATAAACGGCGGCGAACTTACCGCCACTCAATGCTACTGCACCCAAACGTTCACCTCGGCTATTCTGGACTTTCTTGGTGAGTTTGCCGTAGTAGGCATTGGTCACATTCGTTCGTGAATGCCCCATATTTTCACTGACCTGTAAACGTATGGTGTCTTCATCTTCTTGGCTCACTTGTCCTTTAGCACCGCCACGTGTAGCCGGTATCAAACCCATCAACATGGACATATCTTCGGCATACTCTGCGCGCAAACCGTGGCCAGTGACACCAGATTCTGATTTAGTGATACCAATATCAGTCATGTATTGGCTGTAACGCTTCTCGTTTCGCAGAAGTAGTCCGCCCTCGCCACGTAGCACAGGATCCGTCCAGCCAAGAAATTCTGTTCGCTTAAGTTGGCTTTTGACGTAATCAACGACTTCTTTTTGCGCTGGTGATAGGTAAGGAATGGTACGCGCACGGCCTCCTTTGGCAATGCCCGGTCGGATATCGAAGTAAACACCTCTATCATCTTTCCATGGAATAATTTGCAAGACCTCGCAACGCCGCAAACCAAGTGCCAAACACATTCGAAGCATCAATCCGAACCGAGCATCCTTTCTATCTGCTTCAGCAATCTTTAAACTAAGATCAATGCCATTTTCTGACCAGCTTTTGCTTTTAGCTGCAATCATGCTACAACGAAATTCGCTGGCCTCAACTTCAGGCAGATAGAATTCGATAGGCTTCACCAGACCTGGTTTGCATAGCCAGTCGTCAAGTTTTTTGAGCTGGGTCATGATGGATGCCATGTATTTGGGACTCGCCCCACATGCCCAGTGGTCACGCACGACAGCTTCAATGTGCTTCCCGTTGATTGCTGAAATTGTTTGCACCCTAAAACCCAAGCGCCATAGACGCATGCACATTTCAGCGAGCACATCTTTGGCGGCATCAATGGTTCTATTCGAGCTTGTTTTTCCATTCACGCGAACAGCTGCTTTATGAGTGACAAATTTAAGCATTTCCACGCTTAGCACGACAGCACCAGGATGGCGGTCGGCGTCGGGGTTGTTGACAATTGCATAGTTTGGAAGTCGTCCCAGTTTTACGCCGTGTTTTCTGTTGTTTGCTTTTCTAGGCATTTTTGTTTACTCGGTTAGTGATGAAGTCACCATCTTCGAGTTTGGCAACATTCACTTCCATGCAAAAAATGCTCTTTTTTACATCGTTTTCGATTTCAACTTGAACCTCAATCAACTTTTTAACCAACACATCTTCACTTAAAAAAATACATATTTCGGACCAAGCGTGTGTTTAACGTTTAATTCGCCGAAGCTTGCCGCTTCAATTACCTTTTGCCTATAGCGCCAGGGATTCGGGTTTTAACGTGTTGCCCAAACACGACTGGTGATCTGCATAACTGCAGATTCGGAGCACCAGCAGCTCCGTATATATATAGATGCCTCTAAAAGGCATACTTTTACCCCAGCATAGCCATCCTGATTTGGATGGCATCGTTGAGTCAGGTGCAAAGCCCGAAAGTTTTGTGATTGCTTTTGATGCTGTCTGAATCCTTCACTTCGTAGATGCTCAGCATGGTTGTAAGTGTGAAGGTGTTTTTATACGCAGTTTTTCATCTTTTTTATCCATTGTTTAGTTGGATTTTTCAAAATGAGAACGTTCTGTTTTTGATTTTGAAACCGAAACCCTCGTTTTATGCGGATCTCAACCTGTGTGCGGGTTACTCTGTGTTTAACCGTATATTTCGCTCTGAGAAAGTTTTTGCTTGCGTCGCCGTGTAGTGGCAACAAAAAAACACGCGAGTGCGTGGAATTTTTTAACAAGTAGCCTGAGCTACACAAATTTTGGTCGATTCCGCTTTAGCGGTGATGGAAAACTAGTTGCACTTGAGGGTGCATGCCTTAATTTTGTCGTAACTACGTCAATCTGTGCATTTGAAAAGTATAGATTTACACGCGTCATTCAAATCCATACAAACGACCATCACACAGGCAGCACGGTTCTGCAGCCCGCCGCAACTCTGATTTCAGCCACAAAGCATGCCGTATTAAAAGTTGTGACACGCGTGTCACACGCAAAAAATGAGCGCCCATTTAATTCACCTGAGCCGTTACATGAGCTAATAAGGTGGTAATTGTGGTTGTCAGCGGTGTATCTCCGTAAATTAATGTCGTTTGCCGTACGGTTACGTAAAAGATGCGCAATTAACGTCGCTTTTCAGATTTGCGTAGCTGGTTTGGTTGTCTATTCTAGGCGTATGACCAAAACAAAAAATCCCACGCAAAGTATTGCTTTGCGCCTGTCCGTCAATTTGTCCTTGGACGATGTTGGTTTGGAGCGCTTGTATCAAGAACTGCGTGATATAGAAACCGGTGCATCTGGGTTAGCGCCGATTCAAGTTCATGCGTTGAAACGTCGTCATCTTCTAAAAATTTTGCACGCTTATTGTGCCGATGCAAATGAACCATCACGACTTAGCTCGAATGCTGATTCTGCAAAACTAACTCCAAAAATGTCATCAGTAGAAGAGCCGATTTTTACCAAAGCAACTCAGCCTATATCTTTGCCCATCATTGAAACAATACGCCAAGAACACCCTCCTCCCATGATTAATTCTGAAGCTGACCGAGCGCTACTAGACATCGGTCTTGGTTTTAAATCACAAACTTAATCTTTCTTTACTCTTTAAATTTTTCATTCACTTTAAGATTTTATCTCATGTCAAAAACAATTCTTGCCGTCGATGTCGGCTACGGCAATACAAAGCTGGTTTGGGGAGCTGCACGCGATAGCTCGTGTGAGCTTCTTTTCAAATCAATCGCCCCGACTACAAGACAAAGCGATGATGATTTTGCTGATTTTTCGCAACCTATGGATAGAGTTTCCATTGGCGTGAATAATCGCAATTTTTTAGTTGGACCTGAGGCTTATCTTGCTGGGTCTGCAAGTTCAATTTTAGATAAGGATTACATCAAGCACGACGAATATTTAGCACTTCTGCGCGGTGCGATGTATTACATGATGAAGAAATCAGGCACTATTAAGCACAAAATTGACGGCTTGGTTGTTGGGCTGCCTATTTCAAATTTTAATGAACATAGGGATGCATTACTGAAGTTAGCATTCGGTGTCCACACTTTGCCAACACCTGCCGGGATGAGAAACTTATATGGTTCAACTTTTGATGTCCTAGTGGATAAGGTGCTTGTATTACCGCAACCTATTGGTGCTTTGCGCAACTATTCAGGCAATTTGCAGACTGATGACAATTCGGTAAGTTTGATAGTTGATCCGGGCTACAACACATTTGACTGGGTAATTGCATACGGCATGCGCCCTGACATGCAGCGTAGCGGTAGCTTTGATGGTGGCGTTGCTCATATTTTTCGAGAAGTATCCGTTCAAGCCGGTAAAACGCTTGGCATTGGCATGATTGATTTTGTGCAATGTGAGGATGCATTAAATACCGGTATCTTGTTACACAAGTCACGCAGTTATCCTTTTGAGCAATTCAATGGGATAGCTGAAGATGCTGCAGCAGAAATTGTGAAAAAATTTGCGTCTGCGCTGGATGCAACACGACCGTTTGACAGAATTGTGATGGCTGGCGGTGGGGCGAAGTTTTACGTGGCAGCTTTGCGCAAACGATTTCCCGATTTTGAAATCATAGCAAGCAGTGACAGCGTGATGGCGAATGCGCGTGGGTTTTATGCGTTTGCTGCGGGATTGTTACTTTGATCTTAGGGTAGCGTTCATTGGAAAGCAAAAAAAATTAAAGATGATTTTCGTTAAATGGTTTAGCTAAGCATTTGTAGTGATGAATTATGAAATTACAAAGAACTCAACATCAACAAGCTATGCTTGAAGGTGAATTTCATAAAAAATCATCATTACAAATGCAGACAAACTAAACGAGTTACTTAGCCTTCCACAACTGTCATGCAGTCAGCAGCGATTCGGGAACTCAAGCGTTCATAGAGGCTATGTGCGTCTAAACAATTTGCCTCAAATGCTTCGGCAGTTCTAATCCTCCAATCAATATCTCCTGGCTCAACAAAACTAACACGTACCTCTCTAACAATAGCTAATGCCTTGATCGCCCAGTTTCTGAAATCGGCAAGTTCCCAGTACGCAACTTTTTTGAGTGATGGGATGGCACCAATCGTTGCCTGCTTTGCTGGCGTAACTAGAACTGCCAAAATCTTGACCCCCTTGGCTTCATTAACATTTAACTGCATCCAATCCGTGTGTGACGCCGCTTGACGGGCTTTGGTAGCATCTATCCTGGGTATTGATGCTGTTGCACCGGCATGATCCTCAAATACAAACCCAAGTTCATCCGCTAACCACCATGGATCAGGTGATGCATCTGTTTCTACTTTTCCAGTAGTGAACCCTAGCATTTCACCTAAAAGTCTTTGCGCATGTTCAAAACCTTCTGCGGTGCTTAGACCATCTAAAATTTCCTTTTCTCGTTTTGTAAACGCGCGATTATGTAGTTTCCCAATTGAAGCGAGTACCAACTCAAATCGTTCGATTTGTCTAAAAACAGAAGCACTTCTGTTTTCAGCTACGGATGAGCTTGCGTCAAATCTGGAGAGATTGACTAGCCAAGGGATGCCTCGGGCTGCTTCCTTTGCTTTGCTAAACTGTTCACGTGCTAAAGATAAGTGACCGGGGACTCCTTCAGCATCTACTAAATATGCAGCACTGCCTGCAAGATAGTGCCATAAGGCTCTGTACCCTTGTAAATCTGATTTATTTAAAGTGCCAAGTACTTCGCGAGCTTTCTCGTACGCCTGTTGATAGTCACTCTGCCACATTCGAGTTTGATATTCGACCTCATGTGCAACTGCAGATGCAAGCTCATCAAGGGCAGGAAAATCCGATTTTTGAGAGCTGTCGCGCCGAGCAAGAATATCTGAATTGGCATCTTCCCAATCTGATTGATGTTCAATAAAAATACGAAAATTTTCAACCAAATCTGAAATTCCCATATCTTTCGATTGCTCTATGCCAAATCCTATTTCTGCTTGTAACTCTGGATGCAAGTGCGATCTTCTATCCTGACTAACTAGATAATCTGCAAGTTCGTCTCCTGTAACGACGATTGCTGAGTAGTCATTCAAACCGCGTGTACACCGTCCTACTGCTTGCAAAACCCGCGTTTGTACGCGTTCATTGAATAGAAGATTTGCACCCATTCGACCCATGAGAAATTTTTCCTGCAAGTTAACAGCTTTAGGTAATCCTTCTATAAACAATAGCCTGCAATCGTCTCCAGGAAAATCAATTCCATCATAACGATTCGCCACAATCGCAACGGCCTTTGACGTCGCAGTAAAAGGTTTTTTAGTGGTTTCAATATCATCAGCAGAAAATGTTGGGTAACCTAGTGCGACTTTTACTTCAACTTCAACCTTAAGTCGCTCAGACTCAGAAGGAACGAGAACTAGACTTCTTCCTGCTTCAGTCATCAAGCTCTGACGCAATGAAATTGAATCTACATCATTAAGAGACAGCCCAGGGAAGACGAATAAACGCCTGCCGATACCTTGCCTATCCCATCCAGATGGAATGGCTAATCGCTGAATTTTTTTGCGACCCGTCAGTCGTTCGAGATCACCACCGGCTCCGAGAGTCGCAGACATAAATATTCGTTGCTTAGCCGTATCGAAAGGGACATGCGACCATGTTGGCGGTATCAAGGGGCGAATTAATATCTCGGTTGCCGACAGATAGACGTGACAGGCAAGAAGATGATCCGACACCATTCCCCAAGGAAATCTGAGATCCAAATTCTGTGTATGCAGATTTAATACTTCTCGCAACTGGTCGGCAATGCATATTAAATCCGGAGTCGGCAGCTTATCAACCCAAAGTTTTTCTGTATTTCCATATATATCGTCAACAAGGCGATTATGAAAGTACGGATCCAATACCGATTTCAAAACAGCGGCAACAGCAAAGAACAGTGTCGAATGCTCAGGATTCGATTTCTCAATTTTTACAGTCCAGAGTTGAGCGATGTAATTTTCTGCAGCATGTGCATCGTCAACAATAACAAGGTGTGGATCTTTAAAAAAAGGATTCGTGTTGAAAAGTGCATTGTACGTAGTTACTGCGACTCTATCTGCATTTGCATAGCGAGCTTTGCTATTTGGTTCGTAATCTTTTGCTGATCCTGTAAACCCATCAACATCTAAACCGTATTTGGTTCTTGCCTCTTCCACAACTTGATTGACGAGTTGTTTGGTTGGACAAAGATATACAGTTTTTTCTTTAAATTTTCGTCGACGCCACTCTGCGATTAAAAGTCCCACGAGAGTTTTACCACTGCCTGTGGGAAGTTGCAAAGCTACATCTGGACAATTTATTCCTGACGTAGCATATGTCCTCAACATTTGGCCCTGATGATCTATCAAGCCTGTGTATTTTCTTCGAGGTAAGTCAAGAAAAAGCTGATCGGGACTCTCTGGAACAGAGGTGACGGGTGTAGGTTTTTTAAATGCCATATGCTGAGATTTATTAAGTGTTGATAAAACCAGAACCGTAAAATATTTAACCCCATGCACGAGGTGTTTAATCCGTCTTTGAACGTGAGTATTGAGCGTATTTTGACATTTCTGATAAAAATGTAGTCAAAAACATTCTGAATTCGCGACTTCAAAAGGCGACATGCAAATCGCCCTTCAATCGATATCGATGCGCCTGTGCAACCAAATTTGTAGGTACGTCACGATATATTCTAAATACGATATATTGACTTTTAGACTCCATCCAACTACTTTTTTGCGAGTCAACCAGTCGCCAAGAGTCATCTAAGTAAATTTCTGCCCAGTTATGGTAGTCTTCTGGCCGAGGAGCGGCATCATGTTCCACCACGTATCCACCAACCATGCGCGCGGCAAGTCCGCTTGCTCTCGCTAAAGCAACAACCAAATCGGCATATTCGGTACAATCTCCGCTCCGGTGCCGCAAGGCTCGTAATGCACCCAAATCTTCGGGGATATAACCAGCATAAGTTATATTGTCGCGCACCCATTCAAAAATTGATTGTGCCGTCTTTATTTTTGTTGATTTTTGTAGTGATGACGCTAAAGCTCGTATGCTTTCGTGATCTGATTCAATAAAGCGTTCAGGCACTAGCCAAGCATTGAGATCAACAGATAGTTGCGTAGTTGATTTAGATTTATATTCAACCTCTGTAGTTACTGATACTATTTTTTGAGAAAAAGCTGGGAATTCGTTAAATGACAATTCAAGTATCTTGTGACCGACTTCATCTGAAGTTATCTGATGTGCCATGGATACCTCTACACCAATCAACCTCTGGGTGTAGGTTGCATTAGCAGGTAAGTAGCACCAAAATTGTTGATTTTCTAATTTGCGATTCGTAGGATTGCTAAAAGTTATTGTGAAACGCAAACGTCTGCGGCTAACTGTATCAGTGGCTCGCGAAATAGATGGTTGCAATGCCCCTAATCCTATTACACATAAGTGATGCGAGAAAATCCTTCGTTTCATGGTGTTCAGAGCTATAAACCACAACCAGGCAGCTTTGGACCACGCGCTTGAGCCGCCCAAATTGCTTTCTGAACGGTTACATGGTTTAAATATTTATCATGCGTGTCGCTATAAACCAGCAGTGGCATCGGCAAAATTGTTTGCTGATATTGTTGCAGCTGTGCTTCTGTTATCGACGAATCCGTGACAAGCACGACTGCTGTTAGCGTGTGATTAGACTCTTTACGACGGCGTTCTATGGCTACTTTGATAGCCTGACCCGTTATATTCGGTAGCACCACGGACGATGATAAATCGCGTCGTATAGAATCTCGCTTTTGATCAACTAGAACTAGATTCTCAACACGTTGACTCTCCAACCAAAATTCAGCCGCTGTTAAACTCGAAAGTTGTAATACTGGCGATGGTCGCCCGGAGACTGCTAGGTTGTGGGTAAGCCATAGCGGCATGCCACCACGTAAAACGTAAACCTGTTTGTAGCCAGATTGTTTGAGGTGTGCACACGTTCGATACATTTCTCGTTCTGCTTTACCATCCCCAATCAGCACGACAGTCTTACTGTACCAGTATCGTTTATTTAGCAAATCTGTCACGTTCAGATTCAAGGTATTTTCAATATGAAAAGCTTGATAGGGTTCACTTAGCCTCAAATCAACAAGCAGGGTATCAGCTTGTTTTGATAATGCTAGCGCTTCTATGGGAGATTTAGCACATCCAAAATCTGGTTGAACTTCTGTCTTTGTAGGGATACTGCTTGCGTTTGAAACGATATCATCGCGCTTGCATGTGCCCGCAGCAGCTTTGATGTCTTTGAGAACTTCTGGCAGTTGGTTGCCTGTAGGCACTTGCGCGTGAATGGAGAAGCTAAATAAACAAACAAAAACGCATGCTGTACAAACCGTATTGAAATAGATTGTTGATTTTGATGCCATCATCGTTTGACCTCTTCATTTTTGAGCAGAGGATCGTCAGCACCCTTAACTGGACTCTTGATGCTGGGCGTGCCGCTTGCATCGATCTGGAGTAGCAAATCAGAAGGATAAACAAATAGCCATTCTGCATACTTTTGCTTTCTGAGAAATTGCAAATCTTCTTGTTCGAAGTTATCCTGTTTTATGGGTGTCAGTTCTGATAAAGAGTGTACGCCGACGATACGTTCGCCTACTTTTACAAGTCCCCATTCCGGTTGTCCCGTCATTGGATCTACAAAAATCTGCCGCAAGTGTCGTTTGACGCCTGGATACCGGGGATCTTTTAAAAGATCATCCAGTGAAGCGGGATACTCCTTCTTTGTACCAATAGCTTGAGTCTCATGATAGCGTCTGATAGCATCGCGGAACTGCCGACCAATGGCCAATAATGCACGTTCTTTTTCTCTTTGTGAAACTGTGCTTTGGATTTCCGCAACGACTGTAAGCCCATACCCCATGAACGCTATAAAAAGCAGCAGCCAGATATAACTAAATCCCCGCTCGGGCGCTCTAAGTGGTTGTCTTTTATCAGAAGGACTCATAGCTCCGTCCATCTTTACTCAATCCTTGTGCACCACTTTTAACATCAACAATTCCTTTGAGTTCCGTATCCTTTGGTGGAAGCAATATCCAAGTACTACCAGACTCCGTCACAGGATCTACAGGGACTGAACGAAGGTATTTGAATTCGACTAATTCCTGTAAATTATCCGGGTAACGCCCTTTGTCCGCATAGAATTTATCTAAAGTTATTCGTATTACTCTCAAATTCTCTTGTAACGCAATATCTTTTGATTTTTCGAGCGAACCGAAATAGCGCGGTAGTGCGATGGTTAACAGCAAAGCGATGACTGCCATGACGACAAGCATTTCAATCAGTGTGAAGCCACGGGATATCTTACGGCACATAATCAGATTTTTCATGATTATTTATTACCACTTTTGGTAGATAACGCCGTTCAAACCAAGTTTGTCGGACTTCGAATAGATATCAAAAACATCATCACCTTCGCTTGGATTGTCAGCTGGTGACGCATAACTGCGCCGACCCCAAGTATCTGCAGGCTTTACGGTCATATCTGAAACCATAGGATCACGCGGCAAATTGCGCAGAAAATAAATATTCTGTTTTGTTGGGCTGCGCTGGTCGCTAACACCCTCAACCAGTTGTTCTAATGATTTCGGATAGCCAGACTCGCCTAGTTTGACCGAAATACGGCCTTGGTCAGACATACGCTTGTATGCATCCAAAGCCTCTCGAATCCTATTCAGCGAATCACGCAATTCATACTCTTTTTGTCGTTGAATAGAAACCTGAGTCATGGGGACGGCCACAAGTACCAGCACGGCCATGATTGCCAAAGTAATCATGAGCTCGATAAATGTGAATCCTCGATTCTTACTTTTGACTAGATGCATTAAGGTGCGATGCGTACGAGTTGTTCGATCGGCATTACTAATGGTTTTGACGATTGTGGTTCAGGTGTAGCAGATAGCAACTGCAGCTTGGCAGCCGGTGTCGACTTCAAAGCCTTGAAAGTCACTGTAACCAGCCCACCAGCACCATTGATACCTGCGTCGTTGCCAGCACCCTGACGTACCAATGCCACAAACACTTTGCCTTGAGCCGCATCCACACGTTGACTAAAATTTGTCTGACTATTACCCTGCTTAAAAAAGTCACCTTCTTGCACACTGACCACCTGCAAAACCTGCGGATCGAACCCCACCAACAAAGGCATGCCACGTAAAGCTTGCTGGCTGTTAACCTTTAAAACAGCACTGAACTGTTCCCCAGCTTTGACTTGCGCAGGTGCTTGCCAAGCCATACTCACATTTCCACCTGCATTTACAGTAGGTACTGAATTCGTGGATGGTACAGATGTCGGCTTGTCTGCATTTGCAGGATTTCCAGACAAGGCGTTTGCTCCAGCAGATGAAGGAGTAACCACTGGAGATACAGAAGTTCCGCTAGGTATTAATCGAGTAACGGCTGCTCGTGTTTTGGCATCGTCTTTAACTTCAGAATCCACATTCTCAGCTGCTGACAGTCGCAAGGCCTGCGAACCGATACTATTTTCAGTTCCGGATTCAAATTCAGCTGCCAACAAGTTGGGCCGACGGATAGAGCGAACCACACGAGGTGTTATGGATAATAAGATTTCACTGCGTTGGCTATCATCTTTTTGACTCCCGAACAAACGTCCTGCGATAGGCAGCTCGCCCAAAAGAGGTACTTTATTGGCAGTTGAACGATCCTCATCACTGATCAAGCCGGCTAAAATTTGCGTTTCCCCGTCTTTCAACCTAAGCACCGTATTTACCCCACGAGTACCAATTTGGTACGACAACGTGCCAGATTTGCTTAAAATTTCTCTGACTAAATTTGAAACTTCAAGATTAATCTTGATCGATACCTCTTCATCAAGGTAGATGGTCGGTTCAACTTCAAGCTTTAAGCCCACATCAACATAGTTAACCGACTCTGACACAAAACCGGTCGATGTTGATGTTGTCGTTATGACCGGCACACGGTCACCGATTTGCACTTTGGCCTTCTCTTTGTTTCTGACTCGTATGCGTGGATTGGCAAGAATATTGCCATCTTGATCTTCTTTTCGTGCATTGATCACCACATTTCCAATGGATGCTTGTATATTCTCAGGAATAATGAGCTTCTTTGCTGAATCAAAAATAGTCTTAAGATCGGTCAGCATCAATGGCACTCCCCCGACTTGCAAAGGAGAAAGCGTTAACTGACTCGGCCATTGAACGCCCAACTCCATCAAACGTGCGCGCTTGATTTCAATAATTTCAACTTCAAGCATGACCTCAGGATCGCTTAAATCTTGCAAAGCAATGATGCGCTCCGCCATTCGAATGGCCTCTGGGGTATCGCGCATGATGATGATCCCCAAGCGCTCATCAATCACCAGATCTTTCGTCTTAACAATCGTTTTGATGGTATTCGATACAGCCTTGACATCCGCGTTGGTTAAATAGAAACTACGCACTGCAAGGGTTTGATATTCCTTTATTTTTTGCGGTGTATTTGGATAGATCAGTATCGAATTTTCGTTGAGAATTTTTTGCTCAAGCTGATTCGTGACTAGCAACAATCGTATCGCTTCTTCAATCGTGGTATTTTTTGCAAAGATCGTGGCTTTAAGATCGGGACGAATATCTCGGTCATAGAAAAAATTCAGCCCTGAAACCTTTGAGACAACTTCAAGCAAAGATTTGAGGGGAGTTTCACGAAATTCAAGTGAAATTGGTTTGCGAAAGATTTGAGCCAATTGTGCATCTGGTCGTTTGGCTTTTGCTTGAACCTCTTCAATACGCTCCTTAATATTCAAAGCATCTTTTTGATTCGGATTTTCAGCAAGAATTGGGCGTAATTTTTCTATGGCATCGGTCAAAGAAACAGGAGAGCCTTTTTTTAGCAAAGCCTCTGCTTCAACCAGTAATAGTCGATGTCTACGCTCCGTTATTAAGGCCGATAGGCCTTGACGAGCCATCGGATTTTCTGAATCTAAGGCTTGTGCTTGACGATAAGTTTTCTCGGCATCTGTCAACCTTCCTTCACGACGAGCAATTTCTCCCGTCGCTATTAAACGACTGATAATTGATGCGCGTCGGCTGGCTAGGGCAATGCGGTACTCGGCGTTCTTTGGTTCAAGTTTGACAGCCTCTTCAAGCTTGGCTAGTCCCAGCTCGGTCTTTCCTTCCGCTAACAGGGTTTGCCCTTCTCGATACGATTGCATACCTGCACAACCGACCATCTGTAACGATATTACGACCATTGTGATCGCACATAAAAATCGAACTGATTTCACAAGATATCTTTGTTTTAGATTCATACTGACTTTTTCATTTATTTATTGCTTGCTGCCAATTTCTAAGCTTTGTGCTAAATTCATCGGCAGATAACGAAGATTCAAAGTAGTGCCTTGAAGACTTTCGACCTTATATTGTTCTAGCAAAGTGTCACCAACGCGTACGACTAAGTTTTGACTGTTATGCTGCAGAAAGACGACTTCTTGTCCCGCTTCGATGTAGCGACCCAGTACAACGAAAGGTAAGGAAGGCGGCGCTTCGATAACCGGTGTTCCGTCAACTGGCTTAATTTTGTCAACTGATTTGATTTGTGGCGTTAACGACTTTTGAAGCACGGGTGTCGTCCATTGCGTCGAAGTGAACAACCGTGAATCTTGGGGATCCATCTCATCACTTTGACTGCGAGATCGAATACTCGACACGGCTAATGGTGTTGAAGTCGCAGTGGTTGCACTGGATTTCTGGGTTGGGTTTGTAGTCACATTCGATGCATTACGCGGTGGCACGAGTGTAGTTTTCACACGGTCACTTAAGTCGACGCCATTATCGCTGGCGGCTGGCGCAAACCATGCAAAAAGAATGGTTGAAAATAATGCTAACCCTAGCAAAGTTCGCTTCATCCTTGGATTCATGGTGTCATTCCAGGAGCTGTATTTGTTATAACCATCAACACTGGATCTTTCGCGGGCAGACGGGTAAATACCACCCACTGCATACGCGCTTCAATGTCGATTGATTCGATGCGATCACGTTTGAACTGAACACTTTCTAAGGCTAGCGTCTTCTGTGCACGCAACGCCGCTTCTATATAACGATGAACAGTTGAAGCGGTGCCTTTAATTGGTAAACTCATCCGATACCTCATGAAACCACCTGTCACATCACGCTGGACACGATACTCACCCTTCTGCACGGTCAGTTTTTGATCTTCAGCCATCCGCAGTAAGTCTTGTACAACTACTGGAATATCTTCATGTGGCATCAAAAAATCTTCGAAAGACTTTAAATCTTCTAGAATTTTTAAATCATTTTTGATGTCAATATTTTTAATACTCTTAGTCGCTAGTGTGCCTTGCACTTGGCCAGTCCGATGTTCGGATTGACGTTTATGCAATTCACTGATTTGCACCTGCTGATGCCGATTTAGAAGCCAAATCAAGAGAGCTAGAACAAGAAAAAAAAACGATACCCAACCCAAGTAACCTATGTACCGTGTTAGCTTGCGAATTCCTCGACGAAATTCCCAGAGCACTTGATGTGCTCTTGCACCCAATAACAACTGCAGGTTTTCTGTCAAACCGTTTCTTTGTGTTATTCGTGCCATAACGCCTCCAACGTAAAGCGATAGGGTCGATCTGCCGAATTTACATCGATTTCATGCTGAGTCAAATAAGCGTTGATAAAAGGTTTTCGTGCAGAAACAAAAGCAACATATTGAGACATATCTAGACTGTTGCGAGCTTCCGCAACTATCTTAATATTAGACTTCTGGGATAGCGATTCCGTATTCAATGTCTCGACACTGAGCAGCGCTATTTTAATATCCCTAGGTGGCTCTAGCGCCCGCAAAATGCTAGGCAATGGCAAATTTAAAACCTGAATGGCTGCATTGACTGCTTGCACTTTGGCAAGCTCTTCTCGGCTTAACCTTTTAGAAGGTGTTTGAGGCTGTGTTTCCCTCTGCACCATATTCTGACTTGTCTTCAGTGATTGAATCGACAAATTAGTTTTAAAAAGGCTTACCATCATCACGACAGCAAACAAGGCTGCCGCAGCAAGGATGCCCCAGTGCCAAATTTTCCATGTCGCTTTTATCGGCACAGCATCCAAAATACTTCGTAAACCGCTGGCATGCGCAGCCAAGCTTAGACGTAAAGAAACATTTGCATCGTTCTTTGGCAAATCTTGATTTAGTACGAAAAATGTATCAGCGTTGTCTTTTAGTTCCTCGGAAGCTGTCAGATCAAGTAAGTTTGCACTCACCAATTGCGACATTCGACTATCCCGCATAGACATACGCATCCAAACAGCGCGAATTTGTTGACTTATTGACGCCTGAACGTTTATGTCAGTACGTATGCTCAACTCACTTAATCGCTTGCGATCAAGTGCGAGACTTCGAGAAAATAGCAGCAACCCTTCGTCAAGCACCATCTGCACTTGTGGTTGCGTATTTTGGCTATTGTTAGCCGTCGTATAACCTGATTGGAGATTCCAAGCGGCGACCGACAAAGGTAGTACAGAGGCTAAGCGCGCTTTTAATCTAACAGACAATTGGTTTAAAGCATCCAAGATGGAAGCTGGGTAAACAACAGCTAATCGAGAAGTGCCAAAAGGGGCATCATCCAACCTGAAGGTATCAGCAGAAGCAATGTCGAATCCATTGTCAACCAGTCCCGTGTATGCATCCTTTTCAGCATCACGAGCATTCTTTGAGTTCGACCGCCAGGGCAGATTCGTCACCACCAACCAGCTGTCAGATATAAGGACACGTATTTGATCAACACCTTGATAGGCTTGTATTTCAGCAAGTCCATGCAATCTTATATTAAGCTGCTCTATCGAGGACTCACCGACATGATCATTGCCTATCTTCGTATCGAAATAACTTTCTTTGAGCCATAACGCACTCGACAACTTACCAGTCATCACGCCGCTAGAGACTGACTTCGTACCAATTACGATAAATAAAGTCTGGCCTCCATTTTTCTTTGTTGTTTTATCCAGCGACACGAGCAACCTCCTCTAATGTGGTCTCGCCATGCGAGACCCACTGGAAAGCAGTGTCATGTAAGGAGCGCAAGCCAAGCCGTGTGGCATGCTCTTTGAGCGATGAAATGGATGCTTTACCGACGATCATCTCTCGCATAGTGTCATCTAAAACAAGTACCTCAGCTACGGCTTTTCTGCCCTTGTACCCGACACCACGACAATGACCGCAACCCATGCCTGATTTGAAAGTCCAACCTGCAATTTGTGCAACCGTTAAACCTGCGAGTTCTAGTTCAATTTCTGTAGGCATTACTTTTACAGCACAATGCTGGCAGTTCATGCGCAATAGCCTTTGCGCGACGATGCCATTGAGTGCTGCAGCGAAACTATATGCATCTACACCCATATGCAAAAATCGCCCCAATACGTCAAACACGTTGTTGGCATGCACAGTAGTAAAAACCAAATGTCCCGTCAAGGCTGCTTGCACAGCAATTTGAGCCGTCTCATCATCGCGAATCTCTCCAACCATGATTTTGTCTGGATCGTGACGAAGGATGGATCTCAAGCCTTTTGCAAAAGTCAACCCTTTTTTCTCGTTGACTGGGATTTGCAGTACACGTGGCAACCGATATTCAACAGGGTCTTCAATTGTGACAATTTTTTCTCGCCCTGTATGAATTTCAGTAATGGCTGCATAGAGTGTCGTCGTTTTACCAGAGCCCGTGGGTCCCGTCACCAGCAGCATACCGTGCGGCTTATTGGCAAGTTTGCGAATGGTTGCAATCGAATGTGCGTCCAAACCCAAATGATCTAGCCGAAGCGCCTTAGCCTCTTCGGTTAAAGACTGACGATCAAGCAACCGCAAGACCGCATCTTCACCAAAAATATTGGGCATGACCGAAACGCGAAAATCAATCTCACGCCCATTAACGCGCACTTTAAAGCGACCATCTTGCGGAATTCGTCGCTCGGCAATATCAAGATCAGCCATGACTTTAATGCGAGAAATGACCTGTTCCGCCATGTCTTGGCCTTGCACCTGTGTCAGTGGAACCAAGACACCATCTATCCGGCACAATACATGCAAGCATCCAGCATCGCACTCCAGATGAATATCGCTGGCCTGTAGTTTAATTGCGTCGTAAATCGTTGAATTGACAAGTTTGACAACTGCGCTGGTATCCTCACTGATAGTTGTTAACGTGATAATGGCTGCGACTTCTTCGTCATTTTGCGAACTCGTATCGAGATCAAATCCATCTGTAGCCCGCAATTGCCTTTCTTGCTGTGCAAAATAAGCGCTCAAATCGTCCGGATGAGCCAATGCGATGCGAAGTGCGGGCTTAAATCGACCATATCGACGTACGGCCCAATCCTCAGTTGTACCATCAAATGGATCAGATAGGACAAGTGTTGCATTGCCTGAAGCACCGTGACCAATGAAAGCGGCTCGCTGTACACACTCTGTGTAGCTTAAGCACTCGAAGTCTGGACGAAAACCCAGCAATTCAGTCATGGACAATACTGGATAGCAAAACGATTCACCCAACTCAGCCATCAGAGTTTCAGGTGACCAGTTGGTGACCAACTGCAATCCCTTTAGTAAACTAACTTCGTTTTGTGCGGCAAAGCTTCGCGTTTGAATCATCAACTCTGGGGTGAGTAGTCGTTGGACACTTGTCATTGCAAGCTCCCGGCCAATTCAAAGATAGGCAGATACATCAACACTACCACCGTGCCAATAACTAGACCAATGGCCATCATTAAAATTGGCTCTAGCAAGCGAGATGCCCAATCCACCCAACGCGCGAAGTCTTCGTCTGAGAAGCGAGCCGTACGCTCTAGCATTTCGGCCATCTGACCCGAACGCTCGCCAACCTTGATCAAAGACTCAGCCACTGGACTGGCCAATCCTGCATGAATCAAGGCAGTCGACAAGCTTTTACCTTGCTCAACTTCTAAACGACAGCGTTTTAATGAATCCTGCTGGCGCGGCCCTAGCAATCCAGTCACCATACCCATAGCGCGTGACAGAGAAATACCGGAAGCCAACAACAAACTGACTGCGCGATAAAATCGAGCTAGTCGAAATTCATCCGCTTTAGCAGCAAACAAGGGCAAACGTAATACTTGATTTAACAGCCAAGTTCGTCCCTGAACTCGACTCACAGCCCATGCAAGCAAACTCAAAACAGTAACCAGCATAACAACCGCTATTTGCCAGTTGTTATAGATTTGCTTACCGAAGGACAGCAATAACGCCGACATCCATGGCATCTCTCGCCCAGACGACTCATAAACGACTGAAAACCGTGGCACCACATAACCCAAAAGAAACAGCATCACAAAACCGCCCACAATCATCAACATGGCAGGGTAAATGGCCGTGGACACCAGTTTTTTCCGAATGGTATCTAATTGAAATTGATATGCAATGAATCTAGTCAGGGCTTGCGGCAGATCACCTGTGCGCTCTGACGCGCGAACGGTAGCGATATAGACTTCGGGAAAGTGTTGTGGCAGCGTTTCAAGCACATCAGAATAATTGCGCCCTTCACGAAGCTCCTGTAATACTTGAGACAAAATGCTTTGTACAGCTGGTTGCCGCTCTTTGTCGTGGAGTGTCTTCAGTGCTTCAGCAAGGTTGAGTCCAGCATCAAGCAAAGCCAATAGCTCTTGACTAAACAACAACAATGGAAAATGCGTCTTCGAACGTGTGGTTGTGCGCTGCGATCCAACAGAAGTCTCAATTGCCAACACACGCAAACCCCGTGATGCCGCCGTTTGTAATGCTGCAGATTCCGTCATGTCCGTAAACTCTAATTCCTGCTCGCGGCCATCCACCCCCACGACTTTCAATCGCAATCTGGAAACGTATGGCAGGCTAGCAACTTGTGACGAACTTGCTTGATGAGCTAATGTGTAGCTAGCGGTTTGCGTCATAAAACTCTATCACTGGCTTTAAAGACAATTTCATTTATAAGAAACATCTGCAGCTTCTCCGTCACCACCCAATTGTCCATCCTTCGCATGGGACAACAAATCGAAATCACCACTCGACCCAGATGAGCTATACAAGTAAGCATGCCCCCAAGGATCAACCGGCACAGCTTTCATGAGATAAGGTCCGGTCCATTTAGGCTCATCATTCGGTTTAACAACCAAGGCTTTTAATCCCTGCTCAGTAGTCGGATAGCGGCCTGTGTCGAGTCGATAGGCATCCAGTGCTTTGCCCAAGCCTTCAATTTGCGCTTTAGCTGTTGCACGCTCAGACTTACCCAATTGAGCAAAGTAGCGGGGGCCGACATAAGCAGCTAACAGCCCAATTATCACAACTACGACCAGCAGCTCTATCAAAGTAAAGCCCAAAGTAACGTAGCGACGCTTTCTAGTCTGCATTTTTAAATCACACATCACGGTCATGGTTGAACAACGACGTTCCAGTGAACGCCAATACCCAATTTGAAAATCTCTTTTGGAATGGGGAAGTTAGCACGCAGTATGATAACGTCGTTGCTTTTAGCGGTTTCACCCTCTGCGACTGCCCCAAAAGTAATTGCGTCATCAACCAACTTGATGCCAAACGGTAATTTACGTAATTTGGCGACTACTCCGCTTACTGACGTGCCACTGTTGGTGAGTTCCGCCTTCACAGTGTATTCCCAAGTCCGAGCATCTGCTTTGCGTTCACTCACCACGCTCAGACCACAGATATGTAGTTTTGAATTATCGGTCGTAGCCTTGAAATCCACATTGTCTGAGTTCGTCACATTGACGGGTGTACCCGACAAGCCGATATAGTCTGGATCCAATGACAGCACCTTGCCCGAGAGTACTTGGAAAGTTTTTTTGCCATCAGGCTCACAATCATTCTGTCCCGTGACAGTAACAGCCTGATTTACCGCCCAGTTTTGCTTTGTAAAGGTCAAGTTAGGTGGCGTCGTTACACCTTCGCGTGGATTACTGGTTGACAGGGGTAAAACCACATCAGCCAACGGTGCTTTACCCAAACGAATTGTGAAGGCTGTAGTTTTACCATCCTCGGAAGTACGCAAATTTTTACCTGCTTTGACAACGATAGCACCCGACTGTGTCGAAGTCGGAATAACAACCGCGCCTGGCGCATAAGCCTTGCCTACGCCTTTTGCATCGTAAATGACTGCGTAAATGTAATACGCACCGGGCGCACGATCTGTCACATCCCATACATAGCTACCCGACTGCGTGCCTGCACTTTGACGTAATCCATCAACGATTAAATTACCGGCAAAACCAGATTTTGTGGTGTCGTAATACAGTGCGATGGTTGGCTCAATGTTGGGATCCGTACCCTCCCAACGAATCGTAATCCGTTTGCGCACGCCACTAGCCGTGGTTACTGAATCCGGCATCACAGGTGTCACAGGAGATGTCACTGCTATTGTAGGATCTTGGAATGGTGCGGTACTAACATATAGCACTACCGGCAAACTCCAAGCACTTGTCGCATCTTTCACGTCACTCGCTCGAACGCGCCACCAGTATGTGGTCTTGTCAGTCAATGGCGTTGGTAATATGAGCGCTGTATTGCTCGACGTGCCCTCAGTCACTTTTTGCGTTAATCCAGCATCTCTATATACCTCAAACTGATAAACAACGGCTTCCTCTTCAGGATCTACGACAGGGTTTGCCTCTAAGCTTGGTTGTTGCGTGGCTGTCCAAGCACCATTGCCAGGATTTTTAACTGTCGGTGCTGGTGGTGCTTCATTGATGGCATTCATCAGAAAGTCCCCCACAACCCAAGCTGATTCAGCCCGACCATCTTGCGCTTTAACACGCCACCAGTAACGTTTGTTTTCAATCAACCCCGTCGTTAACCAACTCATGTTGGCCGTACCGGTTTGAATAAGTTGACCTGAACTGCGTTTATCGCTTGAATCGAATGTGTTTGTGGTGTCAATCTCAAACACATATGTGATCAGGTCATTGTCAGCATCTACACTGTTCTGCACGGTAAGCAGCGAGCTGGCATTCACACTCTGTCCGCCTACGGCAGGCGTGACGATCACCGGGGTAGTCGGTGCGATATTGCCAGTATTGACAACAAATGGGCGAGCTGATGTCGGTGTTTGCGCGCCCAGAGCATCCTTAGCGATCACGCGCCAGTAATATTTGGAATGATTGGTCAGCGGAGCTGTCACCGTCCAGCTGGTGCTACCACTGGTAGATTCAGCCAAATCTGCCACTTGGACAACCACTTCTGTCAGCGCTATGTCTTTGTACACAATCACGCTATAGGTTAAGGAATCGCCGTCCTTGTCCAAGCTGTTTGTCCAAGTTAACATTGGTGTCAGATTGGTCACTTCTGCACTAGGCGTTGGACTTGTCAAATTAAAATTGTCCGGTGGATCGTTGAATGCGTTCACAAAAAAGCGTCCACTGACCCAAGAGCTATACAGCGTACCGTCAAACGCTCTTGCTCTCCACCAGTAACGCATATTGTCATTCAAACTACTCGTCAATGTCCATGTTGTAGGAACAACCAAAGCACCCGTAACAGTCACTGCCTTGTCGACCACATTGCTCACCACCAATTGCGTCGCCGCTTCATCTGCATAGACTTCAAACTGCACCTTGGTGGTTGGATCCAAAGCCGCAGAGGATGTCAAGACCGACAGTGTTGGTAACAAGCTCGTCACCTGTGCGCCCGACAATGGTGCCTCTATCACCGGCATACCAGGTCCGACGGGAACAGTCGCATCTGATTCAACCTTGATGGTGGCAGATTTGGTGGCGCTCAGTTGACCATCCGTAGCGGTATACGTAATCAAATAATTTCCCGCTGTTCCTTTTGCCGGTGTCCAATCAAAAACAGCACGTCGCAAACTAGGTGTGGCAGGTTCTACCACTTGCTGGGTAAATGTAGCGCCGGCTGGAAGCGGTGCAGCTGAAAGTGTCACAGGTTTGCCAGTCGGACTGCTGGCTTCCACAATAAATGAAACTTGTTTGGTTTCTTTGACAACACGATCAGGAATAAACTGTATGACTGGCGGAAGTTGAACAACCGGCGGTGCTTGAAATTCTGCGTCGTAGATGCCCGTTGTGTTCACATCAAAAAAGTTCACCCAATATTCCCATTCCTTACTCTGCTCGTTACGTGTTTTGGATAACCACACATTCTCTGATAACAAATTTTTTGCATCAGAACGCACAATTTGACCCAGTGCTTTCGTGCCAGCAAAAGGATCTGGCAACTTCACATAAGCAAATCCTGCCGTCACTGGGAAGTTGAGTTTATAGCTCGCGTTGCCAGTGGTATTGATGCCGGCAGTCATGGTTGCAACACTGCTTCTGTCAGTCACTTCAGTATCAGGTCCATCGGATTCATAGACACGGATAACATCACCATCACGAGCTAGAAAATCTCGGACATAATCACGACCCGGCAAATCAACACGAACATCTCGAATTAAAAAATGAGCATTCGTCGCTTGTAAAATTGAAGTCAGCGCCCCTCCCAGCTCATCTGCATGGCTAAACTTGGCTGCAAATTCTGTGAATTTTCCGGCTAATGTGGACTCCATAATCCAGCGTCCCATCTTGCTTGTGCCCGCCGCGATGTCTCCAAAATTTATCAACAATGTGTTTTGAGCTGGCGCATCGTTGACGTAGCTCCCCGTCAGCGTGAAGTTGATCAGCAAACCTTGGTTGTTTTCGACAATCTTAGGTTGCGCAGAATCGATTTTTAGATTTTTGGCGGTAGCATGGCCAGTGTTTTTGACCCTCACACCCAAAGTAAAGGGCTCTACTGGTTCCACGGCTAGCGTCAGTGGGTCATCACCCCATACATTTTGCGTTAAAAAATAATCCAAAGTTAACAAAGGCAGCGGTTTGACGGTAATAACGTCCGGTGAAACTTCCAAAATCGTTGATTCACCTCCAAATTTGTAAGTCAGCGTGGCTCCGACCAAGTATTTTTTACCAAATGGGCTAGTTCCTGCTGATCCTGGCGCAGGAATAATCGTCCAGTTGATGGTACTGGTCGTCTTTGGGTTAACTGTTCCAGTGCCATCTACGGCAGCGATATTTTGCTTACTGGATAGCCGGACAAAAAACTTGGCTGTTGTGTCGTTGGCGTTGTCAGTAATAGCAACGGGCGTACCCGCTTCATCTGTCACCTTCACCACCACAGATACATTTTCAATAAACCCCGTATCCGTGGTGTTATTGATCTTCATCTCTGCGTCAAAGGCTTGCCGCTCAAGTGTCAATTCTTGTTTGATTTCAATTTTGACCCGTGCACAAACAGTTTCTTGAGCAGCAGCAAAAGGCGATGCAAAAAAACTGGCGAACATAAGCAAACCAGCTGCAAACTTCCGAAGCGGCTTCAAATCGAGTTGCGAAATATTATTTGTTCTTATTGCGTGCATTTTTCTAAATCCTTGCTTACTTTTTTGCTTATTTTTCATTTAATTTTTTTGGCCAATTGATTACCTCAACAGCGCTAAAAACTCTTCTGAATCAAACCCATCTTTCATATAGCTCACCTTGCCGCCATGGCGCACCACTAAAAATGGTGTGCCATCACCGCCCAAACTCTTAAACTCTTGCTCGCACGACGACGAATTAGTCATATTGCACTCTGTAAACGCAAAACTATTCTGATTAAGCCAACCCTTGGCCTGCGCGCAATATGGGCACACGGAGGTGGAATACATCACCACGTCACCCGCGCTAACCTTAGCCGCCAGCGCGCTTATCTTTTGAGCCGCTGAAGATTGATTAACCGTACCGCCCCCGCTTAACGCACCACCCTGCCAGCTCTGCCACCCCGCCCAAGCACCCCATAACACCACAGCCAGTAGCAACAACTTACACCAAGCAAAGCCGCTGTCATTACCGTCCAGCCGTCGATAACTCTGCGAAGCCGTCCCCACGCCGCGGCCAGCATCACCAGCTTTGGCATAAGCAACCCCACAGGCAGGGCATTGCCAGTCTGGTACGGTTTCATTGGGTTGCCGCAAGTGGCGGCATTTTGGGCAGATCGCTGTCATGTATTAATACAAATTAACGCCATTCGAATTTGCACTTGGTGCATCTATGGCCCTTACCTCGTGCTACATTTATAGCCGAGTAGACCTGCTCCATGCCATTGCCTAACTCTGACGGCAAACTAACTGGGGGGGTAAACCATTTGAATTCGACATACTTTGCACGGCAATTTGGGCATCGAGAAAGAAGACCAAACAAAATACTCAGAGCAATAAGCGGTGGGCCGATGTAAGGCAACGATAATACGAGAATCTTGGATAACCCTGCATTCTCAATATATCTGCCAATAGATGGAAATAAAACAGCTGATACGACGCTGCTCACCACAATAAGCACCAATAACAATCCCGCGAGGTAGAAGCTTGAACTGAGCCTAGCGTAAAGTAAATGTAATTTCATGGGGCTGAGCAAGTTTTAGGGCATTTGTTCGTTGGCGTGTCGTGACGTAAAGAGTTTAATCCCAACTCAGTAAAGCCACTGATGCCACCCTCTGTAAACGAGCGGAAAACATTGTTTGCTACAGGCGTTGCACGACTACGTCTAGCTACTGCAAGAGTAAATGCACTTCGGTATGGGTTTGCCAAATGTAAGCCTAAACTATACCCACCCGCCCCACCAAGACCTGCAAGCAATGCTAACTCTACATTGACATCGTAGAATTTATTACAAGCATCCACATTTCCAACGGCTTGACCGATGATATTTGCAAAAACACCACCAGCATATCCTCCAAACATTAATGTAAACGGATTCAATGCACCAACAGCACCTCCAGCTAGGGCGCCTGTCCATGTCCCGCGCCAAGTGCCACTCGTCATATAGCCCCCAACACCTCCGGATATTAATCCCAAAACTCCACCAGCAGCATTCAGAGCAAACTCCCCTGTCGGATCCATCAAATTCATGGGATCGCCATTCACATAGCTATACATATTCACGCCCCCAGCCAACCCAATCGGATCCTGCGTGATGTACCGGCCTATTTGCGTATCGTAGTAACGGCGGTAGTTGTAATGCAGCCCTGTCTCTTGATCTTCATACTGCCCAGGCAAGCGCAGGTTTGATTCAATCGTGGGAATCAGTGCTGTGGCTGCAGGGGTGATGATGCTGGCTTTGCCGAAGGCATCAAATCTGGCAGCCCAAACGATATTGCCTGCTTTGTCTGTAGCCTGCAATGGCGTTTGCAGGTGGTCGTGGTGGAAGTAAGCTACTGTGTCTGTATTGTTTGTACCTGTACTGTTGCTATTTCTGGTTTTGATGAACAGCAGGCCTGTGGTGAACTCACTGTCTGGTCTAGGCCCATACTGGGTGGTGATTTGGGGTGCAGCGCTGGCAGTGACGGTTTGTACGCCGCTGGCATCTGTAACTACGGTGATATTTTGCGTGGCTTCAGCTATCAAGCCTTCATCTGCGTACAAATAGAGGGTTCGCTTTGGCTGTGCTAGTGGTGTGGCGCTTTGGTCTGTGTATTGTTCTTTCCAGATGCGTCTGTCCAAGGGGTCGTAGCCGTATTTGGCTATGGTCTTGCGCTGAGTTGCAGCTTGCCCTGATGTGATATCTGCTACTTCGACGAGACGGTTTTGGGTGTCGTAGCTGTATTGGGTGACTTTGCCAGCCTCTGTCTTTTGAGTCTGGTTGCCAAGCTCGTCGTATTGATAGCAGATAGTGGTGCCCGTACCGCAGGTGCCTGTGCCGCGTTGGGTCAGACGGTTGTTTCCATCATAGGTCCATGCGCCTGAGATTTTGCTGTGAGCAACACGGTTGCCCACAGCATCCAGTGTGAATGCTTCTGTGTCGCTACCAAACAGGCCTCCCGTGTCGGTGTTTACTTGGGTGAGGCGAATCTCATCATCATAGGTGTAGGTGCTGGTTTTGTTGGTACTGATGTTGGCTGCGGTATCAACTCTGGCGTTGGTTTTAAGTTCTTGGACTTTGCCGTAGGTATTGGCCAAGCTCAAAACGGTTTGCTGGCCGGGCGTTTTGACTTTGAGGCCTTCTAAATTGAGTAGTCCATCTAAGGTACGTTCTTGTGCCGTGCCACCTGGCAAGGTGACTTTGGCGGGTGCTAGCCATTTAAATTGGGAAACGCTGATGCTGCCCTCGCCTGGGATGGCGACGCTTTGCAGTTCATTGTGCTGGCTATAGCTGTAGTCAATCTTGGTGGCATCGGGCCAGGTAAGCTGGGTTTTGTTGCCAGCTGGACTGTATCGGTAGCTGTAGCTGAGTGCAGTGTTTGTGCCAGATGTACCCCCTGCGGTGGGGGGATTGGGGTAGCTGACGCTTTCACTGAGTTTGCGCCCTGCGTCGTCGTAGCTGATGGTGCCTGTGCTGGTTTGTTGGCCTGTGGGGCGGCTGTGATCGGTGTCGCTCCAATTGGTCAAATTATCAGATGCATCCCACGTGTAACTGGTGGTGCGGGCTAACTGACCTGTAGATGCGCCAGCGCCAGCTTTGTATTGCTTGACTTCTATGGGGCGGTTGACGCTGTTGAAGGTGTAGCTGGTTTTTTGACCATTGGCGTCAGTGCGGTCTTTAAGGTTGCCTACTTCGTCGTAGGCGTAAACGGTTGTTTGACCTAATGGCAATACATCTTTGATGATGCGGTTGTTTTTATCATATTCAAACTTATTGACATTGTTCTTAGCATCAACAAGCTCAATGAGATTACCTCTAACGTCGTAACTGGCTTTGGTTTTATTACCCAAGCTGTCCGTCGTTTCAACCAGTTGCTTTAAGGCGTTCCATGTGTAGAAGCGTGTTTTGCCATTGGCATCCAACTCACTCTTGATTTGTCCACGCTTGTCATATTGCGTACCGCTGACCAATCCTTCAGTACCCAAGGTGTTGGGATTAAGTAGTGTGTCACTGGTTAAGCGTTCCAATTGATCATAACGCTGGCGCTGCGTAAAGGTGGGGTATTTAATCTCTGTCGGATCAAAGAGTGAGCCTACAACACCAGTGGCGGTACCGTCAGGAATGCTGTAACTGTAGTCGGTGGTGTTACCGAGACCGTCGAGTTGCTTGGTGATGCGCAGGAAATTGTCAAACTCAGCACGGCTGGTACGACCATCCTCGTCAATCTCAGTGATAGGCATACCTTGTGCGTTGTACTGCACTTGAAACTGCCCGCCCACCGCGTTGACGATTTTGGTACTGCGGTTCATCGCGTCATAGGCAGCTTGGCTGACTTTGGCTCTGGCATCGGTCACTTGGGTCAGGTTGCCTACTTTGTCGTATTGGTAGGTTTGAACGCGGCCTAAGGCGTCGGTGCTTTTGGTCAGATTGCCTGCTGCATCGACCTCGTAGCTGGTGCTGTTGCCGCGTGGGTCGGTGTATTTACGCAGATTGCCGTCTCGGTCATAGGTGTATTGGCGAGTGTTGCCTTCGGGATCAATCGTTTTTTTGACTTGACCTAGGCTGTCGTACTCTAGCTGCCACGTGGCATCTGGGGTGACTGTGGTTGTTCCGCCAGTTGTATTGGTTTCAGTCCTGCCTTTGCGGGTGATGCTGGTGGTTTGGCCTTGGCTGTTGACGATGTAGTTAGTGATGCGCTCATCCGCCGTTCCCGCAGCTTGCCTCTTTTGCGTGAGGTTGCCCTTGGTGTCGTATTGGTATTGGGTAACTATGCCCAGTTCATCAGTCTCTTGCGTCAAACCTAAATGCTGGGCTGAGTAGGTTTTGCTGCTGCTGGTGCCGTCGGCTTGGTCAATTTGTACCAGTTGCTCAAACTCGTTCTTGGTCAGC
>JAAFJF010000042.1 GCA_013298815.1 Polaromonas sp. | reverse complement strand
GTAGCGTTTGTAGTCCTAAAGGGTTGGGTTGCTGGTTGTCGCGCGGACTGCTGCCAGCGGAGTAGCCTTTGAACTTGCCTTGCCCTAGGTGATTCAGCAAAGCTTCGGCCAAAATGCTTCGGGCGGAGTTATGGGTGCATAAAAATAGAACGTTAATGGCTTTATCAGTCATGGTGCTTCCTTAAAAATAATATAAATCAACGAGTTACAAGGTATCTAGATTGGTTAACACGTGGTGCAAATAGCATCGCCATCCGTCACCTCACAGGGCTCACCTGCGCAGCAGTGTTCTGTCAAATAGGTCATAAGCGTGTTCATTTGCTCGAAATTGGCGCGGTAAATCAGATTGCGGCCTTGGTGTTCAACGCTGACCATCTCCGAATAGGCTAATTCTTTGAGGTGAAATGACAAAGCACTCGCCGCCACACCAAGCTGGGCAGACAGCACACCTGGCGTCAAACCTGCTGGTCCTGCGACAACCAAAGCTCTGAAAACGCGCAGTCTGTGGTTATGAGCTAATGCTGCCAATGCTTTGACGGCCTGTAATTCTGAAATTGTGGGTGTGGGTGTGGGTGTGGGTGTGGGTGTGGGTGTGGGTGTGGGTGTGGGTGTGGGTGTGGGTGATACTTCCATGTTTCAATTATATTTGAAATATAGGAGCTTGTGTGGTTCTTTGAAAGATTTGGTCAGCGTATTGATCGTCATTAAACAGCCATAAAAATTTCATCAGCTTGTCACAGTCAAATCGGAAACTGCATGTACGTTCAATAAAAAAGGAAGCTACATGCGAGAAATACCAACTCCTACGTTTGATCTGTCGCCAATAGCATTACCGCGAGGTTTATTGCATCGCTTCTTTACGCCAATTGAGGTAAAAAATCAGCACAAGCCAGCTGTTACCGGCCGATGTGGCATTAAAGTTTCTTGGGCTAAACACCAAGATGAAGTAAGAGAGGCGCAACGTTTGCGGTTTGATGTGTTTGCGACTGAAATGGGAGCCAATTTGAAAACACCCATGGCGAAACATGACATTGATAGCTTCGATAACTTTTGCGAACATTTACTAGTACGAGATGTTGAGACAAAAAGCGTTGTTGGAACTTACAGAGCATTAACGCCAGCTCAAGCCAAAAGAATTGGGCGCACATATTCTGACTCAGAATTTGATTTGTCAAATCTTGAAAAGTTACGTCCACACATGGTTGAGCTGGGTCGTAGTTGCGTACATATCGACTACCGTCAAGGTGCTGTCATCATGGCGTTATGGGGTGCATTGGCCGAGTTTATGGAGCGCAATCAATTGCACACCATGATTGGTTGTGCAAGTATCCCCATGTTGCACAACGGCATTGTCAGCGGTGACGCAGCGGCGAGTATTTGGCGTCAGGTCAAAGAGAAGCATTTAGCGCCCTACGAGCAACAAGTGACACCACGCTTGGCGCTCCCTGTAGATGAACTAGATGACAAGCTAGACATTTCGCCACCTGCCTTGATAAAAGGGTATTTACGTTTGGGCGCCAAAGTATTGGGCGCACCAGCGTGGGATCCAGATTTCAATACAGCTGACTTGCCTATGATGATGCGTCTTTCAGACATGCCAGAGCGTTATCGCAAGCATTTTTTAGGCGTGTAGCCTTAGATAAACAATGCGCACTCTTTTTGACTCAAAACTGTACCTAGGCTATGCATGCGTTGATTTGCTGTCAAACCACAAAAGCAGAGTAGTTAGACCAAAGTCAAATGCATGCTGTTGAAATTGTTCGCTTAGTAGTCATGGCTTTCACTACGCTCTTAGCGGAATATCCAGTTGAGGTTCTAACCGAAGTTCTGAGTGATACCAAGAGCCTGTTGAAGGTGGAATTTCAAACATCGATTTGTTGTCTACAGCGAATCAAGTGATAGAGTTAAAAAATCAATGGATATAGTTCTCTGGCGACATGCTGAAGCTGTAGATTGGCAAGAAGGTTGCGATGATCTTGATCGCATGCTAACAGCGCGCGGTTACAAGCAGGCCATACGCATGGCTCAATGGTTAGATCGGCAGTTACCAGAAAGTACGCGCATTTTATCTAGCCCCGCTAGACGCTGTGAAGATACTGTTTGTAGATTAGACCGTCCATACAAATTGCATAAAAATTTATTACCTGAATCTAGCCCAGACACGATTCTGGCTTCTATGCAATGGCCAACTGCAAAAGGAACGGTTCTATTGGTCGGACATCAACCCATGATTGGGCAAATCATTGCCCAATCACTAGGCTTAAAAGACAGCTCTTGCGCTGTAAGAAAGTCCTCCGTCTGGTGGCTAAGAAGTCGGGAGCGCGATGGGTTGAGGCAGACTGTATTGGTTACAGTTCAAAGTGTTGATATGCTTTGAGGCCTAGTGGTGTTGGCGAAGCTTTCTAGATATGATTTGGCTTAGCTTTATGCTTAACAGTCGAGTAAATTTAGATTCCAATTTACTTTTTTCCAAGCAATAGCTTCTTCTCGCAATAGATGAGCTGATTGAGGGAATTCGATTGCCCAGCCAAGAGGTAATGTCAAAAAGAAGTGTTGATTCTCAATGTTTGGAATTGATAGTTTGATGCGACTAGTTTCCAAGTCATTTCTTGCATGGCAAAAAATAACAGCTAACCGCAGGCAAAACAATTGTTGCGTGAATATGATGTCTTCAAGTTCTGGCTCTAATTTTTTCAATTTACCACGTTGCCCTAAGACAAGCATGCTTAGCCTATGTGACTCAGATACTGCGAAGCCAGCAAGGTCGGCATTGTCTAGGATGTACGCACCGTGTTTGTGGTGGTCACTGTGCGAAATTTGACACCCAATTTCGTGTAACTGAGCAGCCCATTCCAAAGCTTTAGTTTCGTTTGCTATTTCGTATGCGTCCCTAGCAGGCTTGTTATGGATTTGTGCAAAAAAGGCAGAAGCTATCTTCGATATACGATTGGCTTGTGAAGCATCTATGCCAAAATTATTAGCTAATCGTTTGATTGAGGCGCTACGTACATCAATTTCCCCATTATCACGGTCCAATAAATCATACAAAACACCTTGGCGTAGCGCGCCCTCAGCAGGCTGCAAAGTGTCAATCTTCAACAAGCCAAAGAGCGCACAAAGAATACTAACCCCGCCCGCAAGGACAGCACGTCTGTCTTCTTTTAAGCCTGCCAGTTTGACGCGATCAATGTGCTGCGCCTTGATCAATTTTTCGCGGAGCCATTGCAATCCAGCGTAACTAATTGTTGTGTCCGTCCAGCCTGAGGCCTCTAGAATGTCAAAAATTGCGCCAACAGTACCTGATGATCCATACGCAATATCCCATGCATCACACCTGTAAGTGTTCAGCGATTCATCTAATACAGCTTTTGCGGCGATTTCAGCTTTAATAAAAGAGGCTTCGTCTATTTCTCCATTGGCGAAGTATTTGGCAGACCAAGCAACACTTCCAACCCTGTAGGAGGCCATTTTGTTGGCATTTAACTGCTGACCCAATACAAGCTCTGTGGACCTGCCGCCAATGTCGATGACAAGGCGTTTTTCATCAGACTGAGGCAATAAGCGGGAGACGCCTTGGTAGATGAGCCTGGCTTCTTCTTGACCAGAAATGACGTCAATTGGAAATCCTAGAATTGCGCTCCCACGTGTCAAAAATGATTCCCGATTTCTAGCCTCTCGAAGTGTTTGCGTAGCTACTGCTCGTACTTCATTAGATTTGAAACTAGATAATCTTTCACCAAATCGAGCTAAACAATCCCAACCGCGCTGCATAGCTTCTTGTGTTAAATTTCTCTCATGGTCGAGCCCATTGCCTTGTCTAACCGTTTCTTTCAAATACTCCGTGCGTTGAATTTGACCATAATCTAGGTTTCCAATTTCTAGGCGAAAGCTATTAGACCCTAAATCGATGGCAGCTAGTCGTGTTCCGTTTTGCATACTGATTTTTAAATAAATAAAGCATAACATCCCACATGATGGAGTGTTACAAAGCCGACTTTGACTCTAATAGTGCGATGGAACAACTAACTCTTCTGGTACTGGATGCCTTACATAATCTTCATGTCGCTCTCTAGGCGGTAATACGACTTCGGGGTGCTCAACTTCTTGGTAATCAATTTGGCTTAGTAGATGGTGGATGCAGTTTAGGCGCGCTTTCTTTTTATCGTCTGCTTCCACAACCCACCACGGGGCTTCAGGGATATGTGTTCGCTCAAGCATAATTTCTTTTGCTTTCGTGTAATCTTCCCACCTACGGCGTGACTCCAAGTCCATTGGGCTTAATTTCCATTGCTTCAATGGGTCGTGTATGCGACCTAAAAATCTGATGCTTTGCTCCTCGTCAGATATCGAAAACCAGTACTTGATAAGAGTGATACCAGAACGGGTTAGCATTTTTTCAAATTCTGGCACAGTTCTAAAAAATTCTTCGTATTGTTGATCATCACAAAACCCCATAACTCGCTCAACACCAGCACGGTTGTACCAACTGCGGTCAAAAAGTACGATTTCGCCAGCAGCTGGCAAGTGGGCAATAAAACGCTGAAAGTACCATTGTGTTTTCTCTCTTTCGCTTGGGGCTGGAAGAGCTGCAACCCGACAAACGCGTGGATTCAAGCGTTGTGTGATGCGCTTGATAACGCCACCTTTACCTGCAGCATCTCTTCCTTCAAAAAGTATGACTACCTTTTTATTGGTTTTAACTATCCAGTCTTGTAGCTTGACCAGCTCAGCTTGCATTCTGAATAGTTCGCGAAAATATATCCGGCGACTTTCTCTGTATTCGTCAGTTTCAATAGCTAGTAACTCATGAATTTCGTCGGTATTTTGATCATCATGTTCCAACTCACGTTCCTCATCGTAGCTATCATTCAACTCCTCGCGAATTCGCCTTATCAATTGCTCATGTGTTTGGGTCACTTGTTGCTCCACTTAGCTTACGGTGAGTTTTAAAGACTCAAACCATAAGATAAATTTGTGACAACAACGTGACACTTTAGGGTTTTTAATAATACATTAATGAATTATTGTTTTGATTAAGATGCTCATTTGTCACACAATTGACATAAATCTTACTTAAAGTACAAGCATCATTCAACAACCAATGAGGCTTCTAAATGAAATTTGTATCTAAATTCACTCTGGCTACCATGGCTGGTTTGACAGCTTTGACTTACTCTTTCGGCGCAGTTGCACAAGACGTAACAGGTGCTGGTGCATCATTTCCAGCGCCCTTGTATTCAAAATGGGCCTCTGATTACAACAAGGCAACTGGCGTGAAAATCAATTATCAGTCCGTGGGTTCTGGTGCAGGCATCAAGCAAATTGACGCAAAAACGGTTGATTTTGGTGCGTCTGATATGCCGTTGAAAGACGACGAGTTAAAAGCTAAAGGTTTGGTCCAATTCCCAACAGTTATTGGTGGAGTTGTGCCTGTAGTCAACATCAAAGGTATCGCACCAGGCCAATTGAAGCTAAACGGTCAAGTTCTCGGTGATATTTATTTGGGAAAAATAACAAAATGGGACGACGCAGCTATTAAGGCTTTAAACCCTGCCCTTGCTTTGCCATCTGATGTAATTTCGCCAGTACGTCGTGCTGACGGTTCTGGTACAAGCTTTATCTTTACCAACTACTTGAGCAAAGTTAATGCTGAGTGGAAGTCAAAAGTAGGCGAGGGTACAGCTGTGAATTGGCCTGTTGGCGCAGGTGGTAAAGGCAATGAGGGGGTAGCGGCATTTGTTAATCGTTTACCAAATTCGATAGGTTATGTTGAATATGCTTACGTAAAACAAAATAAGATGACGTTTGCTGTTATGCAAAATGCAGCTGGTACTTTTGTATCGCCAGATGATTTGACGTTTAAAGCTGCCGCGGCTGGCGCAGATTGGGTAAAGAGCTTTTACCAAATTTTGACAAATCAAGCTGGAAAAGATGCATGGCCATTGACAGGAGCTACATTTATTTTGATGCATAAAACACAAGATAAGCCAGTGCAAGCATCCGCTACGTTGAAATTTTTTGATTGGGGTTTCAAGAACGGCGATAAAACCGCCGAAGATCTGGATTATTCGCCTATGCCTGCAACAGTTAAAGCTGCGATTGAAAAATCATGGTCTGAAATTAAGGATACATCCGGCAAATCTGTTGCAATTAAATAAATAGCAGATAAACAAATAACTTACGGAGTTAAAAGTGTCGTCAACACTCCCAGTCAGCAACATTCCTCATGAATTTTCCAAGACTATTGTGAAGCCCCCTTCGAAAAACCCTAAAGGTTTGGGCGCATTGCCCGACAAGCTATTTGGTATTGCCGCAAAAAGTGCTGCAATACTGACGCTAGTTATGCTTCTGGGGATACTGTTGTCCTTGGTTGTGGGTGCCTTACCAGCGATACAAAAATTTGGTTTTGGTTTTTTAACCAGTAGCACTTGGGATCCGGTTAAAGAGGATTTTGGTGGTCTGGTGATGATTTATGGCACTTTGGCTACATCATTCATCGCATTGTTAATCGCTGTGCCTGTGAGCTTTGGAATTGCACTATTCCTAACAGAGCTTTCTCCTTCCTGGCTCAAGAGACCGTTGGGTACGGCAATAGAGTTATTGGCGGCAGTTCCATCCATTGTTTATGGTATGTGGGGCTTGTTGGTTTTTGGCCCTATCCTTGCGACTTATGTGCAACAACCTTTGCAATCGTTACTAAAAGATGTGCCGTTTTTGAGTGGTTTAGTTTCAGGCCCTCCTGTAGGTATTGGAATTTTGTCCGCAGGTATTATATTGGCCATTATGATTATTCCGTTCATAGCCTCAGTGATGCGCGACGTGTTTGAAGTGACGCCGCCTATGCTAAAAGAGTCAGCCTACGCTTTGGGATCTACGACTTGGGAAGTTATGTCTAAGGTGGTTTTGCCGTACACCAAAGCAGGTGTTGTGGGCGGCATCATGCTAGGCCTTGGACGAGCTTTAGGCGAGACGATGGCGGTTACATTTATTATTGGCAATACAAATCAGCTGAATTCTTTGAGTGTTTTTGAAGCCGCTAACAGTATTACTTCAGCATTGGCAAATGAATTTGCAGAAGCTGGTGCAGGGTTGCATCAAGCGTCATTGTTTTATCTTGGTTTGGTTTTGTTCTTCATTACTTTTGTGGTTTTAACACTATCTAAATTATTGCTCGCGCAGCTTAAAAAGAGTGAAGGAGCAAAGTCATGATAACCAGTGAAAAGCTTGTTAACGCAGAAGCTGTTAAATCATTGCGTGTACAAAAGTTTAATCAGCGAAATCGTACAAACAAAATAGCCTTGTTGTTGTCACTACTTGCTATGTGCTTCGGCCTTTTTTGGTTGATTTGGATACTTTGGGAAACCATTCGACTTGGCATTGGTGGTTTGACGGTTGCAACATTGACGCAGATGACACCGCCACCCAATGAAGTTGGAGGAATTGCTAACGCAATATATGGATCGCTTCTGATGGTTATGTTGGCTACTTTTGTTGGTACGCCTATTGGCATCATGGCGGGAATATATCTTGCTGAATACGAAACTAAAAGCTGGCTTGCGAACACAACCAGATTCGTGAATGACATTTTGCTATCAGCACCGTCTATTGTGATCGGCTTGTTTGTTTACGCTGTGATCGTGACGCGCTTCAAATCATTTTCTGGATGGGCAGGTGTCGTTGCATTGGCAATGATTGCCATACCTGTAGTTATTAGAACAACAGAGAATATGCTTCAGCTTGTCCCAGCTGGTTTGCGTGAGGCTGCCTATGCTTTAGGCGCACCCAAATGGAAAGTCATCACAAAAATAACACTACGAGCTGCTCGTGCTGGCGTTGTTACTGGGCTGTTGTTAGCAGTCGCTCGCATTTCTGGAGAGACAGCGCCGTTACTATTTACAGCACTGAACAATCAGTTTTGGACATCTAGTTTAAGTGAGCCTATGGCAAGCTTACCAGTCACTATTTTTAAGTTTGCAATGAGCCCTTATGAGAACTGGCAGCAACTTGCTTGGGCGGGAGTTTTCTTAATCACTATCGCTGTCTTAGGCTTAAATATATTGGCCCGTGTTATCACTCGTAGTAAAAATTAAGTTAAAAAATGCTAAATACCAATCAAATTTCAAAGCTATCTGTTCAAGATTTACATTTTTATTATGGAAAATTTCATGCGTTAAAAGGCATAAATCTTGAAATTCCAGAAAAGAAAGTAACTGCATTTATTGGCCCTTCTGGATGCGGTAAATCTACCTTGCTGCGTACCTTCAATCGTATGTTTGAGTTGTATCCAGAGCAACGCGCGTCTGGGGCAATCAAGCTTGATGGTCAAGATTTGCTAACTTCTAAAGAGGACGTTGCTCTGATTCGCGCGAAAATTGGGATGGTATTTCAAAAACCAACACCTTTCCCGATGTCTATATACGACAACATTGCTTTTGGTGTGAAGCTATTCGAAAATTTGAATGCGACAGATTTAGAAGAACGCGTTGAATGGGCTTTGCGAAAAGCGGCATTGTGGACTGAGGTTAAAGATAAATTGAATCAATCAGGCTCAGGTTTATCCGGTGGGCAACAGCAGCGTTTGTGTATAGCTAGAGGCATCGCAATTAAGCCGGAGGTTCTGCTTTTAGACGAGCCTTGCTCAGCGCTCGATCCTATTTCGACTTCTAAGATTGAAGAACTCATCACTGAATTGAAGTCAGATTACACCGTTCTCATCGTTACGCACAACATGCAACAAGCAGCCCGATGTAGTGATTACACAGCTTATATGTATCTAGGCGATTTGATTGAATTTGGAGCAACAGATGAGTTGTTCTTTAAGCCCAAACGCAAAGAAACTGAAGATTACATCACGGGTCGGTTTGGTTAAAAAATTACTAAGGAATACATGATGCCTGATAAACATTTATCAACACAATTTGACAGCGAACTCAATGGCGTATCTTCAAAAGTGATGGAGATGGGTGGCTTGGTTGAGGAGCAGATCAGATTGGCGATTCAATCGCTTTCAACATTCAGTGTTGAAGCTGCAAATCAAGTCACTGCTGCTGAGACGCGTGTGAATACGATGGAAGTTGAAATTGATAGAGATTTATCCTCTATCATTGCGCGCAGACAGCCTACTGCCAGAGATTTGCGTTTGCTTATAGCTATTTCCAAAACGACTGCTAATTTAGAAAGAGCTGGCGATGAAGCTGACAAAATTGCCAGAATGGTTAAGTCGATACTTCACAGCGGATCGGCACGAGCGCTTCCTTCAGCAGATTTGCGGTTAGCGGCTGATCTGGCGTCAAACCAGTTGCGCAAAGCGCTTGATAGCTTTGCGCGTCTTGATACTGCTATGGCAGTTGGTATTCTTAAAGAGGATGACATCATCGACAAAGAGTTTGATGGCTTCGTGCGCAAACTTATTACGTACATGATGGAAGACCCAAGGACGATATCTGCAAGCTTGGATTTGTTGTTTGTTGCAAAAGCCATAGAGCGAATTGGCGATCATGCAAAAAACATTGCTGAAGTTGTTATCTATATCGTCAAAGGAGCCGACGTTAGGCACACCACGATGGCGGAAATTGAATCCGCAGTTAAGTAGCCGTCATTCTTAGTTTATGAAAACGACTCCTCGCGTACTCATTGTCGAAGACGAGCCAGCAATAGCCGAACTGCTAACTTTGAACCTCAAGCACAACGGCTTTGCACCTGTGTGGGCAGGTGACGGTGTGGCTGCTCAGCGGGAGCTTGAAGCTACTTTGCCAGATGTCATTTTGCTAGACTGGATGTTGCCAGGGCAAAGTGGACTTAGCCTGGCGCGTAAATGGCGAGCTGATCCTCGTACCAAAGATGTTCCTGTCATTTTGTTGACTGCAAAGAGCGACGAGCCTGACAAGATAGCGGGCCTAGATGCTGGTGCTGATGACTACATCACAAAGCCGTTTTCAATCAAGGAAATGCTGGCTCGTTTAAGAGCAGTTTTAAGAAGACGCAGTCCTGAAATTAGCACGCAAATTTTAACGATTGGCGAGTTACATCTTGATGGGGCTACGCATCGTGTTACTTTTCAAGATACTGCATTAAAGCTAGGACCAACCGAGTTTAAACTTCTTCAGCACTTGATGTCTTATCCTGAGCGTGTTCACAGTCGTGGTCAGCTGCTTGATAAGGTATGGGGTGATCACGTTTATATTGAAGAGCGGACTGTTGATGTTCATATTAAGCGATTGCGTGAGGCTCTGGGTGTTGGTGGCGCGCATGTCGAAACTGTCCGTGGTACAGGTTACCGTATCACGGCTCAAGCTGTAGCAGTCGTAGCAAAATAATCCCAAACAATGCGGCGATCTCTAGAAATTTTTCTGTGGCAACTTGCTGGCGCGGCACTGCTTGTATTTCTATCTCTCCAGCTTGACTTCAAGTTGGATATTTTGTTGATTGCCCTAATCGGAGCATTTGTTGGTGTTCTCGTTTGGTTGTTTATCAATTTAAACAGAAGCGGTCGGTTTTTGGACTGGATCCGTACGGGTGATGTATCTCGTGCTCCAAAACTCAATGGCGTTTGGGGCGAAGTCACCGATCGCACTCGCCGGCTGCTGCGAGAGCAAAATAAGTCATTGCTTGCCAGTAATAAAAGACTGGATGATTTTCTAGCTGCAATACAGGCCTCTCCAAACGGCGTTGTATTGCTTGATGCGAATGCTCAAATTGAATGGTGCAATTTAACGGCTGCAAGTCATTTTGGTTTGAATCCTACGGCAGATATTTCACAGCATATAGGTAATTTAGTACGCGACCCAGTTTTTGCATCCTACTTTACTGCTGGAAATTTCCAGAATGAAGTTACTATTTCAGGAAAAAGTAGCGCTGCGAGCAGAGCCAGCAGATTAGCTGTACAAATTCATCCTTATGGACAGGGTAAGAAATTGCTTTTGTCTAATGATGTGACAGGTCGTGAAGCGTTAGAGTTCATGAGAAGAGATTTTGTGGCCAACGTTTCGCATGAAATTCGCACTCCTTTGACCGTACTCTGTGGATTTGTAGAGTCTTTACAGACGCTAGATTTAGACGAGGCTGAGCGCTTAAAATATTTGGAATTGATGGGGCAGCAAACACTGCGCATGCAATCGCTTGTCAGTGATTTGTTGACTCTCTCCAAGCTTGAGGGTAGTCCGTCCCCACTGTCTGACACTTGGATCGGTGTGGATGTGCTCGTGCGCGACTGTGAATTAGAAGCAAAGGCATTGAAAACTGATTTAGGTGCAAAGCTTGGTAAAAATGAAATTACTTTGAACAGCTCTGAGCATTTAACTTTTGAAATTCAGTCAAATCTCGAACTGGCTGGCTCGCAATCTGAATTGTTAAGTGCGATGTGTAATTTGGTTAACAACGCCGTTCGTTACACCCCAGCAGCAGGGAAAATTGGAGTTACTTTTAATGCCACAGATGGTGGCGGCGCCGTATTTTCTGTGAGTGACACGGGTTGGGGCATAGCCGCAGAACATTTGCCAAGGTTGACCGAACGGTTTTATCGCGTAGATGCCAGCCGCTCGCGCGAGTCCGGGGGTACTGGTTTAGGTTTGGCTATCGTCAAGCATGTCGTTCAGCGTCACGGTGGCGAGTTGCAAGTCTCCAGTATTCTTGGGCAAGGTTCGAAATTTTGTTTCACTTTGCCTAGTTCTAGAGTGCGAATCAAACCATCTTAGTCGCAAGTTCAGTGTAAGAACACAAATTTGGCAGTCTGCGCAATTGATGGCACAATACAGCTTGTTACCTAGGCCCTTCCTGCCACAGTCGCATCCGCTAACCGGTCCAGCCGTGTCGCGGAAGGTTTTTAAAACTAAGCTTTATGTTTCCTCAAGGGAAACGGAGAATCGCGCAAATGAGTCAATCCCCAACGACGCAGCCCAACGGCTCTGTCTACCAAGCCTATTCTGGCAATACTTTCCTTTTCGGCGGCAATGCGCCCTATGTCGAAGAAATGTATGAAAACTACTTAGCAAATCCTGGAAGCGTGCCTGACAGCTGGCGCAGTTATTTCGATGCTTTGCAGTATGTGCCAGCCGTAGACGGCAGCAATGCCAAAGACGTCGCCCACATGCCAGTGATTAATGCATTCGCTGAACGCGCCAAGGCGGGTGGCACCAAGGTGGTGATGGCCAGTAGCGATGCTGAAATGGGACGCAAGCGAACAGCGGCGCAGCAGTTGATAGCCGCGTACCGCAATGTTGGTCAGCGTTGGGCTAATTTAGACCCGCTTCAGCGCACCGAGCGTCCAGCGATCCCTGAGCTGGAACCCGCCTATTACGGCTTTACGGATGCAGATCAAGAAACTGTTTTTGATACCAGCAACACGTTTTTCGGCAAAAACAGCATGTCGTTGCGTGAGTTGCTCAATGCCCTGCGCGAAACTTATTGCGGCACACTGGGTGTCGAATACATGTACACCTCTGAGCAGTCAGAGAAGCGCTGGTGGCAAGAAAAGCTGGAAAGTATTCGTAGCAAACCCAATTTCAATGCCGACCAAAAGAAGAACATTCTTGAACAGTTGACAGCTGCAGAAGGTTTAGAGCGCTACTTGCACACCAAATATGTTGGACAAAAGCGTTTTTCGCTAGAGGGTGGCGAGAGCTTCATTGCTGCGATGGACGAGCTCATCCAATCCGCTGGCAAGCAGGGCGTACAAGAGGTCGTGATTGGCATGGCACACCGTGGCCGTTTGAACGTACTGGTCAATACCATGCGCAAATTGCCCGCAGACTTGTTTGCCGAGTTTGACCACACTGCTCCTGAAGATTTACCATCAGGCGACGTTAAATACCACCAAGGTTTCAGCTCTGATGTGTCCACCGTTGGCGGTGCAGTTCATTTGTCTCTCGCATTTAATCCTTCACATCTTGAAATCGTTAACCCAGTGGTTGAAGGTTCAGTTCGCGCCCGTATGGACAGACGTGCAGATCCGCTTGGCAAGCAAGTGCTGCCAGTGCTGGTTCATGGCGATGCAGCTTTTGGCGGCCAAGGTGTAAACCAAGAGACTTTGGCCTTGGCGCAAACCCGTGGTTACTCCACCGGCGGCACAGTGCACATCATCATCAACAATCAAATCGGTTTCACGACTTCAGACCCACGCGACATGCGCTCCAGTGTGTTTTGTACCGACATCGTCAAAATGGTTGAAGCACCCGTTTTGCACGTCAATGGCGATGACCCAGAAGCAGTTGTATTGGCGACGCAACTTGCGCTCGAATACCGTATGACCTTCCGCTGCGACGTGGTGCTGGATATCGTTTGTTTCCGTAAATTAGGCCACAACGAGCAAGATACACCTGCGCTTACCCAGCCCTTGATGTACAAGAAAATTGCCGCTCACCCTGGTACTCGTAAACTGTTTGCTGAGAAATTGGCGACGCAAGGTTTAGGTGCAAGTTTGGGCGACGATATGGTCAAAGCCTACCGTGCCGCATTGGATGCGGGTAAGCACACAGGTGAGTCAGTTTTGTCCAACTTCAAGACCAAATACACCGTTGACTGGGCGCCCTTCATGGGTAAAAAGTGGACGGATGCGGGTGATACCGCCATTCCGATGGCAGAGTGGAAGCGCTTGGCTGAAAAAATAACCACCATTCCAGAAACTGTCACACCACACCAATTGGTCAAAAAAGTCTACGAAGATCGCGCTGCGATGGGTCGAGGCGACATTTCTGTTGATTGGGGCATGGGCGAACACATGGCTTTTGCCTCGTTGGTTGCCAGCGGCTACCCTGTGCGCTTGTCTGGCGAAGACTGCGGACGCGGCACATTTACGCACCGTCATGCCGTTATTCACGATCAAAAACGCGAAAAATGGGACACGGGCTCATACGTCGCCCTGCAAAACGTTGCTGAAGGGCAAGCTCCCTTTGTCGTGATTGACTCCATCTTGTCTGAGGAGGCCGTTCTTGGCTTTGAATACGGCTACGCTTCCAATGATCCAAACACTTTGGTGATTTGGGAAGCCCAATTCGGCGATTTTGCCAATGGTGCGCAAGTGGTTATTGACCAGTTTATCGCCAGCGGTGAAGTGAAGTGGGGACGTGTTAACGGCTTAACCTTGATGTTGCCACACGGCTACGAAGGCCAAGGCCCTGAGCACAGCTCAGCGCGTTTGGAGCGTTTCATGCAGTTGGCAGCTGACACGAATATGCAAATCGTGCAACCTACGACTGCTAGCCAGATTTTCCATGTGCTGCGTCGCCAAATGGTGCGCAATTTACGTAAGCCGTTGATTATTTTTACACCTAAATCTTTGCTGCGTAACAAAGACGCAGCGTCGCCAATTTCGGAATTCACCAAAGGTATGTTCCAAACGGTGATTGCGGAGAGCAAGGCGCTGAAGGCTGACAAAGTCAAGCGCGTCATCGTCTGCTCAGGTAAAGTTTATTACGACTTGGCAAAGCGACGCGACGAGGCGGGTCATGACGACACAGCCATCATTCGCGCTGAGCAGTTGTACCCATTCCCGCACAAGGCGTTTGCGACTGAAATCAAAAAATACCCTAACGCGACTGAACTGGTGTGGTGCCAAGACGAACCGCAAAACCAAGGCGCTTGGTTCTTTGTGCAGCATTACATCCATGAAAACATGTTGGATGGCCAAAAGCTTGGCTACGCTGGCCGTGCCGCTTCGGCTTCACCAGCCGTGGGTTATGCGCATTTGCACCAAGAGCAGCAAAAAGCGTTGCTTGATGCCGCGTTTAGCAAGCTCAAGGGTTTTGTTTTGTCGAAATAAATCGAACTCATAAACGTCGTTAAAAATATTTGAAAGAAAATCATGGCTATTGTTGAAGTAAAAGTCCCCCAGTTGTCCGAATCCGTCGCAGAAGCGACCATGCTCACTTGGAAGAAAAAAGCCGGCGAAGCCGTCGCCGTTGACGAAATCTTGATCGAAATCGAGACCGATAAAGTCGTTTTAGAAGTACCCGCACCCAGCGCAGGCGTTTTGACTGAAATCCTCATGGGTGATGGCGCAACTGTTACTGCTGAGCAGTTGATTGCACGTATCGATACCGAGGGCAAAGCCGGTACAACTGCGCCAGCTGCTGCCCCTACCGCTGCGGCACAAGCAGCAGCACCTGCGGTGGCTTCAGTTGCTACAGGCGGCTCGATGGCTGGTGTTGACATGCCTGCTGCTGCAAAGTTGATGGCTGACAACGGGTTGGCTGCAGGATCAGTAGCTGGTTCAGGCAAAGATGGACGCGTCACTAAAGGCGACGTTTTGGGTGCGGTTGCAACCGGTTCAGTTGCTCAAAATGCTATCAATAGCATAGCTGCTAAGGCAGTAAATACGCCGGCTACAGCCAATTTACTGCCGCAAGTAGCGGCGCCAGCTGCGAACTTGGGTGATCGCCCAGAGCAACGCGTGCCGATGAGCCGTTTGCGCGCTCGCGTGGCTGAGCGTTTGCTGCAATCACAATCTACCAACGCTATTTTGACCACGTTTAACGAGATCAACATGGCGCCTGTCATGGACATGCGCAAACGTATGCAAGAGCGTTTTGAGAAAGAGCATGGCGTCAAGCTCGGCTTCATGAGCTTCTTCGTTAAAGCTGCTGTACATGCGTTGAAAAAATTCCCAGTCTTGAACGCAAGTGTTGATGGCAACGACATTGTTTACCACGGCTATTTCGATATCGGTATCGCCGTTGGTTCACCACGCGGCTTGGTTGTGCCTATTTTGCGCAATGCTGACCAAATGAGTTTTGCTGATATCGAGAAGAAAATTGCAGAATTTGGCGTCAAAGCGCGTGACGGCAAACTGGGCATGGACGACATGACTGGCGGCACATTCTCCATCAGCAATGGCGGCACGTTTGGCTCGATGTTGTCAACACCGATCATCAACCCGCCGCAAAGTGCTATCTTAGGCATTCACGCTACCAAAGACCGCGCTGTGGTTGAAAACGGATTAGTCGTGGTTCGCCCGATGAACTATTTCGCCATGAGCTACGACCACCGCATCATCGACGGCCGCGAAGCCGTCCTTGGCTTGGTCGCTATGAAAGAAGCGATGGAAGACCCAGCGCGCCTGTTGTTTGACATCTAAATTTTAAGGAATTACAAATGTCTAAACAATTTGATGTCGTCGTTATCGGCGGCGGTCCTGGTGGTTACGTTGCGGCTATTCGTGCTGCGCAGTTGGGTTTTAACGTTGCTTGTATTGACGAGTGGAAAAACGCCAAGGGCGGACCAGCTCTAGGCGGAACTTGTACCAACGTAGGGTGTATTCCGTCTAAAGCTTTGCTGCAATCGTCAGAGCATTTCGACCATGCCAGCCACCACTTTGCTGATCATGGCATTGAGGTGAAGGGTATCAGTCTGGATGTTGCCAAAATGGTGGCGCGCAAAGACACTGTGGTCAAGCAAAACAACGATGGAATTGTGTATTTGTTCAAAAAGAACAAGATCACTTTCTTCCACGGTCGTGGTTCGTTTGTTGCAGCTAAAGACGGTGGCTATGAAATCAAAGCTGGTGAAGAGTTGATTCAAGGCAAGCACATCATTGTGGCTACTGGTTCAAACGCGCGTGCTTTGCCCGGCACGCCGTTTGACGAAGAAAACATTTTGTCAAACGACGGCGCATTGCGCATTGGCGTTGTGCCCAAGAAATTGGCTTTGATTGGCTCAGGCGTGATCGGCTTAGAAATGGGCTCCGTCTGGCGTCGTTTGGGCTCTGATGTGACGATTTTGGAGGGTCTACCTACTTTCCTAGGCGCTGTGGATGAGCAAATTGCCAAAGAAGCGCATAAAGCGTTTGTGAAGCAAGGTTTGAAGATTGAACTGGGCGTGAAAGTTGGCGAGATTAAAAATGGCAAAAAAGCTGTTTCAATCGCCTACACAAACGCCAAAGGCGAAGCACAAGCTTTGGATGTTGACAAACTCATCATCTCCATCGGCCGCGTGGCAAACACGATTGGTTTGGGCGCTGAAACCATTGGTTTGGCACTGGACGAACGTGGTGCGATTGTTGTGGATGCTGACTGCAAAACTAACTTGCCAAACGTATGGGCGGTGGGTGACGTGGTGCGTGGGCCGATGCTGGCACACAAAGCTGAAGAAGAGGGCGTTGCAGTTGCAGAGCGCATCGCTGGCCAGCACGGCCACGTGAACTTCAACACCATTCCTTGGGTGATTTATACGAACCCTGAAATCGCCTGGGTGGGCCAAACTGAGCAGCAGCTCAAAGCGGCTGGTCGTGCGTACAAGGCTGGCACATTCCCCTTCATGGCCAACGGTCGTGCGCGGGCTTTGGGCGATACCACTGGCATGGTGAAAATGCTTGCAGATGCAACGACAGACGAAATCTTGGGCGTACATATTGTTGGTCCGATGGCCAGTGAGTTGATTGCTGAATGCGTTGTTGCTATGGAATTCAGAGCTAGTGCTGAAGATATTGCGAGAATTTGCCATGCACATCCTTCATTGTCTGAGGCAACCAAAGAAGCTGCTTTGGCTGTTGACAAGCGCACTTTGAATTTCTAAAGCTATTCAGAGTTGAATTGAGCTATGTCCGTTCGCGCAGCTTATGAAGCTGAACTAGCAACGCGGGGTTACAAAAGTGACCCTGCGCAGCTGCGCGCTGTCGATGCGTTAGAGCGTTGCGCGCTTGAATGGAGTGAATACAAGCATAAACGCTCGAATGCTTTAAAAAAATTAATAAGCCGTCCCCAGATTCCGCGTGGAGTTTATCTCTACGGTGGCGTGGGACGAGGAAAGAGTTTTTTGATGGATTGTTTCTACAATGCCGTCCCGATCAAGCGTAAAACTCGTTTGCATTTCCATGAATTTATGCGAGAAGTACACCGTGAGTTGCGTGATTTGCAAGGTATTGTGAACCCACTTGATGAGCTTGCAAAACGAATGGCAAAGAGGTTTAAGCTGATTTGTTTTGACGAATTCCATGTTTCAGAAATCACCGATGCCTTAATTCTGCACAGATTACTTTCTGCTTTATTTGAAGAAGGCGTTGGCTTTATGACTACGTCTAATTTTAAGCCCGACAATTTATATCCCGGTGGTATGCACAGAGATCGTATATTGCCTGCCATTGCTTTGTTGAACGCGAATTTGGAAGTCATCAATGTTGATAATGGAACGGATTACCGTAGCATTTCGTTAGAGCAGATCCGTATGTATCTTCAACCTTGGGGGGAACAAGCTGATGCTGAAATGGCCGAAGCTTTTGTCAGACTCGCAGAGTCTCCCAGTGAGGAACCTATACTTAAGATTGAGGCACGAGAAATACGCGCCAAACGTAAAGCGGGAGGTGTGGTCTGGTTTGATTTTAAAACGCTGTGTGGAGGACCTAGATCGCAAAATGATTACCTTGAAATTGCGACCCAATTCCACACAATTTTATTGAGCAATGTCCCAGCTATGCCCCCTCGTTTGTCTAGTGAAGCAAGGAGGTTTACATGGCTAATTGATGTGCTTTATGACAGGCGCATCAAACTTATTATGTCTGCTGAGGTGGCTCCTGAATATTTATACACTGAGGGGCCACTAGCTCATGAGTTCCCGCGCACGATTTCTCGTATCAATGAAATGCAGTCTGTTGCTTATTTGAGTTTAGAAAAGCGATTAGTCAACACGGATTTAAAATAAAAAACCATAATTCATTGCAAAATATGAAAAAGACTATTTTTGCTATACTTTTAATAGCATCCCAAGCTTTTTTAGTGCTGGCTTTTGCGAAAAATATTGGTGTTTCAGATACGTCTGAAGAGCTAGACAAACTCAAGCGAGAAAAATACGCTGTTGAATCAGAGTCAAAAAATCAAGAAGCAGCTTGTTATCAAAAATTCGCAGTTAGTAATTGCTTGCAAGAGGTCAAGAAAGCGACTCGAATATCCTTAAATTCAATCAAACGTCGTGAGCTTGAAATTAAAGATAGCCAACGAGATGCAAAAATTCAATTTGACGAAAAAAAACAAAGCGACAGTAAAAACGACTTAGCTATGAAAGCTGGAGAAGCAGCGAATCTGAAATCTACGACTAAGTCTGGGCACACCAACTTTATTGAAACTGTTGGTGAATTATCAGTGGATAAAACTGTCAGCGACAAGTCACGGGAGAAGCAAGCTAAAAGAAGGCTTGATGATTCGAATCGTAAGCTAGCTGACTCACAGAAAAAAAATCGGATCCGAGAAAATAAAACCAGTCTATCGCCTCAAAATGTAGCCAAGTACAATCAAAAAATAGCATTGGCAGCAGCTAAAAAAGATGCATTTGAAAAAGAAAGTTTAGAGCGTAAAAAGCCTAAATCTGCCTCATTGCCCATGCCCAACATCATTTCAGGTCCAACGTTGCCTGTCAGAACTCAGTGATCTAGCTATATTTAACAATGGCTATTGATAAATTATCTCCGCGACGCCGGCTTCTGGCTCTTGCGGTTGTTATGATCAGCTCCGTTGCCTCTCTGGGGTTACAGTTCTCTAAAATTGATCCCATTTCTGCATCTTTGAAATAAGGCCAAACACCATCACTGCAAGCCATGATGACATCTCCACTTTGAAGTTTTCGAATGCTGCGGTGAGACAATTTGGGGGTTGCTTTGCTTCCCAAGCATTGTGTTAATACATTGGACTGCGGATGATTGACTGCTTGTTCTTGCGTAATTTCCTTATTGTCAATCAAAGATTGAACATAGGAGTGATCTAATGTCCTGAAGATCAATTGGGCGTCTCTGAAGTGATAAATCCTTGTGTCGCCAACATGTGCCCAATGGCAAGCGCCGTCTGATGTTACTAAAAACGAAGCATATGTTGTGTGAGGTTGATCGGCAGAGGCAATCGCTGTTAACCCAATTACAAGGTGCGCTTCATGAGCAATTTTGTCAAGCAGTTCGGGTGAGTTGTCAACTTTAGAGTCGAATGATTTAAACAGCTGATCTGCTGTTAGCATGACCTGATCTGCAGCTTTACGACCACCAGTCAAGCCGCCCATACCATCGGCAACGATTGCAAGAATGCAGTTTGGCTCGCGCATATTGCGAAATAGACAAACACGGTCTTGCTGACTTTCTCTGTCGCCTTGATGTGTGCCAGAAGAGGCGCTGAATGAGATAGCTTTAGTCATATACTGGCACGGAGGCAAAACGAGAACAATGCGAAAAAGATCTGAAATATAGCATTATTAAACCGACCTTGAATATTATCTGACTTGATGTCGACCACATACCTTTAAGAATTTTTTATTTCATATTGAATGATACCGAATTGCAGAAAACGTTGTACCGATGAATTTTGAATCACGTGTAGAGGGTGTTTTTTCTGAGCAAGGATTGATTGCTCAAAGCGACAGCCATTTCAAGCCTAGGGCAGGTCAAACTCAAATGGCGATTTCAGTAGCTAAGTCAATTGAGCAAGGTACCGTTTTGGTCGTTGAGGCGGGGACGGGGGTTGGTAAGACTTATGCCTATTTGGTGCCTGCACTGCTTAGCGGCGAACGCATTGTTCTTTCTACTGCTACTAAAGCATTACAAGATCAGCTATTTGGGCGTGATCTGCCCAGTATTGCGAAAATTCTCAACTTACCCGTTCGTATGGCTTTGCTTAAAGGTCGCTCCAGTTATTTGTGCCTTTACAGGCTTGAGCTTGCGCGCGGAGATACCCAGTTGTCTGACCGCAGCACACATGCGACTTTGGCAAAAGTGGAAAAATGGTCGCAGGTAACGCGTAATGGCGATTTGGCGGAATTGACGGGTTTGGATGAGCGTTCGCCCGTGATTCCACTTATCACCTCAACACGCGACAACTGCATTGGCGCACAGTGCCCCAAATTTAAGCCTTGTCACGTCAATTTGGCCAGAAAAGAAGCCATGGCTGCAGATGTGGTGGTGATCAACCACCATTTATTTTTCGCAGATTTAGCCGTCAAAGACTCTGGCATGGCTGAGCTTTTGCCCACAGTCAGTGTCGTCATCTTTGACGAGGCACATCAACTGAACGAGACAGGCGTGCAGTTTTTAGGTGCGCAGATCACCACGGGCCAACTGCTCGATTTAGCCCGCGACACCTTGGCTGCTGGTTTGCAGCTGGCGCGGGGTTTGCAAGACTGGAGTTCATTGGCTTCGGGACTAGAACGCGCAGCTCGCGAGCTGCGCTTGTCCGCAGGTAAACAATGGTCCGGTGCTAAGCTTCGTTGGATGGCTCTTGAGCCTGAGGGGGTCGACCCTGAAGCTTGGACAACAGCTGTCAGAGTGGTTTGCCAAGCTTGCGATCATTTGCGAGTAGCGTTGCTGACTGTGACCGAGATGGCACCAGATTTTGAGCGTCTATGCAATCGCGCACAAGAATTGGCGCAACGGGCTGAAAAATTCTTGCAAACCTGCCCAGCGGACGCTGTGCGGTGGGTAGAAGTTGGCCAGCAACTGCGCTTGGTTGAATCTCCGTTGGATATTGCTGATTCCGTCAAAAAGAAGATGCTTAAAAACTCCGCTGAAGATGCACCGCAAGCGCATAAATCTTGGATATTTACATCGGCAACCTTGGGACATGAACCTCAACTCAGGTGGTTCACAGTTCCGTGCGGACTTGAGCAGGCTGATGTGCTGCGGGTTGCAAGTCCTTTTGATTACGCTCAACAAGCGTCTATTTACGTTCCGCAATATCTACCCAAGCCCAGTGACCCCATGCACAGCGCGGAAGTGGCAAGTCTGGTGGCTCAAGCGGTGGATGTTCTGGCAGGGCGCACCCTGGTTTTAACCACGACGCTGCGAGCGCTGCGAGCTATCGGTGCCGCCTTAGAGCAGCAGTTTACTGACCGATTAGATATTGAGGTTTTGATACAAGGCAATTTACCGAAACGCGAGCTATTGGCGCGATTCCGAGAAGGAGCTTCGCAAGGGCGCAGTGCCTGTGTGTTGGTGGCTTCTGCGTCTTTTTGGGAGGGGATTGATATCCCTGGCGATGAATTAGCCTTGGTCGTGATTGATAAATTGCCGTTTCCGCCGCCAGATGATCCCTTGGTTGAAGCACGGTCAAAGCGTTTAGAGCAGGGAGGAAAAAGTTCTTTTATTGACTACTTTGTACCTGAGGCAACCGTGTCGTTAAAGCAGGGCGCTGGAAGATTGATTCGCCGAGAAACTGACAAGGGGATGCTGGTGGTTTGCGATACTCGGCTCACCCATATGGGTTATGGTCGCAAAATATTGTCTGCACTTCCGCCCATGCAGCAGATAAAAAGCCATGACGAATTTATAACCGCTTTAAATTCGCTGATTATTGGTTGAAAATTGCTTGTAGCCGCCGTATTTGCTGCCTAAATAGCTATAAAATTAATAGCAAATAAGGTGAGTAGTTTGGTTGAAAAATTTAGGTGAGAAATTAAATCAAAAGTTGAGTCAAAAATTACCAAATTTTCCACCAGCTGCGGGTAACAGATTTGTTGCCGGATAATAGTAGTTCACTTTTAGGGAACGACGTTTCCATAATGCGTTTGGCATCATCACGAAGCTGCGCAATATCCAATGCTTCGTATGATCTGTAGATGATGTACATGGCCTCTTCTAAAGCGGGTACATCACGATAGTCGGTGATAGCAAGTTGCGCACGATTGATAGCCGCCACATAAGCGCCGCGCGAAAAGTAGTATTTGGCAACATGCACTTCATACAAAGCCAATGAGTTGACGATGTAAGTCATGCGCTGTTTAGCGTCAGACGAGTATTTGGATTCTGGATATTTAGCGACTAATTCTTTGTAAGCATCAAAAGATTCTTTTGCCGCTTTTTGGTCTCGTTCAGACAAATCTTGTTTGGTGTAAGATCCGAAAAATCCTAAGTTGTCAGAAAAATTAACCGTACCCTTGAGGTACAAAGCGTAATCCAACGCGGGGCTGGCAGGGTGCAGTTTTAAGAAACGATCAATGGTGGCAATCGCTTGCGCTTGGTCACCATTTTTAAATTGTGCGTAAGCTTTGTCTAACTGTGCTTGTTGGGCCAGTGGCGTTCCCGCTGCGCGACCTTCGAGTTTTTCATACAAAGGAATGGCTTTGTCATACGCGCCATCGTTTGCTTCAGACTTTGCTTCAGCGTAAATTTTATTAGGACTCCAGTTGGCCGCTTTGTCTTCGGTAACCGAGGCACAAGCCGTTAGCGCCATGCAAACAAATGCCAATAAAGCTATCAAACCGGTTTTACTTGTTTGTTGATTTTTCATAGTGTTTTTGAACTCATAAAATTGAGTTGATAATTTGGAATACAACATCAGAGGCCAACTTCTTGAAACTCAGCGAATCTATTATATCGACCGAAACCACAACTGAAACACCTGCTGGCATATTGCCCGGGCATTCGAAAAGTGAGGCTGATACAGATTTTGCACAGGATTTTGATACAAACGAGACGCGCGACTTCGTTTGCAGCGAAGCGCAGCACGGCCTGCGGGTAGACAATGCTCTGGTTCAATTGGTCAGCGAATTTTCAAGAAGCTATCTAAAGCAGTTGATTGAACAAGGCTCGGCACGGCTGAACGGTCAGGCCGTGGTTAAAGTAGCCAGCAAAGTCAAAGCCGGTGACTTATTAGCCATAGATTTGCAGGCAACACCTCAAAGTCAAGCTTTTAAGCCAGAAAAAGTTGATTTTGAAGTGATTTTTGAGGATGAGCACCTCTTGGTGATTAACAAACCAGTCGGACTTGTGGTTCACCCAGCCCCAGGAAACTGGAGCGGAACCTTGTTAAATGGCTTGTTAGAGCGGGATCAAAAAGCAGTTCTTTTGCCTAGAGCAGGCATCGTCCATCGCTTGGACAAAGACACCAGTGGCCTCATGGTGGTGGCACGAACGCGGCAGGTTATGGACGCTTTGGTTGAAAAGATTGCTGCCAGGGAGGTAAATCGGCTCTATTTGGCGCTGGGTAATCGTACTTGGACAGGGCCCAAAGAACGCGATGTCAGCGAATCTATTGGCCGTGACCCAAGAAACCGCTTGCGTATGGCGGTTGTTTCGTTGGATAAATCAGCGGGTAAAACAGCTAAAACTTCACTAAAATTGCTGCAAAATTGCGAGCAAGGTTGCCTTGTTTTATGCCGGCTACATACGGGAAGGACGCATCAAATTCGAGTTCACATGGCACATATCGGGCATCCCCTCGTAGCAGACAGTGTCTATGGTGGTGCGCAGGCAGCAGGCATGTTGCGACAAGCATTGCACGCCGAACAATTGGCGTTTGAGCATCCTGTGACGGGTCAGGCAATGCATTTTGTGGCGCCTTTGCCGCTAGATATCAAGCAGGCTTTGGCAAATTGGGGGCTAAGTTACAATGGCGTGTCTGCAAAATAAGCGCTTAACCACTTTAGCCATAATGTGTGTCGCTTGAATATTTGCTATATGGATCGTTTTAGATTCTGTTTAGATACCACTTACTTGAATTTTGATGTAGCTAAGCTTTTAACGCTACGCTGTCGCTGAGTCGTTCAGCTTTATTCTTGAAAACTTAATATTATGAATACGTCGGAAGCCAAGCGTATCCTTGAAACTGCCCTGATTTGTGCGCAACAACCCTTGCAAGTGCGTGATATGCGCGTACTTTTTGAGGAGGAAATTGGCGCGGACACTTTGAAGACCCTTTTGCTGGATTTGCAGCAGGATTGGTCATTCAAAGGCGTTGAGTTGATCAATGTCGCAACAGGCTGGCGCTTTCAAAGCCGTCCTGAAATGCGCGAGTTTTTAGACAGGCTCACACCTGAAAAACCGCCTAAGTACACGCGCGCTGTTTTAGAGACCTTGGCCATCATTGCCTACAGGCAACCGGCCACGCGTGGCGATATGGAAGATATCCGCGGTGTCACCATCAATGGCTTGATCTTGAAGCAGCTAGAAGACCGTGGTTGGATTGAAGTGATTGGGCATCGAGAGAGTGTAGGGCGTCCTGCACTGTTTGCTACGACCAAGCAGTTTTTGGATGATTTAGGCATTGAGTCACTGGCCCAATTGCCTGAGCTTGGCCCATTGCAAGAGCAGGTTTTAGAGCAACTTGATCGTTTTGAAGACGCTAAAGAAGAGGCGAGACCAAGCCATGAATCGCAGACTGAGTTACCCATAAACGACGTGGTCGAAGACGAACCTGCACAGTAATTTTAGAGAGTTAAATATGAATCCGGAAATAACAAATACGCCAACTGAGCCAATAGCATCAGAATCGCTTGCGCCGAATGAGGTTGGTGAAATTGCAGCAGACCAGCCACAAAGCACGGATGACGAAAACAACGTAAAAAGCAATCCAGCAATGAAGTCATCAACGAAGCCAGCAATAAAGCCGGCAGACATCATTGATTTTGACGACATCACTTCAGGCCGTTTCGATGACGAAGATGCAGATGAATCCATCGTTCCAGCGCGTCGGGTGCTGCAGCCACAGCCTGAGCAGCCTAAGCTGCACAAAGTGCTGGCGCAGGCTGGTATGGGTTCGCGTCTAGAGATGGAACAGCTCATCGTGGAAGGACGCATTTCTGTCAACAACGAACCAGCGCATATTGGTCAGCGTATTCAGTACAGCGACCATGTCAAAGTTAATGGTAAGCCGATTCGTTTCCGTATAGAAGCTCCTCCAACGCGCGTGATTGCCTATCACAAGCCTGCCGGTGAAGTCGTGACGCATGACGACCCGCAGAATCGCCCCACTGTTTTTCGCAAATTGCCAAAGTTGTATCAAGGTAAATGGCAATCCGTGGGTCGTTTGGATTTGAATACCGAAGGCTTGTTGCTGTTCAGTAGTTCTGGCGATTTAGCCAACAATTTAATGCATCCAAGATTCGGCTTGGAGCGTGAGTACGCCGTTCGTGTGCTTGGAAAGCTCAACAAAGAAGAGAAGCAAAAACTGCTTGACGGTGTACAACTTGACGACGGCATGGCGCAATTCGGCTCCATCGAAGACGGTGGTGGTGAAGGCGCAAACTGCTGGTATCGCGTCACGATTTCAGAAGGTCGTAACCGTGAGGTTAGGCGTATGTTTGAGTCTGTAGGACATGCGGTGAGTCGTTTGATTCGTATCCGTTATGGCGCGATGATGTTGCCGCGCGGATTGAAGCGTGGCGCTTGGATGGAGCTGGGTGAGACCGATATTCGCGCTTTGATGAGTGCTGTTAGTGCATCGTCTAAACCACGCCAAAATGCTGAACAAGCAGGCGAAGGTACTGGCAATAACAACAGTGATGGACGCCAACCCCGGTCTAATAACCGAGATAACCGAGATAACCGTGGGAAGGGTGGGAGTGGGGGCAGGAGCCAGCCTCAATCGAGACGCAATTCTACGAACCAAGGCAATAAGTTTCCAGCGCAAGCGCAGCCGCGAGATTTCGGGCAAACACAGCGTCCCCAACGGCCAAATGGACCAAGCAACACGCCAAATAATTCGCAGCCCGATCCTTTGAAGACTTCTTTGGGTTATATAGGCGCAGACAGTTTGAATCAGCAAAGGCAGCAACGCCGTACCAGCTCAGGATCCGGCTCAGGCGGTTCTGGCGCAAGACGTCCATCGCGTGGCAGATAAAAAACAGCAATACAGGCTAAAATAGAGGGCTTGGCGAAAAATTGTGAAACCTAAAGTCCAAGGTATTAAGGAAAACTCAGAAATGTCTATCGAACGCACTCTCTCCATTATCAAACCTGACGCCGTTGCCAAAAACGTGATCGGTCAGATCTACGCTCGTTTTGAAGCTGCTGGTCTCAAAGTTGTCGCTGCAAGAATGGCTCATTTGTCACGTGGTGAAGCTGAAGCTTTTTACGCTGTGCACAAAGAGCGTCCTTTCTTCAAGGACTTGGTCGGTTTCATGATCTCTGGTCCTGTGATGATTCAAGCTTTAGAGGGTGAAGGCGCTATTTTGAAAAACCGCGACTTGATGGGCGCGACTGATCCTAAGAAGGCTGCGCCAGGTACGATTCGTGCAGATTTTGCTGACAGCATTGATGCTAACGCTGTTCACGGTTCTGACGCTGCGGAAACTGCCGCTGTTGAAATCGGCTTCTTCTTCCCAGGCATGAACGTTTACAGCCGTTAATTGTCGACGGTAACGATGTTATGACGGTCAACCTTCTCGATTTCGATCTAAAAGGCTTGACCGTTTTTTGCGCCTCTTTGGGCGAAAAAAGCTTTCGCGCGACCCAGCTTTTCCGTTGGATACACCAAAAAGGCGCCACTGATTTTGAGCAGATGACCGATTTGGCTAAACCGCTAAGGTCAAAACTCGCTCAAACAGCGCATTTACAAAGTTTAAAAATCATCAGCCAGCAAGAGTCAACCGACGGCACCATCAAGTGGCTGTTTGATGTGGGCTCAGGTGATGCCGTTGAGGCCGTGTTTATTCCAGAAGAAAACAGAGGCACGCTGTGTGTGTCGTCTCAAGCTGGATGCGCGGTAGGGTGCAGATTTTGCTCCACGGGACACCAAGGGTTTAGTAGAAATTTAACCACGGGCGAAATCATCGCGCAGTTGTGGTTTGCTGAGCATTTTTTACGCAAGCATTTGTCTTCCAAAGATCGCGTTATTTCCAATGTGGTGATGATGGGCATGGGCGAACCGCTACAAAATTATTCAGCGTTGTTGCCTGCTTTAAAAACCATGCTGGATGACCATGGTTATGGCTTGTCCAGAAGACGGGTGACCGTGTCAACATCTGGCGTCGTGCCGATGATTGACCGCTTGGGAGCAGATTGCCCCGTTGCTTTGGCCGTGTCTTTGCACGCGCCGAATGACATCTTGCGAAATAACTTGGTTCCGTTGAATCAAAAGTACCCTTTGGATGAGTTGATGAGTGCGTGCCGTCGCTACTTGGAGTTTGCGCCCCGCGATTTCATCACCTTTGAATATTGCATGTTGCAAGGTGTCAACGATCAAATCGAGCATGCGCAGCAACTCGTCGCATTGATGAAGCAGCAATCCGTATTAGGTTTGAGTTGTAAATTCAACTTAATACCTTTTAATCCATTCCCCGCGTCTGGTTTGCTGTGCTCATCGAAAGCGCAGGTCATACTATTCGCTAAGATTTTGAGCGATGCTGGCTTGATTACCACCGTCAGAAAAACGCGCGGTGATGATATTGATGCGGCTTGCGGCCAGCTCGCTGGTGAAGTGATGGACAGAACGCGCGTCGCCACAAGGATAGAAAAGCAGCGAACCTTCAAAATCATGCCCATGCCGAATTCGATACCTGTCAGCAGCATTGATACAACAGTGCAGGGTAGATTTGATTGAGATTGCCCTATGATGAGCATGATGAAAACACTCAAATCTTTAAAGCTTCAACTCAATAATATGCCCACTTATGGACGTTTGTTGCTCAGTCTCGTGCTTTTGAATTTTGCTGCGGCGTGTGCTAATCCTAGTGATGGCTCTTCATCTGGCAGCAGGGCTGATTTGGCAACGGCATCAGACGAAACTGATATTCAAAAGCGTGCCAAGATTAGATTGGAACTTGCTGTCGGCTACTTGGAGCAAGGCCAAACAAATGTGGCACTTGATGAAGTAAAGCTTGCAATAGCTGCTGATCCGCGATCTGCAGAAGCATTCAGCTTGCGTGGGTTGATTTATATGCGCTTGAACGATTTTGGTTTGGCTCGCGATAGTTTTAACCGTGGCATTTTGCTTAACCCAAGAGACGGAAATATTTTGCATAATTTGGGTTGGCTGGCTTGTCAGGAATCACGTTATCCCGAGGCGATGGTCAATTTTGACAAAGCTTTAACAGCACCAAACTACGCAGGACCTGCTAAAACATACTTGGCAAAAGGCATTTGTTTGCTGCGTTCTGGTGACGCACGACAAGCTGAAAATAATTTTCTGCGCTCGTTCGAGCTCGATGCCAGCAACCCAATTGCAACCTTTAATTTGGCTAACTTGCTATACAAACGCAATGATTTGGTCCGCTCACAGTTCTACATACGTCGCTTAAATAATAACGATTATGTGAATGCGGAATCACTTTGGTTGGCCGCTAAAATTGAGAGAAAAATGGGCAATAACTCTGGTGTCAATCAATTGGCAGAGCGATTGAGGAAGCAATTTCCGACCTCACGTGAATTTGGTTTATTCGAGAGAGGTGCGTTTGATGAGTGAAAATTCTGTTGACCAAAATGCAGGATCTAATGAAGACAGCGCTATAGTAAATTTATCTGTAACCGCAGGTCAAATGCTGAAGCAGGCGCGGACAGATGCTGGTTTGCATATAGCCGCATTAGCGGTTTCTCTCAGGGTTCCGGTAAAAAGAATCGAAGCGCTTGAGAGCGGACAAATGGATTTACTGCCCGATATGGTGTTTGTACGTGCATTGACTTCAAGTATTTGCCAAGCACTCAAAATCGATGCGCAGCCCATTCTGGATAAATTGCCTAAAGCGGCATTGCCGCGCTTGAATCATGATGATGTGGCTATCAATACGCCTATCGGTGCTGCAAATTCATCAAAGCATTCATGGCTAGCTGAAATTTTCACCTCACCTTTATTGCTGGGTGTTTTGTTTTTATGCGTGGCTGCCGCGGGGGTTTATTTTTGGCCAAAAAATGCCGCAATGACAGTTTCAAAAGTACCCGCAGCTTCCAAACCGTTGCCAGAAGTGGGCGTCAGTCAAGCAAAAGAGGTCATAGTTGCCAACGAAAGCGCTAGAACCAATGCGCCAATTGCTGAGCTTGCCAGTACAACGCCCGTAACGCCATTGGTTGTAAATTCTTCGGTCCCTACAGACAGCCTTGTTACTTTCAAGGCAACGGGTGAGACCTGGGTTGATGTTAAAAGTGCTACGGGAAGTACGTTATTTAAAAAACTACTTATTGCTGGTGAGACAGCAGGCATTTCTGGCGCTCTGCCATTGATGGTTATTGTGGGCAGAGCCGACGCTACTCAGGTTGAAGTGCGCGGAAAACCGATTGATTTAATCTCCATAGCGAAAAGTAATGTCGCACGGTTTGAGGTGAAATGATGGAGCCTTGCGTGTCAAATTTTGAGTCGATTCCTAGCGCAGCACCGGCAGCGCGACATTCAATGCAAGCCAGCGTGGTTTGGGGTTCGCGGATCGTGACGGTAGGCGGAAATGCGCCAGTTCGTGTTCAGTCCATGACGAATACGGACACGGTAGATGCTATCGGCACGGCTATTCAAATCAAAGAACTAGCTTTAGCAGGTTCAGAAATGGTGCGTATCACAGTCAACACACCAGAGGCTGCTCAGCAAGTTCCCTACATTCGCGAGCAACTTGATCGCATGGGCGTTGATGTGCCGTTGATTGGTGACTTTCATTACAACGGACACCGTTTGCTGACCGATTTTCCAGATTGCGCGCAAGCCCTGTCAAAGTACCGCATCAATCCAGGTAACGTTGGTAAAGGTGATAAAAAAGACCGGCAATTTGGTCAAATGATTGAAGCTGCCATACGTTGGAACAAAGCCGTCCGTATTGGTGTGAATTGGGGTAGTTTGGATCAAGAACTTTTGGCTAGTTTGATGGATGCCAATGGGCAAAGAGCGCAACCTTGGGATGTCAAGCAAGTGATGTATGAAGCTTTGGTGACTTCTGCCATCGACTCCGCAAAATTGGCTGAGAGCATGGGTTTGAGCGGCAATCAAATCATTTTGTCGTGCAAGGTGAGTGGTGTACAAGATTTGATTTCAGTCTATCGTGGTCTGTCCAAGCGTTGCGACTATGCACTTCACCTTGGTCTGACAGAGGCGGGCATGGGCACAAAAGGCACAGTTGCATCTGCTACCGCTTTGTCAATACTGCTTCAAGAGGGTATCGGCGACACCATCCGCGTCTCTTTAACTCCGCAGCCCGGAGAGGCACGCACCCAAGAGGTCGTGATTGCATCCGAAATATTGCAATCCATTGGCTTACGCAGTTTTGTACCTAGCGTGACGGCTTGCCCAGGCTGTGGTCGAACGACTAGCACGACTTTCCAAGAATTGACTAAACAAATCGACGATTTCTTG